>JAHDQA010000090.1 GCA_018434075.1 Tissierellaceae bacterium
TTCACTGATTCGCTGTGGATCTGCTAAGGCTTTTTCTCTATCTATGCTATAGACTTTTTTATCATTAACGTAATCAGGCATCTTAATGGTATTGATAAAATCTATTCTAAAAGGCAGAACATTCCCATCATTGATGGCATCCACAATGGTATAAGTATTCAGTTTTTCTCCAAAAGCCTGCTCGGTTGTGCGAAGCAGTGGGTTACCTCCTGAACTGGCATTAGCAGCAAAAATCGGAGTTCCCGTAAAGCCGAAGATATGGTAGTTCTTAAAACTCTTCGTGATAGCTTGATGCATTTCGCCAAATTGGGAACGGTGGCACTCATCAAAAATCAGTACCACATGTTTCTTGTAAATATCATGCTGTTTGTTTTTACGGATGAATATATCCAACTTCTGAATAGTGGTTACAATGATTTTGTATTCATGAGGATTTCCTTTTTCATCCCTGTCCTCCAATTGTCTTTGAAGAACTCTTGTGGACGTATTACCGTTAGCTGCCCCCTTTTCAAAACGATCATATTCCTTCATGGTCTGATAATCCAGATCTTTACGGTCAACGACAAACAGTACCTTGTCTATGTAAGGCAAGGCAGAAGCTAATTGGGCTGTCTTAAAACTGGTCAATGTCTTACCAGAGCCCTATCGTGTCAAGGGTATGATACAAAATATTTTATATTAAACTATAGTTTTTCATTTAATGTAAATATAAATCTAACTTATTTTATATTATCTAAGTCCATTGATACCTTCACTACTTATTAATAATATCTTCTAATTCTTCTGCAAACTGAAATAGTTCTTTAAAAAGCTCTTCAATTGCATACGAACAAATATTTCCTTTTGAATCAGAATATTTAATTTCATCTTCAGTTAACTCTGAAGCTTCAATATCATGGGCCAAAGAGTTTCTTAATTCTATCCAGTTTTGTTTGGGGGCTGTATCAACACTAAAAATAATTTTAAAAAGTTCTCTTCTACTATTATCTTTCTTGAGTTTTTGATTAATGTAATCATCTATTATTTTTTTTGAAAAATCACTTATATTTTTCTCTTCAGGTAAACTATTAGAAATAATTGACTTAAATAAACTTTCACTAACTATGAGTGAAGCTAGAATCAATGACTTTTTTACTAATTCATCTTCATTCTTACCAATCTTTATTTTTATTTCAGATACTGTCTGTTTATAGTCATTGATTTTAAGCGGGTGAGATTTATAATACTCATATTCATAATCTTCATCAAATTGATTATACCAATATTGCAATTCTTCAGGCAATTCTTGTTCATATTCTGTTCCTGTAGGAACGCCATAATAGTCAAATATATCAGATATTAAACTACTTGAATCAATATCACCTTGGTCAATAAACTGAATTTGTAAATTTGATACATTTGTTCCTTGCTTACATATTAATAATTTATTAAACTCGTATTTATCCAATAAATCAGTCTTTATAAAAAAGTCTTGTCTTATAAATTCTATGTATTCGCTGATGTTAAGTTTTTTACTCCATGGTAAATAAATTTCAAAATAATCAATTAAGTTTTCTTCATTTTCGTCCCTAAACCTATCCCACTCTACATAATTACCATATACAAAATCATCTTTATTTACATCTAACTCTGGTTCTATATCCCAGTCTTCCAAGTTAAATTTTTTCATTAAGTATAGCTCCTTTCTAATATCAAGTTAAAATATAATACTATATTATATAAATACTTATGGAAAAAGAGACCCTAATAATGGATCTCCTTCTATTGTACTATTGATATTCTATTCTTTCTATACCCTTTCCTGAAATATAAATTGTTTTAATATACTTCCCAACAATATCTTCAGTAAGGTTTTCTATGCTTCCGCTTTCCTTAAGCTCCTTATCGATAGCTTCTATACGTCTATTACTTTCTTCACCAGATTCTTGTAACTGATTTTTTATTTCTACAAAGTCTTCTCTTGAAATTTTACCAAACTTATAATTCTCAAACTCTATCCTTTTCTTTTTTAATAGCTGGTCATTCCTGTCATAAAGTTCTTTTTGCTCATCAAGGAGCTTTTTCTTTTCTGCCTCATCTGTATGAAACTTATTTTTCAATATTTCAAATATCTCTTTTTCTAATTCCTTATAATGAGGTAACTTTTCTTCTTCCTCAAGCATTCTACAATGATAGCAGTATAGATTTATACCTACTAATTCTTTCCCATTGGAACTTTTGTTAAATCTTATCTTATAGCCACATTTATTACATCGTACAAAAGTTGCAAGAGGACTGTTTTTATATTTTTTCTTCTTTACTGCAAAACTCTTTCTATGCCTTGATTTTAATATTTCTTCAACTTCATCAAAAGTTTCTTTGCTTATAAGAGCTTCATGATTATCATAAACCCTTATCCATTCTTCTTTTGGATGATAAATAACCTTACCACCATCAAGCTTACTTTTGCTTGATTTATTAAAGACAAAAGTTCCTGTATATACTTCATTATTTACTATTCTTCTAACCATACTGTGGGACCATATTGTATCTTCTACAGTAGATTCCCACCTGTTAGCATAGGCATCGTAGCCTTTTATTTCTTTTCTCCTTGCCCTTGCTGTAATAACACCTTCGCTATTAAGAATCTTTGCAGTTTCATTTAGGGTATGTCTTTCAAGAATAAGCTGAAATATATACCTGATATTATCTGCAACTTTTTCATCAACAATAAGCTTGTAATTGTCTTCAGAATCTTTTAAGTATCCATAAGGTGGAGTTCCAGAAGTATACTTACCTTGTTTCTTAGCCGTAAGCAAGGCTGTTGTCATTTTTTCTGAAACATCTCTACTGTAATAATCATTAAGAAGGTTTTTAAATTGAATATCTAGTTCAGTTCCATTTTGAACTTCCTTGCTGCTATCATAGCCATCATTGATTGCTATAAATCTAACTCCCATAAAAGGAAAGATGTTTTCAAGATAATCACCCATTTCTATATAGTTTCTCATAAATCGTGACATATCTTTTACTATGATACAGTTTATTTTCTGTTGTCTTACCTTTAAAAGAAGTTTGTCTAAGCCTGGTCTTGAAATAGTGCTGCCACTATAACCCTCATCAATAAACTCTTCTATATTTGCTTTTTTAAGCTCTTGGTCATTAAAGATAAAGTTCTTTATAATATTCCTTTGTGAATTTATTGTATCTTCTGTATGCCTTAGATTTCCTTTTTCAAGTACAGATATTCTAAGATATATAGCAATATTAATCACTTAACCTCATCTCCCTTCCACCTAAAAAGCCTTTTAAGCTAATTTTCATAGTTTCATTATTATATACATCAATACGTTCAATATATTTCTGGATAATATTTTCATCTAGTTTGATATCTTTATTGGAAAATAGATTATCAAATAATCCTATCTCCTCTTCGGCTTGAGCTTCTATTGAAAGGATCTCAAGGTCAAGATTACTTAGGTTCTTTTCATAGATGGCTAGGTCTTTTCTATTTAATATTCTTTTTTGAAGATAGTCTTCTTTCTCAATCTTTCCCAAACTATAATCTTCATATAATTTTTTCAAATCTGAATTAAGTTTTGAAATCTTAAGAGAGATAGACTTGCGATTTTTTTCTACCACCTCAATTTTCATTTTACATATATCAATAATTCTACCTTTACAATCTTCTCCACTTGCATCAATGCTGAGTACATTTTTCAACTTCTTTATTACTAGATTGTCTAAATCACTTTCCATTATAGAAATATAAGGAGTTTCAAGTAAAATACCATTGTTTTCTTCATTTGTGAACTTATAATAGTAAAACTTAGCATTTTTCTTATTGCTTCTTACCCCATTCCTAATTAAAAGTAGGTTCGTATTTGCATCAAAAATTACACCTTTGTATTTATTAACTGGATCTCTTTTCATATCATGTCTTGTTATTTTAAAATAATCTTTCCTTTTGTTGTTATCAAGTATTTCTTGGGCTGTATTAAATAATTCATCTGAAATAATAGCTTCATGGGCATTTTCTACAACAATCCATTCATCCTTGGGTTTTTGCCTATAATGACCACTCTTTTCCCCTTGAACATTTTCCTTAGTACCTTGAACAAGGCAGCCTATATAGACTCTCTGTCTTAGCATATTAGATATTGTGCCTTTTCTCCATTGTGGTTCTCCAGGTTCACGCATGATGTTTCCTGTTTTATTATAGGCACTTGATGTAGCTATATTTTCTTCATTAAGTTCTTTAGCTATTTTAAGTGTATTATCTCCATCTACATACATATTAAATATTCTTTGGACTACTTTCATGCTTACTTCATCAGGTTCTAATTTTCTTCCTCCATCTTTCTTCACCACCTTATATCCAAAGGGTGGATTTGAACCTATAAAGAATCCTTGCTTTGCATTTACCTTCCTACTGGTCTTAATCTTTTGAGATATATCCTTTGCATACATATCATTAATAAGGTTCTTTATTAACATTTCAAAAGATAATTTTGCATCAATGCCCTTTTCTGTATCAATCTTATCTACTACTGATACAAATCTTACTCCCAAAAAAGGAAATACCTTATCTACAAGCCTTCCCATTTCAAGATGTTCTCTACCTAGTCTTGATAAATCCCTAATTATAATGCAGTTTATAAAACCACTTCTAATATCATCCATCATTTCAATATAACCTGGTCTATCAAAGTTTGTTCCAGAATACTCATAGTCTGTATAAACTTTAACTATAGTCATATTTTCCTTCTTGGCATACTCTTGGCAGATTTCTATTTGGGATTCTATGGAGTATGATTTATTCCTCCACTCTTCTGTTCTTTCTTGTGAAAGTCTTGTATAAATTCCTACTCTAGATGAATTAACAACTTCTACTTGCTCTGTTTTTATAAGATCTCTTCTTGATATTCTAGCCATAAAGAGCTACCCCCTCTCTCTGAGTGGATAATCCTTTTATAGCTATACTATTAAATGATACAAGATTGGAAGTATTATTTTTCTTAACTCCTTTTATTATTCTCTTTAATATATCCAGTTTCTCCATATCATTAAAGAATACTGTTATTCTTGGTCTTCCTTCTTCATCCTTTTCCCCTACCAATATACGATCAACAAAAAATACAAGAGTTTGCCTATCAATACTTTCAATGTTTTTATACTTTTCCAAGCCTGTAAGCCAGTTTTCTTTGGAAGTAAGTATATCTTCTAAATCATTATAAGCTTTCTTTCTATTTATAATTTGTTGTTCGATTTCTTTTATTTTTAACTGGTAACTTTTTCTAAAGGATTGAAATTCCTCTTCATCAATAAGCTCTTCTTCCAAGTCCATATAAAGAGAACGTCTCAGGGTTTCATACTTCTTTTTTTCAGAAAGCAAATCATCTAGATCTAGTTCATATTCTGTTTTACTTAAATCAGTTTCTCTGATTCTTGCAAACAGGTCTTCCTGGTATCTAATATGTTGTTTTAAGATATAATCTAGTGAGGACAAAATATCCTCTTCCCTAATACTATGCCTTGAACAACCTTTACCACGATTATATAAGCCACATATATAATAAATTCTTTGTCCACTTTTTGTTTTCTGAGTTCTTCTTACAAGCTGATTTCCACAATCTGCACAGTAAAGAAGCCCTGTTAAAAAGTCAGGTTTAGTTTTCCTATTAAGAATATCTCTTCCCATCATCTTGTTAGCTACATTAAACATTGTTTCTGTAACTATAGCTTCATGAGTTCCTTCAACTTTAATCCAATCTTCCTCAATAACATTTATTTCCTTATTAGACTTATAGTTAAGCTTGGTTCTTTTACCTTGCTCTAAATCTCCAAGATAAACTCTATTCTCAATAATTCTATTTATCATCTTAGCTTGCCATTTGCTTTTATTACTAGCAAAGCCTGTTGCAAAATTCGAACCATTACTTTCCTTATAAGCCTGTGGAGTCTGAATACCGAGACTATTAAGTTCATCTGCTATAGCCTTTGAGGAATATCCTTCTACTTTCATCTCAAAAATCTTTCTAATAACATGAGATATATTCCTATCAACTATAAGATGATTTTTCTTTTTAGTATTTTTTCTATATCCATATGGAGCAAATGCCCCTATAAATTCTCCCCTCTGTCTTTTTGTCTTTTGAGAGCTTTTTACTTTCATAGATATATCTCTGCAATAACTATCATTGATAAAGTTCTTTATAGGAAGAATAAGATGTGTGTCGTTTACATCAGCATTTTCACTATCATAGTTATCATTGACTGATATAAATCTGACTCCCATTTGTGGGAAAATTTTCTGAAGAAATTTCCCCGATTCAATATAATCTCTTCCAAATCTAGAAAGGTCTTTTACAATAATTGTTTTGCAACTTTTCTTTTCAAGGTCGCTAAGCATCCTTTTAAAGTCTGGTCTATCAAAATTTGAACCTGTAAAACCATCATCAATATATTCCTTGATGATTTGAAAGCCTGCCTTATCAGCATAGCTTTTTATAAGTTCCCTTTGATTACCAATAGAATTACTTTCTCCCTCATCCCCATCATCTCTTGATAAACGAAGATACATATAAGCCTCAATCTTTTTCATTTCTACACTCTCCTTAATAAATTATTTTGGGTGCAATTTATTAAGGATTTCAGAAACTTTATATTTTTATCTTACCGCACTTATATATATCTGTCAGCACCCTAAATCCTTAATTCTAGCCTACATAAATCTGATATAAAATCATCCATGCTAACCTTTGTATTTCCTATACAACAATTAACAACAACATTTCCTACTTCAATAAAAACATTCTTTTTATCTTCAGGAATCTCTTGTAATTTTTGATCCAAATACGCTCCCATTAATTGTTCATCTTTATATCCATAATTAACAGAAGAAGAGTTTTGATTTTTTTCTTTAATATTTTTCATTTCATTACCTCTTCTTTCTTTATATTTAAATTTAAGTTTCATGACATTGACAGGTGCTTTGGCAGCTACATAGGAATTTCACCTCTTCCCTTCTTCTCGGTGGGAAGCAACAACGTATAGAAGTATCATTATCACCGTCTAGATTTTTGCAAAAAGTCTTGCCAATCCTTTCTTGTAGCAAACTATTTATCGCTCTCATCCTTATATCCCTTGCATTTAGCGTTATGCCGGTGTTCATTTAAACCGAATTTATTCTTCAGCAGAATGGTCATGACGTAGTTTCATACTGGCTCCTTAAACGGATAATGTCCTGTCTTGGTCTATTCAATTGTCAAAGTTCTAAAATATATAATTTTTTTACCTTTCTAAGGAACTACAAATTTGTCCCTTATATATAACAGTGAAAAAAACACACTCTTGATTCGCTTTTTTTAAAAAACTTTTATTTTTACTCCCAATCCTCTAAAAAGACCTTTAACTTCTTTAAGGTTTTTTCTTTTCTTCTAAAGACTGCCCCTTGGCTAATATTCAACTTTTTTTCCAACTCCCTTTGAGGTATTTCATCGAAAAAAAGAGCCTGAATAATTTCCCTTTCTTCTGGGTTTAATTTATCCAAGGCTTTATTAAGTGCTTCTATTTGCATTTTTACTGCTACTAATTTCTCTACGTCAACGGCTTTATCTATAAGCCTCTCTTCCATGCTCCTATCTGTTCCATCTGATATAAACTCAGAGAAGTAACCTAATTTATTCTCCTTGTCTAGCCTATTAAGATAATTTTCTCTATTGGTTTCTTGCCAATATCCTTTATATACTTTTTCTGATACATCTACTTTTTTATCTCCAAGGAATATATAATAGTTCTTTTTATTTTCTTTCATTTTCCACAACCTCCATATTTTTAAAATCAGTAAATTTCTAAAATTGGAGATTATGGATACCTAGCAATGTAGGTTTCCCAACGTTTCTTCATATGCACCTGCTCTTTCTTTAAATTCAAGAGCCGATGCATTAACGAAAGTATTTTAGGCATAAAAATAGCCCCTTTCCCAGATGAGAAAAGAGCATTACAATCAGCCAAAAAACTCACCTTTTTTTATTAGGCGAGCCTTTCGGCTGCTTTGAATATCTTTAGATTAAGAGTTAAATAGGAAGGTTTTGTTTCTGATTAAAAAGTTTACCCTCTACTATTTAAATAGATTTAATCTTCAATTTTTACTACTGCTTGTACCAAAAATTATAATCCAAATTCACTAACATGATATATATAAATGTCGTATTATGTTTTTTATAATTTTATTTTTTATGTTATGTTTTGTATTACACCTTTCACAAAATAGTATTCAAGTATTATTTATTATGTTATGATTGGATAAGGGAGGGGTTTTTATGGATATGCCTATCACTGATGCTGGCTTCGATTTCTTAAATGAAGAGTGCGACACAATCTTTTTTAATGATTTTGATTCTAAAGGAAATGAAATTCAACTTTTAAGAGTAAAAAATGAGAATGATATCATTAAATTCCGAATAAGAGAAAATCTATTTAGAGAAGGTGATGAAGGAAAAGATAAAGATGTTTTGATGGACTTTATTTCTATTAAATTTGGGGATATTGAATTACTAGGGGAATTCTTAAACTTGAATGGATTCCTATTTAAGATCGGAAAGGAAGAATACTCCCTTTTTAAATGTAAAGACATATTTTTTATTATTCATAGAATGAGTATTTTAACAAAATTAATTTATGAATTGGGAAGAAATATACCTGATTATCTTGTGATACTCAAAAGTGCATTTTACTTATTACTAACTCCACCTATTTCATTTAGGATGAATGATAAAGTAGTTTTCAGCACCCCTAATATGTCTAATCCTGATTTTGATATTTATGGACTAACTTCAGATGTTCCTTTTTATGAGTTTAATTCAGAAGATGAATTTAGGGAAGATACTATTTATTGGAACTCATATTATGCTAGGAAACAATTGGATAACCATTTTGCATACACAAACTATTATGAAAATCCTAACTATCAGGTTGATTTTTTAGCTTCAGTTTGTGATTATCTAGAATATATTAATCTAAAAGAAACAGCAGTATTGAATATTGAAGCAGTCCCTTTTAAATATGAATCTATAATATTAGATACTGCAAGAAATGTGATAAAAAAGGAGATGGATTCTCATCTTTCAAAAATCACTCCTACTTATAATTCTTATGAATTGGAAACATCTTGGGATATACCTGATTTGATAACAGCCCTTTATTTTTCTATATTATTTCAAAATCCAAAATTTCGACTTATTAAAAAATGTAAAAAACCTGATTGCCCTAATTTTTTTACAGTTACCAAGTCTAACGATAGAAAGATTTATTGTACTCGAGATTGTGCTAATACAATGAGTCAGAGAAACTATAGAAAAAACCATTAGAACGTTGAAAATTAAGAAAACACCTCAGCAGAAAGGCAATCTGAATTTCTCAACTAGCCTGTTTACTGGGGTGCTTCTATTATGCCTATTTCTCCACTTCTAATACCACTTTGAACTTTACTGAAAATCCCTTACAAGCTTTTGACTCAGGGCATCCATCAACTATTTCATACTCTTCATCAAATTCATCAAAGAAAGTTTTATACTCATCATATGTCGGTTCTATAAAGCTATCTACACCTTCTCTTTTAACCTTGCCTTTAATATAATCTGATAAGCAGTACATTAGGAATTCTTGATGCTTTTTACTTAACTCTTCAAATCTCATATTTTCCACCTCCTGCTTTATATATAGAAGTAGGAATGAAAATTTACTATTCCAAAATATAAAATATGACATATTTTCTACCAATCCAACTATTTAAATATTCATCATCTCTGCCATGGTAGTCTAGACCATTTTTAAGACTATCTAAAAGTGATGGGGTCATAGAAGAGTCATCTAACCAGGTCCTGGGCAGTGAAAAAACACAACCATGATTCGCTTTTTTAAAAACTTTTTTATTTTTTATTCCAATCCTCTAAAAAGACCTTTAACTTCTTTAAGGTTTTTTCTTTTCTTCTAAAGACAGCTCCTTGGCTTATATTCAGTTTTTTAGCCAAGTCTCTTTGTGGTATTTCCTCAAAAAAAAGAGCCTGAATAATTTCCCTTTCTTCAGGGTTTAACTTATTCAAGGCTTCATGAAGAGCTGCAATCTGCATTTTTACAGCTACTAATTTTTCAATGCCAATACTTTTATCTGCAAATCTCTCCTCAATAGTTCTATCTTTTTCTTCTGTAACAAATTCTGAGAAATAACTTAGTTTATTCTTTCTATCTAGCCTTTTAAGATAATTTTCTCTATTGGTTTCTTGCCAATATTCTTTATAAATTTTCTCTGATACATCTATCTTTTTATCTCCTACAAAGAGATAGTAATTCTTTTTATTTTCTTTCATTTTCCATAACCTCCTAATTTTAAAAATCAATAAGTTTTCAAAATTAGAGATTATGGATATCTAGCAATGTAGGTTTCCCATCGTTTTTTCATATGCACCTGCTCTTTCTTTTGTTTAAGAGCCGACGCATATAACGAAAGTATTTGGGAAATAAAAAAAGAGCCACACAAAACAGATTTATCTATTCAGATAAATACTTCCGTTTTGCGTGGCTCTTAAGGATTCTTGTTCAATTAATAATTGAATTCCTGTCCAGTTCAGACCAGTCAACAAACTCTTGATTTATAACCGTTGTTCTTAAGGGTACTAGCCCAGTTCAACACCTCTGTATAAACCTCAGTATATTAAGTTTTGCTTGAAATACTTAAGTCGAGAGCTTTCTATATTTTCCATGATTCTGATTCCAGGTTAAAAGCATTTTATCTATGTGGCTCCTGACGCTTTAAGCCGAATCCAGCCCTCCACAGACTTTTAATTTATGTTCCCATTCTTAAAAGTTCTTTGCTAAGTCCAATGGCTGAAACATAAATTTCACAGAAACTCGCTTAATACTTCTTATATTTTTTCTTTTTCTTTATATTCTACTGAATTTTCAGCTACCATGGATATATTTTTATCCGGATGAAAAATAATCATCCCATTTGTAATTTCAATCTTTAAATTCGCTCCACACCTGGAACATCTAATTTCCATATCATTAAAACTACTTTTAAAACCACTCTTACATAATTCCTTGCCACAATATGGGCATACTATAATGTATTTTTTTCTTTTTTTCATCTGCAATCCTTCTTTTCTTATTGCCTTCTAAGTGGATTATGGAAAGAAAACTACAGATGACTAACTAATCTAACACCCACATACCACAGAAGGCTATCATTTTTTTCTTCATCTTTAAATCCTTCTTTTCTAAGTTTGTTATTAGAAGTTGCTTTGTATCAACTCCTAACTTAAACATAATTTTTTCACCCTAGAAATTACACTAGGTCTTTCATAATTTTTACAACTATCCCTTGAATAGAACAATTTTCTGTCACTATATCTGACATATTTTTATTTTCAGGATGAAGTCTTACGCACTTATTCCCTTGATCAAGATATAGTCTTTTTAATGTAGTACTTCCATCTTCAAGTAAAGCAACAACTATTTGACCCTCATTAGCTTCTTCTTGTTTCCTTACAACTACCAAATCTCCATCTTCGATTCCTGCTTCTATCATAGAATCTCCATTAGCTCTAAGGATAAAATAATCTCCCTTATCAAAAAACTTTGCAGGTAAGGATACATAGCTTTCGATATACTCTTCTTCTAAAAGAGGAAGTCCACAAGATACAGATCCTAAGACAGCCGCTTTTATCATGTCGGTTTCCATCTTTTTGATGGTTGGCGTAATAATTTCTTTACCATCATATTCAAGCATACCTTTTTCATCCATCTCCACAAGATAACGATATACAGTACCATTATCTGTTTTTACAACTTTTGCAATCTCTCTGGTAGAAGGAGAAGTCCTATAATGATTTGTGTATTCATTTACAAAATCAATTATTTCTTTCATACGTTTTGGACTTTTTGTTCTCATGTTCTACCTCCTTTCTAATCACCAACACTCTGTTGGTGATTACTATTATAATGCCTATAGGAAAATATTGCAATAGTTCTTTCAAAAGATATGGTAATTTTTATTTTCTAGTTAATTGTAAAAGTAAATTAGACCCCCTTTTCAAAAACAGTCTAATTTAGTCTTACAAATTTAGGGGTCTAATTTAACCTTACAAACTTTTGATAGACATAATTTGTTTTGTGAAGCCAGAGGGGAATATCTTCTCAA
>JAHDQA010000116.1 GCA_018434075.1 Tissierellaceae bacterium
AAGGTATATATACAAGGACTATCATTAAGGTGATTCCCGCACAACATCGTTGTGCGTGACAATCACCGCCTTATCATAAGTGGAGACAGGAGTTGTTTCTTGTCTGACGTTGGATTTGGCAGTTCGGTTAATTCTGGTCGGTAGTGTTTTCATTATCGTAAGGAATTAAACGAATGTTATGCGTGCAAGAAATTCTCAGTGAATTTCCTGAACAATTCCGATATAGACTTCCAAATTTTGAACCTTTGTGTGTGATCAACAATTCTGGTTGATCCTGCCAGAGGCCACTGCTATCGGTGTTCGACTAAGCCATGCGAGTCAAATGTTCTTCGTGAACATGGCGTACTGCTCAGTAACACGTGGATAACCTGCCCTTAGGTTCGGCATAACCCCGGGAAACTGGGGATAATTCCGGATAGATCATAGATGCTGGAATGCGCTGTGGTCCAAAGCTATTGCGCCTAAGGATGGGTCTGCGGTCTATCAGGTCGTAGTGGGTGTAATGTACCTACTAGCCTACGACGGATACGGGTTGTGGGAGCAAGAGCCCGGAGATGGATTCTGAGACATGAATCCAGGCCCTACGGGGCGCAGCAGGCGCGAAAACTTTACAATGCGGGGAACCGCGATAAGGGGACACCGAGTGCCAGCATCCTATGTTGGCTGTCCATATGTCTAAATCGCATATGTTAGCAAGGGCCGGGCAAGACCGGTGCCAGCCGCCGCGGTAACACCGGCGGCCCGAGTGGTGGCCACTAATATTGGGTCTAAAGGGTCCGTAGCCGGCTTGGTCAGTCTTCCGGGAAATCTGACGGCTTAACCGTTAGGCTTCCGGGGGATACTACCAGGCTTGGGACCGGGAGAGGTAAGAGGTACTACGGGGGTAGGAGTGAAATCTTGTAATCCCCGTGGGACCACCAGTGGCGAAGGCGTCTTACCAGAACGGGTCCGACGGTGAGGGACGAAAGCTGGGGGCACGAACCGGATTAGATACCCGGGTAGTCCCAGCCGTAAACTATGCTCGCTAGGTGTCAGGGACGGTGCGACCGTTTCTGGTGCCGCAGGGAAGCCGTGAAGCGAGCCACCTGGGAAGTACGGTCGCAAGGCTGAAACTTAAAGGAATTGGCGGGGGAGCACTACAACGGGTGGAGCCTGCGGTTTAATTGGACTCAACGCCGGAAAACTCACCGGGGGCGACAGCAATATGTAGGTCAAGCTAAAGACTTTACCAGAATCGCTGAGAGGAGGTGCATGGCCGTCGTCAGTTCGTACTGTGAAGCATCCTGTTAAGTCAGGCAACGAGCGAGACCCGTGCCCACTGTTGCCAGCATGTCCTTCGGGATGATGGGTACTCTGTGGGGACCGCCGATGCTAAATCGGAGGAAGGTGCGGGCTACGGTAGGTCAGTATGCCCCGAATCTCCCGGGCTACACGCGGGCTACAATGACTGGGACAATGGGCCCCTACCCCGAAAGGGGACGGTAATCTCATAAACCCAGCCGTAGTTCGGATCGAGGGCTGAAACCCGCCCTCGTGAAGCTGGAATCCGTAGTAATCGCGTTTCAACATAGCGCGGTGAATACGTCCCTGCTCCTTGCACACACCGCCCGTCAAACCACCCGAGTGAGGTATGGGTGAGGGCATGGACATTGTGCTGTGCTCGAACCTAAATTTTGCAAGGGGGGTTAAGTCGTAACAAGGTAGCCGTAGGGGAATCTGCGGCTGGATCACCTCCTAAGCGACCTGCAAACGCAGGTCAGCACCACCGACCAGAAACCGAAAGACTGTCAGATCCAAAAAGGGATAAGCTGGTGAATAGAAAATGGGCTTGTAGATCAGTTGGAAGATCGCTGCCTTTGCAAGGCAGAGGCCCTGGGTTCGAGTCCCAGCAAGTCCATTGTTAGTGCACCAGGCAAGTAATGTTGCCCGGGAAGGATGAAGTGTTCGATACATCGGATCGATCATGATGAGATCATGTACAAGTGTGCATATCAGACGTTTACTGGAATTAGTAAGGTGGACTCTGGTGAATATACCATCAGGTGGATGGCTCGGCTCAAGCGCTGATGAGGGACGTGCCAAGCTGCGATAAGCCTCGGGTAGGAGCATGGATCCAATGAACCGAGGATTTCCTAATGAGACCTCTTAATGCGTTTTACGCATTGATCAGTAATGATCGGGAACGCTCCGAATTGAAGCATCTTAGTAGGAGCAGGAAAAGAAATCGAAGAGATGCCGCTAGTAACGGCGAGTGAACACGGCAAAGTTCAAACTGAATCCCACCAGAAATGAGTGGGAGATGTGGTGTTATAGGCTTTTCCTAAAGGTCCCAGTTAACTGAAATTGAACTTCTCTGGAACGTGAGACCATAGAGTGTGATAGTCACGTAAATAAAGGTTAACGGATCTGGGTTAAGTCCTGAGTAGCGTGGGTCGGAATTCTCGCGCGAATTTGGGAGGCACCAACTTCCAAAACTAAATACGACTTGAGACCGATAGCGAAATAGTAGGGTGACCGAAAGCTGAAAAGTACCCCAAGAAGGGAGGTAAAAAGCGCCTGAAATCTGATGGTGATGGAGCGTTATGGCGTGAAAGGATCTTTGATACGAAGGAAGCAGTCGCGAGGCTGTTGTACGAGTATCATTGCCGACGTCATAACTTACGTTTTGAAGAACGGGCCAGGGAGTATATTCAAGTGGCGATGGCTAACCTTTTACGTGGGAAGCCGGAGCGAAAGCAACATGCGCGCAACCTTCGGGTGAGGCGCGACGTATACAAGTGCGTGGAGTCACTAGGATATGACCCGAAGCCGGGTGATCTAGGCGTGGGCAGGTTGAAGCGTGGCGAAAGCTACGTGGAGGACCGCAAGCGGTATTGATCTGCAAATCATTCGCGTGACCTGCGTCTCGGAGTGAAAGGCTAATCTAACCCGGCAACAGCTGGTTCCTTCCAAAACATGTCGCAGCATGACCTGACCTGAGATAGTCAGTGGAGTAGAGCACTGATTGGTGATCCCGGGGGAGAAATCCCTCGCTCACCTGTCAAACTCCGAACCCACTGTCGTCGTAGAAGGTCGGAGTCCGGGCTACTGGGGTAAGCTTGTAGTCCGTAAGGGAGACAACCCAGCCCGTGGTTAAGGTCCCAAAATGTCGACTAAGTGTTATTTAAAGGGTGTCCCAAGCCCCAGACAGCTGGAAGGTTAGCTTAGAAGCAGCTATCCTTTAAAGAGTGCGTAACAGCTCACCAGTCGAGGTTTGGGGCCCCGAAAATGGACGGGGCTCAAGTCGACTACCGATACCACGGAGCACCGCAAGGTGATCTTGTAGGAAGGCGTTGCGCTCGGGTAGAAGCAGGGCTGTGAAGTCCTGTGGACCGTGCGGAAACGAAAATCCTGGCAATAGTAACAGCAAAGTCAGGTGAGAATCCTGACCACCGAAGGGGCCAGGTTTCCTCGGCAATGTTCGTCAGCCGAGGGTTAGTCGGTCCTAAGACGTACCGTAATTCGAGTACGCCGAAAGGGAAACAGGTTAATATTCCTGTACTATCCAACAATAAACTGACGTTTTTGGGCAGGCTGAGCAGCGTCGTCGCGCTGTCTAAGCACCGAAGTCCATGGAGAACCGTAATGGTGAGAAGTGGATGAATGTGTCATGGCGTAAGTCAGTTGCACCCGGGAACCCGTGAAAAGGGAGTTGGATATCCGTACCGAGAACTGACACAGGTGCCCCTAGCTGAAAAGGCTAAGGTGTGTCGGAGTAAACTGGCTAAGGGAATTCGGCAAATTGGCTCCGTAACTTCGGAAGAAGGAGTGCCTGCTGTGAAGACAGCAGGTCGCAGTGACCAGAGAGCTCTAACTGTCTAATAACAACGTAGGAAATCGCAAACCTGTAAAGGCTAGTACGATTTCTGAGTCCTGCCCAGTGCAGGTACCTGAAACCCCGGTTCAACGGGAAGAAGGGCCTGTAAACGGCGGGGGTAACTATGACCCTCTTAAGGTAGCGTAGTACCTTGTCGCTTAATTGGCGACTCGCATGAATGGATTAATAAGAGTTCTACTGTCCCTAGCCAGAGTCCGGTGAACTTTACATTCTAGTGCACAGTCTAGAGACCTCTAGGGGGAAGTGAAGACCCCGTAGAGCTTTACTGCAGCCTGTCGTTGGGTTGTGATTTTAGATGTACAGTGTAGGTAGGAGACGTCGAAGCCGGTGCGCCAGCATCGGTGGAGTCGCCATTGGGACACTACCCTTCTGAAATTACGATCCTAACTCCAAAGGAGGACATCGATAGGTGGGCAGTTTGCCTGGGGCGGGACGCCCTTGAAAAGATATCAAGGGCGCACAAAGGTTGACTCAAGTGGGTCGGAAACCCACTGAAGAGTGTAAGAGCATAAGTCAGCCTGACGTTATTCAGCACAGTATTGGATGACGAGACGAAAGTCGGTTCTAGCGAACTTTTGTGATTCCCGCTTGGTGCGGGCCAAAAATGACAGAAAAGTTACCTCGGGGATAATTGAGTTGTTGCCGGCAAGAGCACATATCGACCCGGCAGCTTGCTACTTCGATGTCGGTTCTTTCCATCCTGGCCGTGCAGCAGCGGCCAAGGGTGAGGTTGTTCGCCTATTAAAGGAGATCGTGAGCTGGGTTTAGACCGTCGTGAGACAGGTCGGTTACTATCTACTAGAGGTGTGTGCAGTCTGAGGGTAAGTTGCTTTTAGTACGAGAGGAACCGAGCAACGGCGCCACTGGTCGATCGGTTGTCTGACAAGGCAATGCCGAGCAGCTACGCGCTAAAGAATAAGAGCTGAAAGCATCTAAGCTCGAAATCTAACCTAAAAAGAGACTGCTTTAAGAGTTCCGGTAAAAGACCGGTTCGATAGGGTCGGGATGTAAGCATCAAGGCAACGAGATGTTCAGTCCGCGGCTACTAACCACTCGTGCCTAGTCTGCCCTACTAGTTCCAGACGATATCTGATATGTGTGCTGACCGTACATGATCCGATGAAAGATATATATATATCATCTTATCATTCAAACAAACTCCGCTGATTGCCAAGGTGGCGGAGCGGCTACGCAATCGCCTGCAGAGCGATACCATTCCGGTTCGAATCCGGACCTTGGCTCATTCCCTTCATCAGAGTAAGAGTATAGCGGCCATAGCGGCAGGGCAACTCCTGTACCCATTCCGAACACAGCAGATAAGCCTGTCCACGTTCCGTACTGTACTTAAGTGCGCGAGCCTTTGGGAACTTCGGATCGCTGCTATGCTCACTCTATGATCTTAATACTATTTCTGAAACTGATAAATGTGCATACAGTACACACTGTCACCATTAAGCACGAACATATTGATCCCTAGAATATCGGGACATTAATCATAATTTACCAGGCATGGACAAGTATAAAGGAAC
>JAHDQA010000098.1 GCA_018434075.1 Tissierellaceae bacterium
ACTTTCTCTGCTATTAATTGTATAATATTATTCATAGAGAATATCCTCCTTTTTTGTAGTTTTGACGATTACATTATATCAAATCGAGGATCATTCTCTATATTTTTTTATTATTTCTCCAACAATTATTTTACACTAAGCAATTATAAAAAAAGAGAGGCTTTCCCTCTCTTAGTCTTGTGTATATGGCAGTAAAGCAACTTGTCTTGCTCTTTTTATAGCAATTGTAAGTTCTCTTTGATGCTTTGCACAGTTACCTGAAATTCTTCTTGGTAATATCTTACCTCTTTCAGTGACATATTTTTTAAGTTTGTTAACATCTTTATAGTCTATATGTGATGATTTATCAGCACAAAAAGCGCAAACTTTTTTTCTTGGTTTATATCTTCTTTGCATCTTTTCCCCTCCTTTGACTAAAATGGGATGTCGTCATTGTCGGTAGGATGAAATCCATCAATTCCATTAAAAAAGTCGTCATCATCATTTGAAGGAGTGCTTTGTTTATTTGTATTATCTCCCCACTCTAAAAATTCAACACTATTTGCAACTACTTCAGTAATATATCTTCTTGTTCCATCTTTTGCTTCGTAGTTTCTAGTTTGAATTCTTCCTGAAACACCTACTAGTTTACCTTTTGTAAGGAAATTCGCACAGTTTTCAGCAACTTTTCCCCATACGACTATATTTATAAAATCTGCAGTTGGCTGATTTTTTAATTCCATTTCGCTCTTTTTCTCTCTCGAAAGTCCTTTGTCAACAGCTAATGTAAATGTGGAAACAGCAGTACCAGTATTAGGTATATATCTCAACTCTGGATCTTTTGTAAGCCTACCAATCAATACAACATTATTCATGTATTTCACCATCCCTTGGTTTACTCTTCAATTTTAGTTATCATATGTCTCATAATACCTTCTGAAATCTTAGAAACCCTGTCTAATTCCTTAGCAATATCTGGACCAGCTTCAAAGTTTACTAATACATAGTACCCTTCAGCATAATCATCGATAAGGTATGCAAGCTTTCTTAAACCCCATTCATCAATAGTTTCAACTTTACCATCTGTTTCGATGATACCTTTTAGTCTATCCATGACGGCATTTCTTTTCTCTTCTTCATAATTAGGGTAAAAGATTAACATCATTTCATACTTTCTCATTTTTTCACCTCCTTATGGACTATCGGCTCTATCTATATAATAGAGCAAGGAACACTTACATAGTATAACACAACACATATTTTACTGCAAATAATTTTTTGCCTATGATAGTGTCAACGCTAAATGTAGTTAATTGTAAAAGTAAATTAGACCCCCTTTTCAAAAACAGTCTAATTTAGTCTTACAAATTTAGGGGTCTAATTTAACCTTACAAACTTTTGATAGACATAATTTGTTTTGTGAAGCCAGAGGGGAATATCTTCTCAA
>JAHDQA010000131.1 GCA_018434075.1 Tissierellaceae bacterium
ATCCTCCTTTAAATTAAGAATTGTTTTTTCTCAATTACAATTATACCTTAATTTATTTGTGAGGATTTTCTTTTTTTTATCGTATCACAGGAAGCTCGTATAATATGTTTAGAATCACTTTTTACTAAGTGTTCTAAGCATATTTTTATATCTAAAATGCAATTTTTAATTGAGATATCCTGATGTTATAATAAAACAAAGAATAGTTAGCGAAGGATAATTCTTGTCCTCCTTGCAAAGCCAAATGGTTATTGCCTCTATAGCATGCTTCCTGACTTAGCTATCATAATCTTCCAACTCAGATGCTGCATCTCCTTGACTAGACCAACAGCAAGGTAATTTTCAAAGATGAATGCTAATAGTGCGAGGTTGAAGTTAGTAGCTAAGATCGGGATATCTCTTTTACTAATTGTTCTCCCTACTACTTATGAAAGGTGGTGATAATATGAAGAACAATATTTTATCAACTTTATTTATTGGTATTGATGTAAGTTCTAAGACTAACGTCTTGTGTGCTCTTGATTTCCAAGGTAATAAACTTCTCAACCTAAAGGCTTCTAATAACAATCCTGGTGCTGAATCTATGTCAAAAAGCATCTTAGACTGTTTAAATGCTAATAACCTTAAATATGCTGTTATCGCCTTGAAATCAACTTCTATTTATAGTATTCATGTGGCTAACTTCCTATCTTCTCATGAAGATTTAGCATTATTTGAACCTAAAGTATATTGTCTTAACCCCAAAACTATTTCTAATTATAGAAAGTCCTTCGTGGATATAGATAAGACAGATCCTTTAGATGCATACATTATTGCTGATTTTGCTAGATGTGGAAGAATTACATCCTCTCCTTGGCGTGGTTCTCAGTTTCTTGCTTTGCAAAGACTTACTCGCCACAGACTTCATTTAGTTGAGTGTATTACACGTGAAAAAACTTACATGGTCTCAAATATATATCTAAAATTTAGTCAACTAGCAGTCTTAGATAAAGAAGACAAGCCATTTTTCAATAACTATGGAGCTACTTCTGCAGCTATTCTAACCGAATTCTTATCTTTAGACGATATCACATATTCTCCCATCGAAGATTTAGTTGATTTCGTTAAAAAGAAAGGTAAAAATCGATTTAGTGATCCAGAAGCAACAGCTAAGTTACTACAGAAAGCTGCAAGTGATTCCTATAGGTTGGATAAAGTATTATACGAACCTTTAAATATATCAATTGCTTCTTCTTTTAACCTTATTAAGGCTTTTGAAAACGAAATTAAGGCTATTGATAAAGCTATTGAGAAAAACATTAAAGGTATAAATACTACTGAATATCAATCCTTAATATCTATTCCTGGTATCGGGGCTGTTTTAGCTAGTGGCATTTTATCAGAAATTGGAAGCATCAATGCTTTTGATTCCCACGATGCTTTAGCTAAATATGCTGGCTTAACCTGGAGAGTCAATCAATCAGGAGACTACACTGCTGAAGATACCAGCATGACTAAAACAGGTAATAAGTATCTTAGATACTATTTAATTGAAGCTGCTAACAGTGTTAAGAACTATTTGCCAGAGTACAAAGAATACTACAACAAAAAGTTTGGTGAAGTGACTACTCACCAACATAAAAGAGCACTCGCACTTACATCACGTAAATTAGTACGTTTGATTTTTGGATTGCTGACTAAAAATCAAATCTACTCCAGAAATAAAGTTGGAGAGATTCAATAAAATATTTTCAATCACAAGCCTATTTTTTTTTTTTTTTTGAAATATTAGGTTCTGTTAAAGTTACGCTTTTTTAATTTTTTCTTTTGTTCCTTTTAAAAAATATCTCTTGACATATTACCAGATTGCTACAAACATCGAATACATTAAATCAGTGTTATATCTAATGCTTTTATCCTTAATCATTACATAATCTATGTTATAACGTTTACTGCTAAATTTTTTTTCATATTTTTGTATGAATTCACTAATCATATACCCAACTTTGTGCCCCAGTAATAAGGCATCTGTTTTATCAGCATATTTTTTAAATTTTCTCTGCTACAGCTCTTATTTCTGCTTCTATACCTTTTTCATTCGCTGCTTTTTTTATTTTCTTTATATGCATATTTTATAACAACAATACCTGCAGAAATTAAAGAAGAGCAAATTAAGTAAATACTTAATTTGCTCTATCTTATACATACTTGATTATGTCTAGAGGTTTATATAACCTAATCTCTGCATCTAACTCATCATGGGAATTTTCAGTCCACAAAGCTAAAGCAAAATCTACATTTGCACCTTTTGCACACTTGTAATCGTACTCTGTATCTCCAATGTAAATGAGGTCTTTATTGTTGAGTTCATTCAATTCCATATATTTTAGCAATGGTTCAGGGTAAGGTTTGTGTAAAATAGTATCATCAGCACATACAATCGTTGAAAAATATTTCTTTAGGTCAAATCGGTCAAAATCATGATCGAATTCTTCTCTTAATTTAGATGTGACTATGCCCAGTTTATAGCCTTTTGAGTTCAATAATTCCAACACTTCTATTACCCCGTCAAAAACCTTTATAGTATCTTTGTATTTATCCATGTTTTTTAACCACAACTCAAGCCCATATTCAACATCTTTGACTTCAAACAATTTCAGTGTTTCTGCTCCGGGAATGCCCAATACATATCTTAATTCATCTATCGTATAATCCTTCCCTTTTATTTCTTTTAAAGTATCTACTAATGCAGCTAATATTGAATATTCGCTATCTATAAGAGTTCCATCTACATCAAATACAATATGCTCATACTTCATCTTATCTCTCCTTTCGTCAACCTTTATGTTATTATATTTAATAATTGATTGCAAGCATAAAAAATGCACTACTGTCTAGTGCATTTTTTATCTATTTCTTTTAAATTTAACACTGCTTCTAAAACAGCTTCGTTTAAAGTAGGGTGGATTATTAGCCCTCTCTTAATGTCAAGTGCATTTATTTTCTTTTTAAATAATAAATCCATTAACCCTATGTATTCAGATACATTTTTGCCTACCATCCATATTCCCATTATATTGTCATTCAAATCAGCTATTACTTTCACAAATCCCTCTACATATAATTTTGAAACAGCTCTCCATGTATCTTTAAACTCACAGATTCCAATCTTATATCTGTCATGTTTTATTTGCGATTCATTTATGCCTACCCCAGCTATCTCTAAAGAAGCAAACACAGCCCTTGGTAAGTTATCATAATTTTGGTGGATTTCCCTACTATAGATTATATGTTCAGCAACTTGAATTGCTTGATTTATAGCTGCATGAGCCATGCAAAGCTTCCCATTGACATCGCCTATGGCAAATATATTTTCTTGGGTCGTCCTAAAGTTATTATCTACTTTTATTCCATTTTCATCAAAATCTATATTTAATCTCTCTACACCTTTAGGGATATTTGGTTTATTCATCATAGTTACTAATAGCTTATCTGCCACAATAGTGCTTCCATCTTTTAATATTGCCTCGACACAGTCATCTTTTGTATAAGCTTTTATAACTTCTGAATCTGTCATTATTGTAACATTGTTTTCTACCAAATCTCTTTCTATCGGATAAGTTAAATCAAAATCATCATCAGGCAAAATCAGATGTTTTTTTCCACTAAAATAATCTCTTTATTTAATTTTGATAGCACATTAGCTAATTCTACCCCTTCTACGTTTGCACCTAGAATTATTATTTTCTCCTTAAGCTGGTTGAAATTAGCTGCTTCTTTATATGTTATTACTTTTTCCTTGTCTATTATAAATTCTTTTGTACTTTTGGGACTAGTTCCGGTCGCTATGACAATATGAGAAGCTTTTATTAAATACTCTCCTACTAAAAATGTATTTTCATCAATGAATTCACCTTCTCCATAAAATAAATCAAGATTTGATTTTTGAATTAGAAGATCAATTTTTTCTTCTAATTTATTTAATGACTTTCTATAATAAGGTATAAATTCATCTTCGCTATTATTTTTAAAATAATCTGAAGCTATTTTTACAGGCAAAGCTCCCCATCTCAATGCTGTGCCCCCAAGAGTTTCTTTTTCTATAAGAGCTACTTTCTTACCTGAATTTACAAGGATCTTTGCACAGTATAAACCTGCAATCCCTCCGCCTATCACCAAACAATCGTAATTTTTTTCAAGCAAGTTCTCTCTCCCCTTTGCTTTTCTTATGTTTTTGCAATTGTCTATTTGTAACTATAAATAAAGCTACAATGGTTGCGATATAAGGAATCATTTGAGTAAATTGCGATGGCACTCCTACTACTTGTAGTCTTATCCCTAAAGCATCAAAAAAACCAAACATCAGTGCTGCAATAAATGTCATAATCGGGTTTGCTTTCCCAAATATTATAGCTGCAACTGCGATAAATCCTCTATTTGCACTCATATTCTCTGAAAAAAGTGTGAGATAACCCAAAGAAAGATGTGCGCCAGCAAACCCACATAAAACACCACAGTAGATTGAAGATTTATATTTCATTTTTTTAGCACTCACACCTGCTGTTAAGAGAGCTTCAGGATATTCCCCAGACGCTCTAAGCCATATTCCCTGAGGTGTTTTATAAAGGTATATATATATTAAAGCGACTAAAATCCAGCTTATATACACAAATATCGAATGATTGTTAAAAATTTTGTCTAAGAAATTCACATTCTCCAGAAAAGAAAAGTTCACTCTAGGTAAAGGAACTATATCTGGAGAAGAAAAAGCGCCTTTTACTCCAAAAATGCTCCTCAATAAGAATACAGTAAGCCCACTTGCAAACATATTTATTGCTATCGCTACTATAAACTCATCTGACTTTAATTCAACCACAAAAATAGCAAATATCAATCCGATAATTACTCCAACTAAACTAGCTAAGAGCACTCCCATTAAAGATGAACCAAAAAAATAACTCCCGAGTACACCAAAAAATGCACCAAGTAAAATCATGCCTTCCATTCCTATATTTAGCATTCCCGTATGTTGAGTTAAAAGCCCTCCCAAAGCTGCCAATATGATAGGTGTGGCAGTTCTTATAGTATGTTGTAAAAGGGTTAGGTTGAAAATCTCTTTAAGCATTTGTTTCACCAGCTTTCTTTGATTTTCTCTTTATGTTTAGCAAAACGAATTTATCTTTAAATCCAGCTTCACCTGCAATAAATAATACTATAATTGCTTGAATGACCATGACCAATTCCGAAGGAATCGATGTTGCATTTTCCATAGACACAGAGCCTGTTTTTAATGCTCCCAAAAATATAGCCATCAATACCACTCCTACTGGATTGTTCTTAGCCATAAGAGATGCTAACATTCCATCCCAAGCATATCCCGGAGAAATACTCTGCAAAAATCTGTAGTGCACTCCTAATACTTCAAATACTCCAGCCATACCACATAAAGCACCAGATATTACCATTGCTATAAGCATTTGTTTTTTGTCATTAATACCACCATATCTCGCAAACATCCTATTTTGTCCCACCATTTTGAAATCATATCCAATAGATGTTTTTTCCATTAAATAATATATGACAATTGCAATGAAGCTCATGAAAAATATACTGGTATTTAATGTTGATAATTTCACTAGTCTTCTCAAGTGATAGCTTTGAGCAATTATCTCTGTTCCGTTCATTTTCCCTTGTGTAGTGGCAAAGGGATAATTGACTAGGAAAGATGTAAAGAGCACAGCTACTGTGTTTAACATTATCGTGGTGATAACTTCATCAATTTTGTATTTCACTTTTAAAATCCCAGGTAAAAAAGCGTATAACCCTCCTACTAAAGCTCCAAATATTATCGCCAAAGGTATGCCTATAAAGAATGGCAAAGATGTAAAAGTAATACCTATATACGCTGCAGCAAAAGCTCCTAGATAAAGTTGCCCTTCTCCTCCTATGTTAAATATTCCACTTCGAAAAGAAATTGCAGTACCTAAACCTGTAAGAACTAGAGGAACTGTCTTTGCAAATGTAGTGGCCAAATTGTATTTCGAACCAAAAGCTCCACTAAAAAGGGCACTGTATCCTATAAATGGGCTTTTCCCGTTTATTAGCATGATTAAAGCGCCAATGATTAAAGCGACAAAAATTGAAAGAGCCAAGGATATAATGTAGCTTAAGTTTATTTTCTTCATTGCTTCTCTCAATTGTCTTCACTCCCTTTGAGTTTGTTTTGTTTCCCTGTCATATACAATCCCAATGTCTGTTTGGTTACCTCTTTGTTTTTAAATTCTCCAGTTATACTGCCTTCATATATAGTGATTATCCTATCAGAAAGTCGCATTATTTCATCGAGTTCTGCAGAAACTAATAAAATTGCAGCTCCTTCATTTCGTTTCCTCATGATTTGGTTGTGTATAAACTCAGTCGCACCTACATCTACACCTCTAGTTGGCTGTGCAATGATTAAAATCGGTGAATCAAATGAGAATTCTCTGGCTATTACGACCTTTTGCATATTGCCGCCTGAGAGTTTTTTAACTTTCATATACCTATCAATAGCTCTGATATCGTATTCTTTAATCAAATTGTCCGTTCTTTCAAAAATCTTTTTCTTATTTAAATGAATTTTCTTTACGACAAATGGTTTTTTATGTTGAAGTCCCATCAGTAAATTTTCCCATAAACTCGCTTCTTTCGATAAGCCCATTGTGAGTCTATCTTCTGGCACATGAGAAATCCCTAAATTTCTCATGTTTGATGGGTTTACATCAGTTATTTTTTTACCATTTATAAAATAGTCCCCATCCTCTAGATTTCTAAGCCCAGTTAAAACCTCTACTAATTCGGATTGGCCATTTCCTTCAACACCTGCAACACCTAATATTTCGCCAGCTCTCAATGAGAAAGATACTCCATTAAGTACTGTCAATCCTCGATTGTCTTTTGCTTTAATGTCTTTGACTTCAAGCACTTTTTCTCCTGAAACTTTTTCTCTATGTAAATCATGAAACAAAACTTCTTTTCCCACCATCATTTCAGTTAATATCTTTGCATCGGCTTGTTGAGTTGGCAGGGTTCCTATGAGTTTTCCTTGACGCATCACACTTACTCTGTCTGAAATTGCCAAGACTTCTTGTAGCTTGTGAGTGATTATTATGACAGTTTTATTCATATCGCTAACTAACTTTCTAATCACATTAAATAGCTCATCGGTTTCTTGAGGTGTCAATACAGCAGTTGGTTCATCTAATATCAAAATATCAGCGCCCCTATATAGCACTTTTAAGATCTCAACTCTCTGCTGAACACCAACAGAAAGAGCCTCTATTTTTTCACGAGGGTCCACTTTAAAACCGTATTTTTGTGCTAAGTTCTTTGTAATTTCTATTGCTTTGTCATAATCCATAAAAAATTTCTTTTTCTTTGGCTCACTACCTAAGACCACATTTTCAGCAACGCTTAGTGATGGAAGAAGCATAAAATGCTGATGCACCATTCCTATGCCTTGCTTTATTGCATCGAGCGGACTCTTAATCACAGCTTTTTTGCCATCAATGAATATTTCGCCTTGTGTCGGCTCGTACAGCCCATATAATATATTCATCAATGTAGTTTTACCTGCACCATTTTCCCCTATGATAGCATGTATTTCACCTTTGTTGATAGTTAAATTCACATTTGAATTTGCCAAAACGCCAGGAAATTGCTTTGATATATTCTTTAATTCAATTAGTTTTTCAGCCAAATAGCTCACCTCTTTCAATAAAAGTTTATAAAATGGAGAAGTATAAAATACTTCTCCATTTTCTTTATTTTGCAGTAGGCACCTCTATTTCCCCATTTACAATCATTTCTTTTATTTCATCCAGTTTAGCTTTCATATCATCAGTGACAAATTGTTTCATGTCATCAGTTCCATAGCCCAGTCCAACTCCGTCTTCTTTTAAGCCATAATAAATGACTTTCCCTTTTTCAATTTCATTATTTTGTATCTTTATTATAGTATCATAAATAGATTGACCAACTTTTTTAACCATGCTCGCTACGATCACATCTGGATTTATATACCTTTGATCAGTATCAACTCCAATTGCGTATTTACCTTGTTCTTTTGCAGCTTCGAAAACTCCTTCACCAGTTTTCCCTGCCACTTGAAAAATTATATCAGCACCTCTTGAATAAATTGCTGTAGCACATTCCTTCCCTTTAGCTGGATCTTCAAAATCTTCAGCAAAAATTGTCTCCACTTTAATATCTTTGTTTATATATTTAGCTCCAGCTTCATATCCTACTTGAAAGTTTCTTATGACAGGAATATCCATCCCACCAACCATGCCAATTGTATTGGTCTTTGTGAGCATTGCAGCTAAAGCTCCTGCTAAAAATGAACCTTCGTTCTCTGCATAGCTAATCGTAATTAGATTGTCTATTCCCTCTATCTCGTTATCTACATATATGTAATATACCTCAGGGAATTCTTTTGCAATCTCTTGAACCACATCATAAAATTCATATCCAACTACTGCAACTATAGATGCATATTGAGATGCTTGAACTAATTGATCGTTATACAATGAAGCATCATTTCTACACTCATACACCTTATACTCGATGCCTAAATCTTGTTTAGCTTTTTCAACCCCCTCATGAGCTGAATCATAAAATGATCTATCGCCCAATCCTCCCGCTATGACCAAAGCCACTTTTGTCTTCTCTGAAGAATCACCATTTTGTGTCTTTGAACTACTACAACCAGTAAAAATTGTGGATGCCATTAAAATAAAAACTAACAAAATGGCAACTTTTCTTTTCATCGCAATTACCTCCTAAATATTTAATATTTTCATGGGATTTATTGTTAAATTTTTATCATATATACAATTTATTTTTATATTGATAACAAATTTGTAATTAGGCTTAAATCCCATGTTAAGAGCTCTATAAGAAAATTATAACATATAGTTTTTAAATGTATATAGGCTAATCAACAAAATTATTTGCCCTATTATGGCTTTATAAAAATAAAATAACAGGATGTTGATTGAAAATAACGCATTTTTAGCTATTTTATTTTGTTAATTTTTTAACTATTAATAAAATATAATAATGGTCTATATATTTTTGCCAATACATAGACCATTATAATTTCAATATGCTCTATTTGCTTTTTTTAAAGATGCTTTAACTATATTGAATAAAAATACGCACATCAATGTGTTTAGCAATACTGCAGGCAAAACCACTCCGATGACTAATGCGCTGAACGGCCCTGGTAAACCTGCCAGAAAAAGTGCAGTGCTTAAAAATACTACTCCACTTACAAAAGTCCCAAAAATCGAGGCTATGACAATTTGAATTTGGTCTTTCACTTTTGAATCCATAAATTTAAATAGTAAAAATACAATATTTGCTGTGATTATCTTATCTACGATATTTGGAATCTGTCCAAATGGAAAAGTAGTAGTAAATGCTGAAAACAGCCCTGCGATAATCCCTATCAAAACGACCATTTTATAGTCCTTCATATTCAAGTATAAAACGATAAACATCATGCAAAGCATGAGATCAGGCTTCATTCCAAATAATATCGATGGCATAGCTTGGTGAAGTATAAGACCAATAGCTAGAAATATGGATGTCAAAATCATCTTTTTTAAATTCATAAAAAATCCTCTCCTTAAATTTAATATTATTCTATTTTGAGTTATCACATACTTTCACAACATTTCATCACCTCACTAAAAAAAACTTCGCCCTAAAACAATAGGGCGAAGTTTGATTCGCGTTGCCACCTAATTTATACTTATATAAATAATAAGTATATCTCATTTTCAGATACATTCATATCCTATCTACTGTAACGGGCAGCTCCCGTCAAGAACTACTCTCAAAACTAAGTTTTGATTTCGGCTTGCTCCTCTTAGATCCATTCACAAAAGAAATCAGTGTTGAGCTTCCACCATCCTCAACTCTCTATTACTTATTCTTTAGCTACTACTTCTAATCATCAGATTTTATATAGTATTATAATATATGTCTTCGCTAAATACAACTAGTATATATTTATTTCATCTAAACATCTAAATGTAGTTAATTGTAAAAGTAAATTAGACCCCCTTTTCAAAAACAGTCTAATTTAGTCTTACAAATTTAGGGGTCTAATTTAACCTTACAAATTTTTGATAGACATAATTTGTTTTGTGAAGCCAGAGGGGAATATCTTCTCAA
>JAHDQA010000111.1 GCA_018434075.1 Tissierellaceae bacterium
TCTTGTTCTCTCATGTTTAACTCAATCTTTTTAAATGTCATCACCTCATTTTTGTATTCAGAAGTTTATTATACAATATTTTTATATTTTTGGGACATAATCATAAATGGTATAATGAGACATTATCATAAAAGATTCACTAAGCTACAAGATAATGACAACTAATAGTTGACAAAGTGCAATATTTTAAGATATATTAATAAAAGTATTATATGCAATGAAAAGGACGAGTAGCTTATATAAGCATTCCAGAGAGGCGATCGACGGTGTAAGATCGCTATGCAAGTATTTGCGAATATCACCTTTGAGCATTGTACCTGAAAGCTTTAGTAAGGTACGACGCAAGCTATGCGATATATGCATAAAGTGACAGCTTATCTAAGCTGTAATTTGGGTGGTACCGCGAACATTCGTCCCTAAGTCATTGACTTAGGGATTTTTCAATAGAAAGGAGAAAAAATGAAAAGGTTTAACGAATTATCTAACGCACCAGTAAGTGAGAGAGAAAAGTCTATCTCTGCATATTGGAAAGAGATTGATTTGCTGCACAAATCTGTTGATACGAGAGATGAAAACAATCCATTCATCTTTTATGAAGGACCTCCGACAGCTAATGGAAAACCAGGCATACATCATGTCATGGCCAGGACTTTAAAAGATTTAACATGCAGATACAAAACCATGAAAGGCTATCAAGTCAAGAGAAAAGCTGGATGGGACACACATGGACTCCCAGTTGAGATTGAAGTTGAGAAGAAACTGAATTTAAAGAACAAACAAGATATTGAAAAATATGGCGTAGAAGAATTCAACAAACAGTGCCGTGAGTCTGTATTCCAATACGAGAAATTATGGCGGGAAATGACAGAGCGAATGGCATATTTGATAGACTTAGACAATCCATACATCACCTTAGAAAATGACTATATAGAATCAGTTTGGTGGATACTAGACAAAATGAATAAAGAAGGATTGCTCTATGAAGGCCATAAAATTTTGCCATACTGTGCAAGATGCGGAACAGGACTTGCTTCACATGAAGTAGCTTTAGGGTATGAAGAAATTAAGACAGAAACTGTAACTGTGAAATTTAAACTCAAAGACAAAAATGAATATTTTCTAGCATGGACAACAACACCATGGACATTGCCATCAAATGTTTGCTTAACTGTAAACCCTGAAGTAACTTATGTAAAAGTCATTTCAGATGGTGAGATTTATTATCTTGCCAAAGACCTAGCTGACAAAGTTTTAGAAAAAGAATATGAAATATTAGAAGAACTAAAGGGAAAAGACTTAGAGTATATCGAATATGAGCAATTAATTCCATTTATTAAAGTAAATGATAAAGCATTTTTTGTAACTCTTGGAGATTATGTAACAACTGAAGATGGAACTGGTATAGTCCACTCTGCACCTGCTTTTGGCGAAGATGACTACAACACTGGCTTAAGATATAATCTTCCAGTAGTAAACCCAGTAGGTGAAGATGGAAAATTCATGACAACACCATGGGCTGGTAAATTTGTAATGGATGCTGATGAAGATATTATAAAATGGCTTAAAGAAAATGGGAAGCTATACAAAAAGGAAAAAATACTTCATAATTATCCTCATTGCTGGAGATGTCATACGCCGCTATTATACTATGCTAAACCATCATGGTATATTGAAGTGACAAAATTCAAAGACAAACTTATTGAAAATAACAATGGAGTAAATTGGTATCCAGAATTTGTCGGAGAAAAGAGATTTGGAAACTGGTTGGAGAACTTAAATGATTGGGCTATAACTCGTTCAAGATATTGGGGGACTCCATTCCCACTTTGGAGATGTGAAGAATGCGGCCATATCGAAAGTGTAGGCTCAAGAGATGAATTGGTAGAGAAAGCTATTGAAGATATAGATAGAGATTTAGATTTGCATAGGCCATATGTTGACAATGTACACTTTAAATGCCCTGAATGCAGAGGCTTGATGACAAGAGAAAAAGATGTCATTGATGTATGGTTTGACAGCGGATCCATGCCATTTGCTCAACATCACTATCCATTTGAGCATAAAGATGATTTTGATAAACTATTCCCTGCAGATTTTATCTGTGAAGGAATTGATCAAACAAGGGGTTGGTTCTATTCTCTATTGGCAATTTCCACATTTGTAACAGGCAAAGCGCCATATAAAAATGTCTTGGTAAATGATTTGGTTTTAGACAAAGAAGGCAAGAAGATGTCTAAATCTAAAGGCAATACTGTCGATCCATTTAAACTCTTTGACGAATATGGAGCAGATGTTTTAAGATGGTATTTAATATATGTTTCACCACCATGGACGCCAACAAAATTTGATGAAGATGGATTGAAAGAAGTAGAATCTAAATTCTTCAGAAGCATAAGAAATGTGTACAACTTCTTCAGCCTTTATGCAAATACAGACGAAGTAGACCCAAGAGAATTCAACATTCCATACGAAAACAGGCCTGAAATAGACAGGTGGATACTTTCAAGATTCAATAGCTTATTAATAGAAACCCAAGAAAATATGGAACAGTTTGAATTAACAAGAGCGGTAAGGGATATACAAGAATTTGTAATAGAAGACTTATCAAATTGGTATATAAGGAGAAATAGAAGAAGATTTTGGTCTACTTCATTAGATGACGATAAAAAGGCAGTTTACAATACAACCTATGAGATATTGGTAGGCTTAACTAAAATAATTGCTCCGTTTGTTCCATTCATCGCAGAAGAATTGTATAGAAATTTAACTGACAACGAGAGCGTTCACTTGGATTATTATCCAGAAGTAAATGAAAAACTCATAGACAAAAAATTAGAAGAGAAGATGGATCTAGTTAGAAATTTAGTTGCCCTTGGAAGAGCATCTAGAGAAAGTGTAAAAATAAAGGTTAGACAACCACTACAAGAAGTATTGATAGATGGGAAATACGAAGAGACAATATCTGATATAGTTGACTTAATAAAAGAAGAGCTAAATGTAAAAGAAGTGGTATTTGAGAAAGATCTATCCCAGTTTATGAATTTCTCGCTAAAACCAAACTTCAAAGTAGCAGGGCCTGTCTTGGGCTCAAAAATAAAGAGTTTCTCAAAAGCTTTAGAAACTTTGGATGCTAAGGAAGTCTCAGAAAAATTAGAAAGCGGAGAGACTTTAACATTAAACTTAGATGGGGAAGATGTAAATATAGACAAGGACATGGTAACCGTAACCATTTCTTCTAAAGAAGGATTTAACGTAGTGATGGAAAACAATCTATTTGTTATACTAGACACTACACTAACTCAAGACTTAATAGACGAAGGATTTGCAAGAGAATTCATATCAAAAGTTCAGCAAATGAGAAAGAACAATGATTATGAGATACTAGACACCATTAAAATATACTACAATGGGCCAGACAGCATAGAAAAAGCGGTGATGAAGTTTGAAGACTATATCAAAAAAGAAACTTTAGCCACAGACATCATAAAAGTAGATGAAGAATTTGAGCAAAAACAAGACTTAAATGGAGAACTAACCGGAATAAGACTTGAAAAGAACTAATTTAAAAAGATTAGATTTTTAAGCGGTCGGATAGTGAATTATAATTTCTAAAAAATATGGCATAGTCGTTGATATTCGGCTATGCCTTTTCTCACATTGTCATGCCGAATTTGAACAAAATGTGCTATAATGGAAAAAATATATAAATAAGAGACCAAATTAATTGTCATATAAAAACTTTTGATATAGACGCTATTATGAGTGCCTGTACAGCGGTTTATGATGATTTTAAATATAATGGAAGGAAGTTGATTTATGGAAAACAACAAAAAAGAACAAGAACGTGCAGAACTTTACCGTACCATATGGAATATAGCAAATGACCTTAGAGGCAGCGTAGACGGCTGGGACTTTAAACAATATGTCCTCGGAATGTTGTTTTATCGATACATATCTGAAAATATTTCCGCTTATATAAACGCTGGTGAATGGGAAGCAGGGAATTTAGATTTTGACTATGCAAAGCTTTCCGATGAAGAAGCAGAAGAGATCAGAGAAGATATGGTTAATGCAAAGGGTTTTTTTATTTTGCCTAGCGAGCTTTTTGAAAATGTCCGCGCTCGTGCAAAGGAAGATGAGAACTTAAACGAAACTCTTGAAAGGGTATTTAAAAACATAGAGGCGTCAGCGCAAGGGACAGAAAGTGAAGACAATTTAAAAGGCTTGTTTGATGATATCGATGTTAACAGCAACAAATTGGGCACCACTGTGGCAAAGCGCAACGAAAAGCTGGTAAAACTTCTTAATTCTATCGCTGATATGAAATTAGGCGATTACAAAGATCATACAATTGATGCTTTCGGCGATGCCTATGAATATTTAATGGGCATGTATGCGTCAAACGCTGGAAAAAGCGGCGGAGAGTACTATACACCTCAGGAAGTTTCTGAATTGCTAACCCGCATTGTATTGGTAGGCAAAACCGAAGTCAACAAGGTATACGACCCCGCTTGTGGATCTGGCTCTCTGCTCTTGAAATTTGCTAAAATTCTCGGAAGGGAAAATGTGCGACAAGGATTCTTTGGCCAAGAAATCAACATAACGACATATAACCTATGCAGAATAAATATGTTTCTACACGATATCGGCTACGACAAATTCGACATTGCCTTGGGCGACACATTGACTGATCCACAACATTGGGATGATGAGCCTTTTGAGGCGATTGTTTCAAATCCTCCATATTCCACCAAATGGAAAGGCGATAGCGATCCTATTTTAATCAACGATCCGCGTTTTTCGCCAGCGGGAGTATTAGCTCCGAAATCCAAAGCTGACCTTGCTTTTATCATGCATAGTCTTTCTTGGCTTGCGACAAATGGAACAGCAGCAATAGTATGTTTCCCCGGGGTAATGTATAGAGGAGGTGCCGAGAAGAAAATCAGGCAATACCTTGTCGATAACAACTACATCGACTGCATAATCCAGTTGCCTGACAACCTTTTTTATGGAACTAGCATTGCCACCTGCATTATGGTAATTAAAAAATCCAAATCAGAAAACAGCACATTATTTATAGATGCTTCAGAAGAATTTGTTAAAGTTACCAACAACAACAAGCTGACGGATGAAAACATAGAGAATATTTTAAATGCCTTTAAGGAGAGAAAGGACATTGCACACTTTTCAAAACTTGTTCCTAACAGTGAAATAGCAAAGCAAGACTACAATCTTTCTGTTTCCACTTATGTAGAGAAGGAGGACACAAGGGAGAAGATAGATATAGTCGCTCTTAATAAGGAGATAGAAAGAATCGTTGCAAGAGAGCAGCTTTTAAGAGAAGAAATCGACAAGATTATCGCAGAGATAGAGGTGGAACAATGAGCAAATTAGATGAATTGATTGCTGAATATTGCCCTGATGGAGTGGAGTATGTAAAGTTAAATAATATTTGTATTTCAAAAAAAGGGAATTCTATAACTAAAAAGGAGATAGTTGAGGGAGATATCCCTGTAATTGCAGGAGGTCAAAAGCCAGCATATTATTGTAATATTTCAAACCGAACTGGAGAAACAATTGCAATATCAAGTAGTGGTGCAGCAGGATATGTATCGTATTGGAATATACCTATATTTGTTTCAGATGCTTTTACGGTTGAGCCTCGAGATAAGGAATTATTGAATTTAAAGTTCCTTTATTATTTTTTAAGAAGCAAACAGCAGAAAATTTACTCATTTAAAAAAGGTGGAGGAGTACCCCATGTGTACTGGTCAGATATTAGTACATTAAAAATCCCCCTCCCACCTCTGCCTGTACAGCAAGAAATTGTCAGAATACTGGACAATTTCACAGAGCTTACAGCAGAGCTTACAGCAGAGCTTACAGCAAGAAGAAAGCAGTATGAGTATTATAGGGATTTACTGTTGACGTTTGGAGATGAGGTAGAGTGGAAGACTTTAGGTGAAATCGCTAGATATGCAAAAAGTCGTATAGAAGCTAGGGAAGTAAATGCGGAGACATATGTTGGTGTGGACAACCTTCTACCTGATAAGATGGGAAAGACAACATCAAACTACGTGCCATTAGAAGGCCGTTTAATAAAATATGATATTGGAGACATACTCATAGGTAATATTCGCCCATATCTAAAAAAAATATGGTTAGCAACGGACGCAGGTGGAACAAATGGAGATGTTCTTGTTATATGCATAAATGATAGAAAAGCTGTTTTACCAAAGTATTTATATTTCGTTCTTTCATCAGATAACTTTTTTGTATATAATATGCAAAATGCGAAAGGTGCAAAAATGCCTCGTGGAGATAAAACTGCAATTATGAAATATCCAATCCCCATCCCTCCTATTTCAGAACAAGAACGCATAGTTTCAATACTCGATCGTTTTGATGCGCTTTGTAACGATCTTACCAGTGGTCTTCCGGCTGAGATTGAAGCACGACAAAAGCAATATGAATATTACAGGGATAAGCTATTGACTTTCCCTGCTCGTCCAAAAGACGAAAAGGGAGCAAATGAGGTGAAAGCATGAGTATATATAACATTGTTGCAAGTACCGACGAAGCAACGGTAGTATCCGAATACACAGCAGATTACAGAGTCTGCCCTGAAAAGTATCAGAGCGAGGCTGATCTTGAGCGAGAGTTTATCAACCTTTTAATTTCGCAAGGATATGAATACATTACAATACACAATGAGGCTGCACTTATCTCGAATCTCCGTAAACAGCTTGAATTACTCAATGATTTTAATTTTACCGATGGTGAATGGAATAGATTTTTTGCAGAATGCATTGCTAACACCAATGAGGGCATCGTCGAGAAAACAAGAAAAATTCAAGACGACCATATTCAGATACTAAGGCGAGATGATGGTTCAACAAAGAATATCTACCTTTTAGACAAAAAGAATATCCATAACAATCGATTGCAGGTAATCAATCAATACGAGGAATCAGCTGGCAAGCATGCAACACGATACGATGTTACAGTGCTTGTGAATGGATTGCCCCTTGTACATGTGGAATTAAAACGTCGAGGAGTATCCATACGCGAAGCATTTAATCAGATTGACCGATATCAACGAGATAGCTTTTGGGCATCTTCGGGGCTGTTTGAGTATGTGCAGATTTTCGTAATCTCAAACGGCACACATACAAAGTATTACAGTAACACTACAAGAAATGCTCATTTAAAGGAGCAAAATAAAGGCGAAAGCAAAAGAGGGAAAAAAACAAGCAACAGCTTTGAATTTACTAGCTTTTGGGCAGATGCGAATAACAAAGTCATAGCTGACCTTGTGGATTTTACTAGAACATTTTTTGCAAAGCACACCCTTTTGAATATCATTACAAAATACTGTGTATTTACATCCGAGGATCTGCTGCTTGTAATGCGCCCATATCAAATCGCCGCTGCTGAACGCATATTGTCGCGTATTATAGTATCAACCAACTACAAAAAAATGGGGACAACAGATGCTGGAGGATATATCTGGCATACAACAGGCTCAGGAAAGACCTTGACTAGCTTTAAGACAGCTCAACTAGCTTCTGCATTGCCATATATAGACAAGGTATTGTTTGTAGTTGACCGTAAAGATTTGGACTACCAAACCATGAAGGAATACGATCGATTTGAAAAAGGAGCAGCCAATGGGAACACATCAACAAGAGTTCTTCAAAGACAATTGGAAGATCGAGATGAAAAGGGAAACCCTCATGAATACAAGATCATTGTAACGACTATTCAAAAATTGGATGTGTTTATCCGAAAAAACAAACAGCATGATATATATAAAAAACATGTTGTGCTGATATTCGACGAGTGCCATCGCTCACAGTTTGGCGATATGCACATGGCAATCAAAAAAGCATTTAAAAATTATCATATATTCGGCTTTACTGGAACGCCTATTTTTGCTGCAAATGCTGGATCTAACGGCAACCCTATGCTTAGGACAACAGAACAGGCTTTTGGAGAAAAACTTCATACTTATACCATAGTAGATGCCATTAACGATAGAAATGTATTGCCTTTTAGAATAGATTTTATCAACACGATCAAGATGCCTGATTATCTAGATGATAAAAAAGTCTATAGCATAGACAAGGAAAAAGCTTTAGCCGACCCTCAGCGAGTCAGTGAGATTGTCTCTTATGTCATTGAGCACTTTGATCAGAAGACGAAGCGCAATAGCTTTTATGAACTCTCTGCAAAATGGGAAGAACCTGACAAGACAAATCCTAAAAAAATGTTAGAAAAGCGTGAATCAAGGCGTGTAGCGGGGTTTAATTCAATATTTGCTGCAGATTCCATTCCAATGGCTATCAAATACTACAATGAATTTAAAAAACAGCTAGCTGAAAAAAATCGCAACCTTATAGTCGCAACCATTTTCAGTTTTAGCCCCAATGCAGAAGAGCCAGAAGGGCTTTTGCCTGATGAAGACTTTAATATAGAAAATCTTGACCAAAGCTATAGAGATTTTTTAGAATCAGCTATCAAGGACTACAATAAAATATTTAACACAAATTATGATACATCTTCAGATAAGTTTCAAAATTACTATAAAGACCTCTCTCTACGTGTAAAAAATAGAGAGATTGATATATTGATTGTTGTTAATATGTTCCTAACAGGATTTGATGCGACCACACTTAACACTCTATGGGTAGATAAAAACTTAAGGCAGCATGGACTAATTCAAGCTTTTTCAAGAACAAACCGCATCTTAAACAGCGTCAAGACATATGGGAACATAGTTTGTTTCAGAGATTTAAAGGAAGAAACTGACAAGGCAATTGCCCTATTTGGAAACAAAGATGCAGGCGGCATTGTACTGTTAAAGACATATGAAGAATACTATAACGGATATGATGACAAAGGCGAGTATAAACCGGGATACACAGAACTTATTTCAACTCTTACATCACAGTACCCGCTAGGACAGCCTATTGTAGGAGAAGAAGCAGAAAAAGAATTTATCAAGTTATATGGAGCGATACTACGGCTTAAGAATATTCTTACATCCTTCGATGATTTTGAAGGAAACGAGATTTTATCTGAAAGGGATTTTCAGGACTATCAAAGCAATTATATTGACTTGTATCATAAATACAGAAAAAGAGATGATGGGGATAAAGAAATTATAAATGATGACATAGTCTTTGAGATTGAACTTGTCAAGCAGATAGAGGTAAATATTGACTACATCCTCATGCTTGTAGCCAAATATCAAGAATCCAGCTGCAAGGATAAGACAATTCTTACAACTATAAACAAGGCTATCAATTCAAGTTTTGAACTGCGAAGCAAAAAAGAGTTGATTGAAAGTTTTATTGAACAAGTCAATGTATCGACAAAAGTTGACGAGGATTGGCGAAAATTCATAGATGAGCGTAAAGAAGAAGAAATCTCAGCAATCATAGAAGAAGAAAAATTAAAACCTCAAGAAACCCGCCGTTTAATTGACAATGCTTTCAGAGATGGAGTGCTTAAAACAACAGGAACAGCTATTGATAAAATCATGCCGCCTGTATCTCGATTTGGTGGAGGTAGAGCTGAGAAAAAGCAAGGAATTATCGAAAAACTGATGATTTTCTTTGACAAGTACTTTGGAGTATAGAAAAAGTTACCTTACCACAAACAGGACAACGAGAGTAATTTTGTATCTTTTTAGAAACTGGGCTATCGGGTGCGAATTGATGATTGCAGTTAAGGCAGAGATATTTCTGATGACCATATTTATCTCTGCCATAACAAAAAAACAAATGATTAATGTTGCACTTTGGACATTTTATTGATGGCATTTCTTGCATGAGAAATTCATCCTTACTAGTAGGTATTTGTTTATTGCAAAACAATGTACCATAGAGAGTTTACTGGGGGTGAAAATTTGATATTTTTACTATTTAGTGTAATGACAGATGGGGAATTGGATTTGGTTAATAAGATTTTTTCAAAGATGAATGTCAAAATGTATAATATATCTTTTAACATATTGGCTCTATAATTTTTGGTGTTGGTGATTAAAACCAGCACCATTTTATTTACAAAAAAAGATGAGACAACTGACAAACTCTGGTAAAATATAATCAACCAAAACCATATTTTAAAGGAGTGTTGTCAAATTGTCTCTTAA
>JAHDQA010000107.1 GCA_018434075.1 Tissierellaceae bacterium
GGAGGCTCTGATGATTCAAGCGGAGCTTGTCTGACACCGTGGGATGTGCAAAGCCGCCGTATTTTTGAGGAAACAGGCACGTGGCCAGCTCTTTATAGTGGTCAAGGCGGCGGGCATGGATATATTCAAACAGAAGAAAAAAAGACCGTAGGCTTTGATGGTTACAATGGTGATCTTACTGGGGAAGTATCTTCAACCCTCGGTGTTAATTGCGGCATGTCTACCGGCAGAAACGGTATTATTACGCAAGCATCAGTAGCCTTTCATGTCAATCAGCGTGATGAGGTAATTGACTTAGATGGTGTATCTGGTGCTCTGCTGGCAACACGCAATATGCAGATGCAGACATTTGTCGCTCAGAAACCACTCCTATGTCTCAATGATCATGGCGGTGAGCGGATGGATATCACCGAGGAAGTAACCCCAACCCTCAGAGCAGGTATGGGCGGGCATCCACCGCTTATCGCACAGCCAAGCAGTACCGGTATGAGCGGAAATAACCGGCCGGTATTATTTGAAAACCATCCCAAGGACGGCAGATATAATGGCCCCCTTGGAGTAGCTCCAACCCTTGCAGCCCGTATGGGAACTGGCGGAAATAATGTTCCTTTAGTGGGTAACCCTGTAGCATTCTCCCTTGATTCAAAGGAATCCAATAGCATGAAATCCTCAAATCCCAATTCGGGATGCAGAGAAACAGAAATAGCCCGAACCATTGATACCACCAATCCCGACCCCAGTAAAAACCAAGGCGGTATCGCTATCTTGCAGGAAAGCTACTGTATAGCAGGAAACATTATAGATAGGCAGGTACAAAACGGAGGCAACGGCCTTGGATGCCAGCTTGACATTAGTTATACATTAACCGGAGCCGACCGCCATGCAGTATTCAGCCGACAAAGAAGTGATGAATTTTCAGAAAATGAGGTTGTTGCAACTCAAAGTGCAAGGCAGCACAAGGATGCTACTGACCTTGTTTGCCAGCCGGAGATATTTGGTCAATCCCAGTTTGGGAACTATTCCGAGGGCTGTACCACCCTTCGGGCACAAGGCGGTGATAACGGCGGAGGCAGTGAAAATCTTATAGCGATCGCTGACGGAAAGAACAGAAAACTAATTCGTCGTCTTACTCCACTTGAATGTGAACGGCTTCAAGGCTTTCCTGATGGCTGGACGAATATTCCCGGCGGTTCTGACAGTGCCAGATATAAGGCACTTGGAAACAGTGTGGCGATACCCTGTGTAGACTTTTTGATGCGGGGTATCGCATATTTTTTACAAAAAATTTATAGCGAACAGGAGGATTGAACCTTGTATATTTACCCTGATAACTTAAAATCTAAGGCTACATTATGGCTGTGGGAGCTTAGAGATATTGGCATCATTGGTGTAGGATGTCTCATATCTGTGTTTGCCCTTTCCCAACTCGGATGGTTTTTGCCCATCGTAGTAACAGCCGTATATGCCTTTTTATCTATTCGTTTTGAGGATACAAGCATTCTTGATTTTATCAGATATGCCGCTGTGTTTTTTATCGGCAAAAAGCAACTTTATGAATGGAGGGAAAGTGCATGAGCAGAAAAAAGAAAAATGAAGCCAAAGAAAAAGCATCTACAAGGCAGCTCATGGGCATTGAAAACATCAATAGTCATGCTCTGGTTACTGGTTATGGAGAACTGGTATTTTTTATGATTAAGCCCACTAATATCAGTGTGCTGTCTGAAAGCAGTGTGGGTGCAAGGATATATGCCCTGATGAATGTTCTCAAAGGCATCGCTGAAATTGAGATGCTCTGCCTTAATAGCCGTGAGAATTTTGAAGATAATAAAGCACATTTGCGCAGCCGTATGGAACAGGAGCAAAACCCGGTCATACGCAAGCTCCTCCAGCAGGATGCAGTCTCACTTGACCGCATGCAGGTGCAGATGGCAACAGCCCGTGAATTTCTCATCATCATTCGTCTGCGTGACGAGAAGGAATCGGAAGTTCAACCCTACCTTTCCCGTATTGAAAAATCCTTAAAAGATCAGGGCTTCACCACAAAAAAGGCAAATGAAACTGACATCAAGCGTCTCTTAGGTGTTTATTACGAGCAGAATGTTACAACCGAAAAATATGAGGATTTCGATGGAGAAAGGTGGGTGATTGTCGGTGAGTAAAGCCAGAAAGAAAAAAATTGTAATGCCAGCAGAGGATGCGAAAATCAAAGATTTCCTCGATATGATAGCGCCCGGTGTTATTAAATTTAATGTAGATCATTTTATTTGTGGAAATACCTTTCGCTGTGTCTGGGTGCTGCGAGAATATCCAACAGCAACCGATGAGCAGGCAATACTGCGGCATTTAGGCGAAAAGGACGGTGTGACCCTACGCATCTATACAAGACAGGTTACGGCAGGAGAAGAAAAGAAAATCATCCATAATGCGGCCAATAAAAATCGTATGGATAAAAGCAACACCAGTAATCTTCAGCAGACCGTCACCGCTGAAAGCAATTTGCAGGATGTAGTTACCCTGGTATCAGCCATGCACAGAAACCGTGAACCCTTGCTGCACTGTGCTGTTTACATTGAGCTGACAGCCCACGATCTCGATGCACTGAAGCTCCTGCAGACCGATGTTTTAACCGAGCTGGTACGATCAAAGCTCAATGTGGATCGCTTGATTCTGCGCCAGCGGGAGGGTTTTCTTGCTGTAGGCCCCGCCGGACATAATGTGTTCGGGAGTCAGTATGAACGGGTTTTGCCTGCCAGCAGCGTGGCGAATCTTTATCCCTTTAACTACTCCGGAAAGACCGACCCCGGCGGTTTCTATCTTGGTCGGGATAAGTTTGGAAGTAATATTATTGTGGATTTTGATAAGCGTGATGATGACAAGACCAATGCCAACATCCTTATCCTTGGTAATAGCGGTCAGGGCAAAAGCTATCTGCTTAAGCTAATCCTGTGCAATGTGCTGGAATCCGGCAAAACTGTTCTATGTTTAGACCCGGAGCATGAATATGTGGAGCTTGCGGAAAATCTTGGCGGGTGCTTTATCGACCTCATGTCCGGTCAGTATATAATCAATCCATTAGAACCAAAGGCATGGGATGAAAGCGGCAGCTTTGGTGATAGAGATGCTCCCCAGGCATTTCTTCAGCGCACAAAGCTCAGCCAGCATATATCTTTTCTTAAAGATTTTTTCCGCTGCTACAAGGATTTTGATGACCGCCATATCGATACCATTGAAATTATGCTGGCTAAGCTCTATGGGAAGTTTAACATCAGTGACGACACAAATTTCGCAAAACTAAATACTGAGGATTATCCCATCCTCTTTAATCTATATGAACTGATTGAAGGTGAATATAAGGGTTACGACAGCAGCAAGCACCAGCTTTATACAGCAGAATTGCTGCAGGAAATCCTCTTGGGGCTTCACTCTATGTGCATGGGTGCGGAAAGCAAGTTTTTTAATGGACACACCAATGTCACCAGTGACCGCTTCATTGTGTTTGGAGTAAAAGGACTTTTGCAGGCAAGCAGAAATGTGAAGAATGCTCTGCTCTTTAATGTTTTATCCTTTATGAGCGATAAGCTCCTGACCGAAGGCAACACTGTCGCCAGCATTGATGAGCTGTATCTGTTCCTTACTAACCTCACCGCTATTGAATATATCCGAAACTTTATGAAGCGTGTGCGAAAGAAGGAATCGGCGGTCATTTTGGCATCGCAGAATCTTGAGGACTTTAATATTGAAGGAATCAGAGAATTGACAAAGCCATTGTTCTCTATTCCGACTCACGCTTTTCTTTTTAACGCAGGCAATATTGATAAACAGTTCTATATGGACAGCCTGCAATTGGAGGAATCAGAATACAATCTCATCCGCTTTCCCCAGCGTGGGGTTTGTTTATATAAATGTGGTATTGAGCGATACAATCTTGCCGTTCACGCACCGGTCTATAAGGAAAAACTGTTTGGGAAAGCAGGCGGAAGATGATGAAGAAGGGAGAAGAATAATGGAAAAGTTACTAGATCATAAGGAAAGTAAATCAGGGCTTCTTGATGATATGCTGTCTTTTATCCGCTACACTCCAGACAGGGAAGCGGATATTTTAGCCTTTATGGAGAAGTATCAAAAATCAGAAAGTGAAGAAAGGCCAGGAATCTTAGACAATCTACGATACTGTATGGACGGAAAAGAGTATCCCAATCCTTACGCTGGTAGCTATCATTACACACCGGAAGATGTATCTTTGATGGAGCAGATTTTAGACGAATACATTGAGGATCTTATATCTGCTGAGGGTGATCCTGCCACTATTTCTGAATGTGTTAAAGATACAGTCTTAAAAATCAATGCCCTCAATGAGGAATGCGGCCAGCATTTAATTGACACTTGGCGAAGGGAGAGGCTCTGCAGTTTTATCAATTCGGCCGCTGAAATGGCGGGACTTTTACATGAAAAAGATCATACCCTCCAGCACAGAATGTGGTAAGGGTGGTGATTAAATGGAGATACAAGGCCAAGATTTCGGAATTGAAATTGAAATGACCGGTATCACAAGAAGCCGTGCTGCAGAGGTAATTGCCGAATACCTTGGCACGACCAAGGAATATGAAGGCACTTATTACGATGTATATTATGCCCGTGACAGCGAAGGGCGCAAATGGAAAGTTATGAGCGATGCAAGTATTGACTGCCAAAGAAAAGAAGGCCGTAGAAAAGTGAGCGCCGACAGGAGCTACAGCGTAGAACTGGTTAGCCCCATATGCCAGTATAAAGATATTGAAGCCGTACAGGAAATGGTTCGCAAACTAAGAGGTGCAGGAGCCTTTATTAATTCTTCTTGTGGTATTCACATTCACATTAATGCTGCCCCTTTTGAAGCCCCAAAGCTTCGGAATCTTGTCAACATCATGGCCGCTAAAGAGGATATGATTTATAAAGCATTAAAGGTGTCAAGGGGCAGAGAAACAAGCTTCTGCCAGAAGATTGATCCAATCTTTTTGGAACAAATTAATCGAAAGAAGCCTGCAACTTTAGAAAAACTCAAAAGTATTTGGTACAACGGAGGCGATGGAAGTCGTGAGCATTATCACTCCAGCCGCTATCGATGTTTGAATCTGCATAGCGTGTTTCAAAAAGGAACGGTTGAGTTCCGCGCCTTTAACGGTGATTTGCATGCCGGGAAAATTAAAGCATATATTCAGTTCTGTCTTGCAATCACAGCACAGGCTCTCAATCAACGCTCTGCAAGCCCGATAAAAACTGAATCCAGCAATGAGAAATATACCTTTCGTGTTTGGCTTTTGCGTCTTGGTATGATAGGAGATGAATTCAAGACCGCACGAAAACATCTGCTGGATCATCTGGAGGGCTGCATCGCCTGGAAAGATCCGGCTCAAGCAGAAAGGCAAAAAGAAAGACTGCGAGAAAAGCGTGAAACAGAGCAGATACAGGCTGCAGAAGCAGAGCAAGAGCCAACAGAAGAAATTAACTTGGAAGCGGAGGATGGAGAATCCCCCGCTTTTACTATGTCAATGTGAGGGAGTGCATATGGAAAATAAACTATATATCGCCTACGGCAGTAATCTTAATCTGCCCCAAATGGCGAAAAGGTGTCCTACTGCCAAAGTGTTGGGGGCATCGGAAATAAAGGATTATGCCCTTGTTTTCAGGGGGAGCAGGCACGGTGCAGTGGCTACAATCGAGCCTTGCGAGGGAAGTTCTATTCCTGTTTTGCTTTGGGAGATTACCCAAGAGGATGAGAAAGCCCTTGATATTTACGAGGGGTATCCCAGTTTTTACGGCAAGGAAACCATGGAGCTGCCATTGGAAGGGGGAACTGTGGCAGCTATGGTCTATATCATGACTCCGGGACATCGTCTGGGCTATCCTTCCGATTTTTATTACAATACCATCCTTGAAGGTTATGGGAGTGCAGGCTTTGACCCTATTGTTTTGGAGCAGGCGCTTGATTATACCGAGCATTTGATGGAAAGCGAGCCGGAGCTAGAACAGCAGGATATGTTCGGATTTGGCGAGCTGAAATGGTGGTGATTTTATGGCTGATCCTACAACAATAACTATGGCTGCGAAAGCCGCCGCTACAGCTCTATCAGATGAAAGGCTTCGCAAAACTATTGGCTGGACAATCGGCTTAATCCTGTCGCCGGTCATTTTAATCATTGTTTTAATCTGCAGCCTGCTATCTGGCACAGCAGATCATAACAATACAGCTGTAGGCCTATGCTTTGACGGCGGTGTTATTTCGGGCAATGTCCCAGAGGATTACCGAGGATACATTGAGGATATGCGAAGCAGTTTTACACTTTTAGACGGTGCTATTGCCGCAGTAAATAGAGAAATGGAAGATGGAGATAGCCTCGACTCAGTAAGGGTTAAGGCTATTTTTTATTCTCTGTTTTTCGGCGATGAAAGTCCTTCAAGGCTTCAGCACAGACAGTTTGTTGACTCATTTGTCACCTATGAGGAACGCACCAGAACAGTCACTACCACAGATTCGGACGGCAATGAAACTACCGAGGAAGAAACTTATATCGTGGCGGTTCCTATCAGGGAACTGCCCATAGTATATGAAAATATCTCCTTGTCTATGGTGATGACGGTCACTCATGAGAGCCGAATCAATGCAACAGAAATTTATTACCGTGTGCTTTATGGAAGTCCGGCCCCAACTTATGGTCATGAATTTGATGAATGGTCAAACGGTTTGCCCCTTTCGTCTGCACCCTTTATTGGAGCAGACGGTTTCTGCTCACCCCTTGGTGAAAATTGGCGCAGCATGGTCACCTCGGAGTTTGGCTATCGTAAAGACCCATTCACCGGTAAAGGTGCAGGGCATGGTGGGATTGACCTTGGTGCACCCAGGGGCACTTCCATTCGAGCGGCACTTCCCGGAACGGTTTATGTAGTCCGTTATTCCACCAGCGGATATGGCTACCATGTGATGGTGGATCATGGCGGTGGATTTGTTACACTCTATGCCCATTGTTCTAAAATCCTTGTCAGCGAAGGGCAAACCGTAGATGTCGGCAGTATCATTGCCGAGGTGGGCTCTACCGGAAGAAGCACAGGAAACCATCTGCACTTTGAGGTGCGAGTGGGTGGAGAAAAGCAAAACCCAAGAAGCTATTTACCATAAAGGAAGGAGCAAAGTAAATGAAATTACAAGTAAACTTTGAAAGGAAAATATCTACTTTCAATTTAAGTGAAGCTTTTATAGAGGCTGTTGTAATACTGCCTGAACAAAGATTTAAAGCCTTTTCAAGAGGGCTTCTTAAAGATGAAGATTTTATAAAAGACCATAAGGAATCTATGTATATGGATGAAAAAGGTGTTCGCCACTCCCTCCTTATACTGAGCGACCAATCAGATGATGGCTTCCTTGTGGAAAGCCAGGGTTACGATTATGCCAGATATGTTGCCTGGCTGCCTCGTATAAAACCTTATTTCAATCAACAAATATTGCAGCTGGCTGAAGCCCTTATTAGAGAAGGATGCCAGCATACGGAGAGCGGAAATTGGATTACAGATTTTGATGAAATTGAAGATCAATACGGAATTACCATTAAAAACGGTAATGGAATCGGAGAACAAGTCCTCAATATTTTAAGCTGTGCAGATGAAATGGCCGAGGTGGAAATGACTGAGGACGGTTTTGATATGACATTTTATTTGGATTTTTGCCCAAATATCGTTCAGGAAGATACAGAAATGTCTATGCAGCATATTTAAACAAGTGTGTTTTGCCAAAAGAAAGCTAAGGAAATATAAGAAAAGTAGGAGGACATTTGTATGGATAACACGATAAAAGTTTTAAAAATTGAAGTTGGTCAGCCACCGGTTATAAAAGAAATCTGCAATAATCTTGATGGATTACAGGCTGAGGTTGACGGTCTTATTCAGGTTATCGGCTTGGATAATGACTGTCTGTTGGTCTGTAATGATGAAGGTAAGCTAAACGGCATGAAGCCCAATCGATGGCTTGGTGATGATATTGTCTGTGGTCCGTTTTTTATTTGCGGAGATAGTATGGAAGGTGAATTTGTTTCCATAACCGATAGGCAGGCAGATAAATATGCTGAACAGTTTGCAGTTGCTCCTGCCTTTACCGGTGAGGAAAAAGAACTTGAGCCGCACATTACTTTTATTAGTTTTTAATGATTGGAGGATAATTATAATGAAAAAAGATACCATCTCGCTTAGTATGGAAGCACAAAAACTCGGAGCTACCAAACGCTATATGGAGAAAAAGGATGCATCCATTGAGCAGGAACTGGGTGAAGCATTGCAAAAACTATACGAAAAATATGTACCGGCGGCAGTGCGGGAATATATCGATGAAACAGCAGATAGCATGCCTGCCCCAAAAGCCAAAAAGCAGAGAGAAAAAACCCCCCAGCACTCCCCTAACCATCCACATGAAGATATCTAATCCTTGAAAGGAAGCTCAAGAAGTGTGGGAGTAGCATCATCCCCCCTGTCGCACCCTGTGTGCCACCGTGTGGGCATTTAAGCCCATGGGTAGGGTAGTAACACCACTTGGCAGTTTGAAGGGCAAATTGAGGGAGCTTTGCGAAGAGGCAGAACAACCCATAGGCAAGCAGATCTACATCACTATGAGCGTGAACCTATGGATTGAAAATAGAGCAGGAGAAAGAGAGGTGCTGCAAACGCACCTCTCGGTCACAGCGGACGGCAGTGCCGACCGCTTAAACACCGAAAATGCAGGCTTTTCTCAGTAGGGCGAAATTATGCCAAAGGTGCTGTAAATCGCCTTTTTTGCTCTCCAAGGTGCTGTAACAGTCATCTAACCCAAGGCTTACCAGCATTTGCAGGGTACTCCCCAAGGTGCTGTCACAAAAAGATAGGAGAAGTGAACAAATGAATGAGAATAAAACTGAACTGAAAAAGCGGGTAGTAGCATGGCTCTATCCGGATATGATTCAAAATATGGAAGCCATGATGCAGGCAAAAGATATGAAAAATCATACGGAGTTTATTTCACGGGCAGTGGATTTTTATATCGGATATTTAAGCTGTCAAAACAGCACAACTTTTTTATCCCAGAATTTACTTGGAGCAATACAAGGCACCTTGCAAAACACAGAAAATCGTGTGGCAAATAATCTGTTTCGATTATCGGTGGAAGTTAGCATGATGATGCATCTTTTAGCTGCTACGCTGGAAGTAACAGATAATGAGCTGCAAAGTCTTCGAGGTCGTTGTGTTGCAGAAGTAAAAAAGACCAAGGGAAAAATAAAACTGGATGATGCAGTTTCATTCCAGCAGGGTGTTGATATCTAATGGCAAGACTTGTTATTAAAAATGGCTATCTCAAAGGTGGAAAAGCTGCCTCCCATCTAAATCACTTGGTCAAATATATTGCTACTCGTGACGGTGTGGAGAGGGTTTCTAATGCTAAAGAACTTTGGCATAGCACTAAAAAGCAGCAGACACTTATTGCTCAAATTCTTCATGAATTTCCCGACAGCAAGGAATCCCTGGAGTACGAGGATTATCTGGCAGAGCCGAACCGTGAAAATGCTTCTGAATTTATTAGCATTACACTGGAACAGCACATTGAGCAAATAGGTGATAAAGAAAAATATCTTGATTATATCGCAAACCGTCCCAGAGTCGAAAAGTTTGATACCCATGGACTGTTTACAGTTGGAGAACAAGAGCTTATTCTTTCACAAGTAGCAAAAGAGATTGCAGAGCATAGCGGCAATGTATGGACTCCTATTATTTCCCTTCGCCGTGAGGATGCTGAAAAGTTTGGTTTTGAAGATGCGGGGAGCTGGAAAGCGTTGATTTCTTCTAAAGCTATGGAGCTTGCAGAGAGTCTTAAAATCCATCCCGATAATTTAAAGTGGTATGCGGCCTTTCATAATGAAAGCCATCATCCTCACATTCATATGATCTGTTACAGCACAAATCCAAATGAAGGATACCTCACCAAGGCAGGTATCCGAAAAATGAAGTCAGCTCTTGCAACGGAAATTTTCCGGCAAGAGCTGCTGCCTTTATACGGAGAAAAAACTCATAACCGAGATGCTCTTAAGAAAGAAGCACGCACTGCGCTTCGAAAACTGTTGGTGGAGATGCAAGGCGGTATCCTGCACAGTGAAAAAATTGAACAGCTCATCACCTATCTTGCACAGGGATTAAAGAACACCACAGGAAAAAAGCAATATGGATATCTCAAAGCAGAGCTTAAAAATGTGGTGGATGAAATTGTAGATGAACTTGCCAAGGATGAACGAGTAGCTGAGGCCTATGTCCTCTGGCAAAAAGCAAAGGGGCAGATTGAAAACATCTATACAGAAAACCCCTCTCCACAGTTACCACTCTCTCAATGCAGCGATTTTAAATCCATTCGTAACATGGTTATAAAAGAAGCAATGGAAATTTCAAAAGGAAAATTTATATTTGATGAACATGAAACAGCAGATTTAATTCTGCCCGAACCTTCTGCTGAGAACGATATGCCGCCTGATTCTTTCTCTTTGGGATATGAAGATGATACCAATGATGATTTTGAACCACAAAAACAGGGCAGTAGGCATCATAGCAAAAGCCATCGCCCTACATGGTGGAGCGAGGACTATAAACTAGCAAGGCAATTTTTATTTGGCGATGAAGAAAATGGTATTGCTCAGAATTTTGAAAAGGCCTATAGCTTATTGCTTTTGGAAACCGAGCAGAATAATCCTCTTGCCATGTACGATCTTGGCAGAATGAATGCAGATGGTCTTAGATGTAACGAAGATGCTGACAAGTCACACCTTTGGTATAAGAAGGCTCTCTCAGTATTCCATGCCTCAGAATCAGAACGACCATGGAAGTATACCCAGTACCGTATCGGTAAAATGTATGCAGCAGGGCTTGGCACAGAACAGGATTATGTAACAGCCGCTGGCTGGTTGACACAATCCGCAAGTGAAAAATATAAGTATGCGGAGTATTCCCTTGCTGGATTATATTATAAGGGCAATGGGGTGGAGCAAGACTACCAAACTGCATTTAATCTGTATCTGCAATCGGCTGTGCAGGGTTTCCCCTATGCCTGTTTTGAAGCAGGCAAAATGCATCGTGACGGCATTGGCTGTGAGAGAGATGAGGGCGAAGCAGAAAAATATTTCGCTGATGCCTTTCATGGGTTCACATCTTTAGAAAAACAAAGCCATGATGACAGGCTTCAATACCGTTTGGGCTGGATGCTCTTAAACGGCATTGGTACAGAGAAGAATGAACAGCAGGCACGAAACTATTTTGAAAAAGCGGCATCAGTGGGTAATTTCTTTGCTGCCTATCGCCTGGGTAAGTTGTACTTAGGCGGAGAGGGTATCTTAAAAGATATCTATAAGGCTTTGCATTGGTTTGGTATTGCTGCTGAGCAAAAGAATCAGTATGCACAATATGCCCTTGGCTGTCTTTATCTTAAAGGTGAAGATGTCCCAAAGGATGTAGCAAAAGCAATTTTATATTTGCAAAGTGCAGCTGCACAGGGAAATGAACTTGCCGAGTATCGTCTTGGAAAAATCTATCTCCTTGGAGATAGTGTTCTAAAAGATATAGAAGCTGCAATAAAATATCTGACTGCTTCTGCAGAAAAGGGTAATCAATATGCTCAGTACACTCTTGGAAAGCTTTATCTGATGGGAAAGGATGTTCTTAGAGATAAGGAAGAAGCTGTAAGGTGGTTCACGCTTTCAGCAGCACAGGGCAACATCTATGCACAGTTTTTCCTTGACCACATGGATGAGTTTAGGGAGCCGTCTGTGATGCTGGCAGCCACAAGGCTCCTCCATCATATGAGCCGTATTATTGGTGACACTGCACCGGCAAGGATACCGCCAAACCAGCGTGCTGACAGAAAGCTCTTACAGAAAATAAGGGCTAAAAAGCAGGCACAGGGTCACAAGCATGATGATCATGAGCAGTCTATGCATACATTATAACGATTGGAGGATCAATATGAAGAAAGAAAAAAGAAAAATCAATAAGCCGAGCCTAAAAAAGATACTCATACCCAAAAAACACCGGAGCGTTAATCGTCCGGTGTTTTTTCATCGTATAGGAAATCGTCATAGTTAGGAGGTCCTTATGGGAAACTATATACATTTTACGGAGGAACAGAAATATCGCGCTAATAATGTTGATCTAATAGATTTTTTATATCGCCAGGGGGAAAAACTCATTACTAGCGGCAGAGAAAAACGGCTTGCATCAGACCGCAGCATCACTCTCCGTGGGAACGAGTGGTATGATCATTCAAAAGAACACGGCGGTTATGCCATAGATTTCGTCAAGGACTTTTATAATCTATCCTTCCCCGAGGCAGTAATTTTATTATTAGGCGGTGAACAGGGTATTGAATATACTCCTGCCAAAAAGAAAAAGCAAGAAGAACCAAAGCCTTTCAAATTACCCAACGCACACTCAGATATGCGAAGGGTTTATGCCTACCTTGTGAAAACAAGGAAGATTGACCGTGATGTGGTCAGTTTTTTTGCAAAGGAAAAATTGCTTTATGAATCCTGTGAAAAATCAAAAGACGGCAATAAAGAATATCACAATGCGGTATTTGTTGGATTGGATGAAAACGGAATACCTCGTCATGCACACAAGCGAGGGCTCTATACCGAGGGCATCAGCTTTAAAGGAAATGTGGATGGTTGTAATCCGGCATATAGCTTTCACTGGATTGGCAAAAGTGAAATGTTGTATGTATTTGAAGCGCCCATTGATTTGCTGTCTTATATTTCACTCCACCCGGAGAACTGGCAGCAGCACAGCTATGTTGCTCTTTGCGGAGTGGGCAGCCAGGCGCTGATGAAAATGCTTGAACTTAGTCCACACCTCAAAGAAGTAGCGCTATGTCTTGACAATGATGAGGCTGGATATAAGGCATCAGAACGTTTTAAAAAACAACTTGCAGAAAGCGGATACGGATGCCACTTAATTGTGTCTCAGGGCAAAGACTGGAATGATGATTTAATAAACAGCCAGCAGATAAGAAACAGTTTTGAAATGAAGATGGTATGAAAAAAGTCAGAGCAGTTATTTTGCTAACTGCTCTGACCCTATTCTCTGAAACTATTGGAAATATACAAATTATAAGGGTAATATTGTTTGTCCAAAACTAAATCGATATCTCAGGTTTAAATGATTCAAATGCTAATTCTGTATAGTCTATGTATTGGCACTTCTTAATATCTGACAGATGATGAGTTCTTTGACTTTCAGTAAATCTAAGCCTAATTCCATTTTCATCTGTGCGGTTAGCAAAGTTAACGCTGTTGTCATCACATAATTTAAGAATATTACGCAATGTAAATACAAAAACTCTTATTTTTTTAACAACCTCTTGCTCATCGACAAATACCAAGGCAATGGCTGGCTCCATCCCGAAAGCTTCCGATGTTTCAACAAGTTTATCTATATTATATTTTGAAAAATTATAACTTTTGCTTTCGTTTGGCGGGATATTTCTTCCCTTTACTGAAATTGCATATCTTTGACTGGTGTTTTCTCTGTTGACAGCAAATATGTCAGCCCCTACATGATCGACTAATGCAACCGACATATTTTTTAATTGCCCCAAGAGATACATGACCAAACCTTCGGAAAAGTCACCGAATTGTTTTGCCCATCTTTCATCTTTTTCTATGTTCATTACTTGCCTCCAGGTTTTAGAATTTTGTAATAGAATTATTTCACAATATCTTTAAAACTATCTTAACTCAAATAATACTAAACTGAAAGGAGTTTCTATCATGCTATCACAAGTTTATATCCTTATAGCAGCCGCCGCCATGATGTTTTCAGTCATCGGCGGCCTTTCACTTTTAGCCCACTACTATACCCTTAACGGAATCAAGTCTCGCACTGTGGGCGATGGTCAACATGGCACAGCAAGATTTTCAACCAAGAATGAAATCAAGAACACCTATAAACACATTCCATTTAAGCCAAAGGAATGGCGAAAGGGGCACTCGTTGCCCCAGATCAATCAACAAGGTTTGATTCTTGGAAGCATAGGCAGGAAAAACGAAATCACTGCATTAGTGGATACAGATGATGTCCATTGCCTGATGATTGGTGCATCCGGTGTGGGCAAGACTGCATTCTTCCTCTATCCAAACCTTGAATATGCCTGTGCCAGCGGTATGAGTTTTTTAACAACCGATACGAAGGGTGATCTTTATCGTAACTATGGAGCTGTTGCTCGTGACCACTACGGCTATCATGTAGCGGTCATAGATTTGCGTAATCCTACCCGCTCTGACGGCAACAACATGCTTCACCTTGTCAATAAATATATGGATGCATATAGGGCTGATGAAAATAATCTTGTTGCAAAGGCCAAGGCAGAAAAATATGCAAAGATTATTGCTAAAACCATCATCAATGCCGGTGGTGAAAATTATGGACAAAATCAGTTTTTCTATGATGCAGCCGAAGGACTATTAACCGCTGTTATTTTGTTAATAGCAGAGTATCTTCCTCCGACAGAAAAAGAGGATGGTACAATTAACGATTGCCGTCATATCATCAGCGTGTTCAAACTGGTGCAGGATTTACTTGCCCCAAGTAAGGTAAAAGGTAAAAGTCAGTTTCAGCTTCTAATGGATAAACTCCACAGTGAACACAAAACACGGTGGTTTGCCGGAGCGGCACTTAACTCAGCTGAGCAGGCAATGATGTCAGTATTGTCTACGGTACTCTCAAGGCTCAACTCTTTTCTTGATTCCGAAATGGAGCAGATTTTATGTTTTGATACTGCTATTGATGCCGAAAAGTTTGTAAATGAGAAATCAGCACTTTTTATTGTCCTGCCCGAAGAAGATTTGACAAAATATTTTATGGTCAGCCTTATGATTCAGCAACTCTATCGTGAGATTTTAGCGGTAGCCGATGAAAATGAAGGTAAGCTGAAAAATCGTGTTGTATTTTATTGTGATGAACTTGGAACATTGCCTGCCATTGATTCGCTGGAGCTTATATTTTCCGCAAGCCGTTCTCGCCGCTTGACTATGGTCCCTATCATTCAAAGCTTCGGCCAGCTTGAAAAAAATTATGGAAAGGAAGGTTCCGAAATTATTGTGGACAACTGCCAGGATACTATTTTCGGCGGCTTTGCACCTAACAGCCAAACGGCGGAAGTATTGTCCAAAGCACTTGGCAGCCGCACCGTTATGTCTGGGAGCGTTAATCGTGGCAAGAACGATCCC
>JAHDQA010000114.1 GCA_018434075.1 Tissierellaceae bacterium
ATATAAGACGAGGAAAGATCGATCTTCTCAAAGCGACCAACCAGAATCGAGCCCGTCAGACGGTTGTATTGGTCAGACTGGATCTCGGGGGAGCACCTCATCGCAATCCTGATGGAGAAGAAATTGCTTGTCCTCATCTTCATATCTATAGAGAGGGTTATGGAACTAAATGGGCAAAATCCATTTCATCGGATGAATTTTCAGATGCAAGTGACTTATGGATAACGCTGCAGGATTTTATGAGATACTGTAATATAACTAAACCGCCAAATATACAAAAAGGGATTGGAGAATGGAAGAGATAAAGACGTTAATCGATCAGTATGTTGCATGGCTTGGGAGCAAGATCACACTCCGTCAGGTTGCCGACTGGATCGAAATAACTACGCCTTATCTCGACCGAAATAATGATTATCTCCAGATCTATGCCCGAAGGCAGAACGGGAGTTACATCCTCACCGATGACGGATATATTCTCGACGAGCTTGAGATATCGGGCTGTAAATTAGAGAGCCCCAAGAGATCTGCACTTCTTGAAATGATTCTAAACGGTTTCGGCGTGAAGCTGGTCAATGGTGCAATGGAGGTCAGTGCATCCAAAGACGACTTCCCCCTGCGCAAGCATAACCTCGTTCAAGCCATGCTGGCTGTAAATGATCTGTTTTATCTGGCTTCACCAATGGTAACGAGCCTATTTCTAGAGGATGTCATCGCCTGGCTGTATTCGCCGACTCAATTTTGACCCCCCTATTTAAGGAAACGCCAGTTCGTTTTTGACCCCCCCCCAAAAAGGAAAGCCTTCCCTCTCCAAGTACTCTGAGAGGTGGGCGGTAAGGTGAAAACGATGGCAGATGTACGTAGAATCGTAGACCTGTACGAACTCCATAAGTCCTACAAAAAAGTAGCCCGCGAACTGAACATATCCCGGAACACTGTGAAAAAGTATCTTCATCAGGTCAAAGATGTGCAAGAAGGATTGGCGGAGGAGATCATTCCCAAAAACCGAAAGATCGTTCAACCCTCTCGCGTTCTCACTGATCTTGTCCGTCAGAAGATACATCAATATCTTGAGTCAAACATGGGATGCCCCAAAAAACAACGACTCACGGCAAAAAGAATCTGGGAGCTTCTCGTCCAGGATGGTCATAAAATAGGTTATACCACGGTCAAGGACGAAGTTGTCCGCTGGAAACGCACTAATGCACCCCGAGAGGTGTTTATCTTGCAGGAGCCGCGCATTGGTCAGCGTGCAGAATTCGATTGGGGCGAAGTCACACTCAATATCGCCGGAGTATGGCAGAAATTCTACCTTGCGGTCTTCGTCTTGCCCTTCTCGCTCTATCGATTTGCTCGCCTCTATAACAGATCAACCCGTCTGGAAGTGATCCAGGCCCACATCGAATTCTTCCGCGAGATCGGCTCAGTTCCCGAGGCGATATTCTATGACAGAATGGCTGCTGTATACGATTCTCGAAAGCAGCAGTTCAATGATAAATTTCTGGAATTCTCTATGCATTTCGGTTTTCAGCCCTGTGTCTGCAATCCAGCTTCACCTAACGAGAAAGGGACAGACGAAGAAAGTGTAGGCTATGTCCGGCGTGCCACTTTCAGCGAAAGGAGTTCATTTGCATCCATAAATGAGGCTGCTGAATGGCTAAAAATGCGCCTTGGCGAGATAAACGGCCATCCTGTCTATCGTCGATCCGATGTGCCGGTCCAGGGCCTTGATCAAGAGCGAGCCTTGATGCATCCATTGCCAACACTCGAATTTGAAAACTGCGAACTGAAACGTGCAACTATTTCGCGGTATTCATTGGTAAAATTTGACGGGAACTTCTACTCAATTCCGGATACATACCGTCCTCGATATATTACACTGAAGATGTTGGTGGATAGGATCGAGTTCCTTGATGGAAACGATATCATTGCAGTTCATCGTCGATTGGCTGGGAATCAGAAGTATTCGCTTGATATCGCTCATTACATCAAGACTTTTCATCGCAAACCGGGTGCGCTCCCAAATTCCAGAGTTTTAGCTCAGGCAGATGAACTGATTCGGGATGCTTTCAATCGCTATTATGCGAATGATCCAAAAAAATTTCTGCCTATTCTTGACCTGATAAAAGAGACCTCCCCTGAAAAATTTTCAACCGCTCTTGCGATCCTAAAAGAACAGAACATCCATCCGACCAGCGATAGCATTCGGTTTTTGCTTCATCAAACCAATGCTCTGATGGTTGAGCCCTTTGACATCGAGGGTGGTTTCGAGGTCCTGGAGCCGGATCTCACCATATTCGATCAGTTTATGGAGGGATAGACTGTGGAACCGAATCTTGCAGATCTATGTAAACAGTTGCGACTGAGCGGAGTCTACAACTACGTCCTGGACTATCAGCCTGATAATGAGGATATGCTGCAGTTTCTGACTTCAGCATTGCAGTCCGAACTCGACAAGAGACATCTGAACCGCCAGATGAGAGCGCTTCGGCAAGCCGGCTTTCCGACAAAAAAGAGGTTCGAGGATCTATTGATGGATGATTTGCCGCAAGATGGGCGAGAGGCTATTCCTGAACTAAAAGCGCTTGCGTTTCTTAAAGAAAGGAGGAATGTTATTCTCATCGGAAATTCAGGAACCGGCAAGACTCATATGGCTATTGCGGTAGGGATCAAAGCATGCGAGGAGAACTATCGAGTTGTATTTCGCTCCGCAGCGGCATTGGTCAATGAGATGATCGAAGCGAGAAAAGATAACAGGCTCTCAATTTATATCAAACAGTTTAAAAAGGTTGATCTCCTCATAATTGATGAGCTTGGGTACGTAACATTTGATCTCGCTGCTGCTGAATTGCTATTTCAGTTGCTTGCAGCACGATATGAGACTATGAGTACTATCATTACCTCGAACCTGGGATTTTCAGATTGGGTGAAGGTATTCCATGACAGGACTCTAACCGCAGCAATTCTGGATAGAATTACCCACCACGCGCTGATACTGAACATGAACGGAGAGAGTTTCCGCAGAAAGTAGCGAGACGTGAACTTTATACTCTATGAGTTAGGTTAGTCGTCTAAGGGGGTCAAAATCGGATCGGCGCGGGGGGTCAAATTTGGACCGGCGGATACA
>JAHDQA010000137.1 GCA_018434075.1 Tissierellaceae bacterium
CCCCCTCACTACTAAGCCGAAATAGTAAGGGGGTTGAGCGGATTTATTTTTACTTTTCTAAAAGATTTTTGAGTTTATCAAGAATTCGTCTTTTACGATCATTGATTGTTTTCTGAGGAATGCCTGTTTTGGACGCCCATTCACGTTCACTGTATCCAGCATAAAAAAGTGCATTAATGAGATCCATTTCAGATTGGTTAAGCAATACCAAGCTTTTATTCAATTTCTCAATCATAATATTTTGTATGACAACCTCCTCGACAGTCAGTGAGGTCTTATCAGGGATTCCATCCTCGCCAGTAGTATCTTCCGTATCCAAACTGCTGTAATACACTAAGCCATTGATCACATCACGTTCTACCAAGTATTGAGCACGGCGCATTGTTTGATGATGCAATGTATAAATCTCCTTATTAACTTCGACCAACTGTTCTGCTATACGAATAAAATATCTTTTTTCCATTTGTAACCTCCAAATTTTTGATTTAATGAGCTGTTCAATCAAAATTTGAAGGTTACGGATATCGAGCCTTATAACACTCCCAACGCTTCACGGTTCCTCCTTTCCGTAGCTTTGAGAGCGTAAAAATGGTAAAAAAAATAGGCGTGACTAAGCAGCTATCAAAGCTACTTGTCACACCTAAATCTCATCACGATGATTATTCATCGCCGGATTGGTACTTGTACTAAAAGTAGAAAGTATTTAATTTTTAGGCATTGTTCAGCACAACTTGTACCTTTTTGCCACACCGACCGCATTTTAACTCTAACACCAAATCCAATGCACTTGGCTTAAATGGTTTGCTACCCGACTGGATGTCCATGATGCGACGTTCGCATATAGGACAACGGACAACCATTTTATCTTTTTGCTCAGTCAATGATTTTGTTTCCATATGACCACCTCATTTCAAAAACCTATATTAGCCCTATGGTTTTGAGGCGGATTTCCATTGCTTGTACAGATACATTATACAGCTGCGCCATTTGACTAATTATGGCTTCCTGTCTAAGCTTAGGCTTTAATCGACAAAATGCCACTTTTACTCTGCCATAGGGCATGAGTAGAGCCGCACCAAGAGAATCAGCCTCTCGCTCAGTTCTTATATCAGAATCAGAAGAGGTTTTGCTTGCTAATTCATCTATTTCTTTGTAGTAATCTTGGTGTATCATCCAATGAGCAAGCTCGTGAGCCAATGTGAATCGGAGCCGTTTTACTTTGTTTTCAGCTAAAAGCCTGCTGTCAATAAGAATGGTTCCCGATTTTGCAAAACTGGCTTCATATCGCTTTAGCTGTGTATCATACACTGGGATGATGCTATCCTCGAACACGGTGATTCCATGAATTGTTCCTTTTTTTGAAAGATTGCGATATTGAACAATGACTCCAAAGTGAAATTCGATCAGTTCCTCTATGGGTATTTCGCATGGCTCGCCACATATAAGTTCCTCTTTGTAGTGTTTAAGGGCGTTTTGCGCCAGTGTTTCAATTGCCTTTGGCTTATAGTTTTTAAGCATCTACTGACCTCCTTCACCTCGGTTTTCTTTTAATCTTCTCATGAAATCTTCCCATTCTTCATCAGTGGCATCCAAATCCTTGGCAACACGAAGAGCAATTCGAACAATTGCATTTTCTTGAACTGTTTCTGCAATATCCAATGGTAATGGATTGGATGTTTTTGTCTGGGCAGCTAAGTCATATAGCTTGTCAGTTTCATCTTTGCTGAGAATTAGAGCATCAGCTATGCTTTTTAAGACTTCGCCGGAAGGAGCTGCTTTTTCATTGTTTTCCATGCCAGAAACAAAAGTGGCAGATATCCCTATCTGCTTAGCAAATGCCCTAAGAGTTACTTTTCGCTCCAGTCGTTTCTCCCTAACATATTCACCGAATGTAACCTTCATATCAAGCTCCTTTCTGAGATATTGTTCACCATTTGGTTTACACTTCTATTTTAACAACCAAACATACGATTTACAAGTATATATGATAAACAAAAAAGAGTTGTCAGTTTAATCCGACAACTCTTTTGTAATCACGTAAATTACTTTTGTTCTATTTTATTAAATGGACTTAGATCAATAAACAGGTCATCACTTGCAACATCCGCAATTTCTTTATCCAGGAATTCAACCAGTTCCTCCTGTCGTGGTTGCCCTAATGTAAGCCGATACAGTGAAAGTATCTTGATGAGTCTTAAATATTTTATTCGGTCTTGGCTCATGGGATACATTGGTACAATCCGTTCTATTTTAACAGTTTCAGCTTCATCCCCAGTTAAACACCAGTATGGAATTAAGTCTGAGAACTGTCCTTTTTCCTGTTCAGAGGCTTTTTCAAACATTGTATCCCACGTTGGCTCAGTACCATATTTATTAGCAATATTCTGCCTTACAGCCAGACACTTATAGCGGTTAATCCTTCCTTCTCGCTGTTCTAAATCAACAGGGTTAGATGGTAAGTTCCAGTGCATGACCTTTCTGCAGTAAAAATGAAAATCCAAGCCCTCCTGCCCGATGGATGTTGTAGCGAGCACAAATGGTCGAAAGGGTGAATTAAATGCCTTTCTAATTTTTTCGGTTCGGATGACATTTTCATTACTGATACGTGCATTAAAATATCCTACAGCAAAATGTGTGCGCATACGTGCTTTTTCCTGATCTACTCCTGTAAAAGATTCCATAGTATCAACTTGCAAGGATGCGGTATCTACAAATGAGTTGATGACGGCATCGGCAAGTTCTACTCCAGTTTCACCAAGAATATGCGCATACTCATCTAAAACAGCCTGAAGGTTTCCATCCACGCAATAACGAAATACCGCTTCATAGTAAGTATCATCCTCGCGGCTTCCATAGAGCAAGTCGAGTATTGCAGAACTTTCCGCTTTATTGAAGAGGCTGACAAAAACCTCTTTTGCAATACGCTCCGCTTGCTCAGCATTACTTTTCAAGAGACGAAATGCACAAATAGCAGGAGAACCAATGGCCATATTGACCAGCGTATCCACTGCACCTGTTGGAATGGCGGTGGGTGCTGCAAATTGTCGATTATCCAAGGCTTTGATTACTTCTATCAATACTTTTGCACCAGCAACACCGCTTTCACTTATACCGTACTTCTTTTTAATAGCATCTAACTTTGGAGACAACTTAGCATTAAGATCTTTTCGTATTTGTCGGATATCCCAGCCGATATAATCAGCCGGGGAATAGAGCCGGGCCAAAGTGTGAGAAACCAGACACAAAATGTCCTCACTTTCATTTTTCAAGCGACTAATGCCGTACCTGCGTTCTTCTCTTGTAGCAAAATATCCTCGTCCACGTTTTTTCTTTGCATTATGAAATAATTTGCCAATGGTCATTCGTTCAGCTTCATAAGAAAGCATAACTGAAAGCATTCTTGGAACCATTTCCCACGAAGAAAATACCAGCACCTTGGAGTAATCTTTATTTTTATCAAATACACTCCCGGTACGGTAATAAGCCTTTGATGGCGGAATCCAAAGCAAGCTTTCTGCGCCATTTTTTCCATTCTCAAATACTACCTCTTTCAGTTTTGTAAGACGCGCATTGTTTGAAGGGATAGGTTTATATCCATGAATCAAACTTTTCTTAAGCAACAAATATTTGCTATTCGTGCCCTTAACCAAGTCTAAATGCTTACCCGTTGCAAAATAACTCGTTATCTGCTTCTTGAGTTGGTAACTCTCCATAAAAGAAAGCAAGTAAGGGGCTGATTTTACATAATCTATCGGAACATTTCTATACCGTGGAGGGCGTTTGCTATTCTTGCTCATATCATCCAAAATTGACTGCATAGCACTGTAAGAAATAATATCCCCTTCAGATATGCTGATTTCAGTTGCTCCGCTGTCATCTATAATTCCACTGTTAAACCGTTCTGTTCGGCAGACTCCTTGATACAATACATCCTCAGCAGTATTCTTTTTTGCAATCAACACGGTCAAATTTTCTTTGGATATTTCACACAAAGCATTGGAGTAATCCTGCCACACCCCATGAAATTGCTTATGCTCGTGATCTGAATAAAAAAGAAATCGCATAACTTCCATAAATTCACGATAGTGCTCAGTACTCTCATCCGCATTGATTTCCTCCAAAGTAGAGTATGGTTTATATGGTGTGGCGGACAAAAGAAGCACCTTTGTGTCAGTATTCTGGAGAAACTGGCGGCTGAGCATGCCCTGTTCATCATCAGAGGGTGAAATCAAATCTCGAAATCGTTGGAACTCATCCATGATAACTAAATCAGGATCCAGCTTATCCAGGCTAATCTGAGCAAATATCTTGCGCAATGCATTCAATAGTGGCCTTGAATCCCTCTTTCTCGAAGGGTTCTTTGAAGTGCAATTATCTATGATTGATTCAATGAGACCCTCAGTCGCCGTAAGCCGCTCGGTTAATTCTTTGCTCATTTCAGCAATGTAATTACTGCCACCACTATCGCACTCTGTTACAAGGCTTTCGTAATGCCCTACATAATAGCGATCCCACCATTTTTCAGCATCATATGCAAAAAAGCGAGAAAGTTGGGAATGCAATCCCTTAAATACAGGCAGCCTTCTTATATGTGCATACATAAGAGCTCGTTCTTCCTGATTTCCACAGCCGGAGGTCATAGAAAAAGAGGTTGCCGGTGTCAACGGAATCAGCTGTTCATAGCTATAGTTTGAGTTTTTGTTTTGATATATTTTTAGGTGCTGCATGGAAAGCCTGCTTTCAGAAACGTTCATTAAGTCAGCAATTCCTAATTTTCGTGCATTTTGGTTGGCAATATTGATATTGGAGCAAACATAAATCACCTTAAAGTGATCATCTTGTTTCTCATATTTATGCCAGTTAGCCACCTGCCGTATCACATCGCTTGCAATGATAGTTTTTCCAAGTCCAACCTCATCAGCGAGGAGGATTCTATTCTGCCCACTTCTAAATACGGTTAAAATTCTGTCGGCGGTGGCCTGTTGAAAGTCCTTTGGTATCATTTTTTAAGCCTCCTTGCCGCTATTTCAAATTGGCTGTACATTGCCATAAAATCATCACCTACAATTTCAGGGTCTAATCGTTTGATAACATCCGATAG
>JAHDQA010000104.1 GCA_018434075.1 Tissierellaceae bacterium
ATATATAAGTGCTACTTTTATTAAGTGAGGATTAAAATAGATAATTAATGTGAAATGACTCGATTTTACTTTAAATAATCTATAGAAACAATAAAAAATTAATTGCAAGTATTGAAAATTAATACTTGATTTAAAGAGGAGGAAAGTAATGAATTTTGGAGCAATAGCAGCAATTTTAACTACATTATCTTTTGTACCTCAGGCGGTAAAAGTTATAAAGACGAAAGACACATCGGGCATATCGCTTTTAATGTATTCGATGTTTGTAGGAGGAGTATTCTTGTGGGTGATTCATGGAATTAACATCAAAGATTATCCACTGATTTTTGCAAATATAGTAACTTTTTGTTTTGCAGTAATCATTTTAAGTTACAAAATAAAGTATAAATAATCGATAGTGTAAAGTAGATTTGAAATTCTTGATGGATTTTTATGAGGAGGTGTTTTTGCAGCAAACCAACTAGAAGGCGAATATTTATAATGAAGGAGCTGATTAATATGGGATTAAAAATCGTTACAATAGGGGGAGGATCAAGTTACACACCTGAACTTGTGGAAGGATTTATCAAGAGATATGATGAACTACCTGTGAGTGAATTATGGCTTGTGGATATAGAAGAAGGCAAGGAAAAGCTTGAAATTATCGCTGATTTAGCTAGAAGAATGGTAAAAAAAGCAGATGTCCCAATTCAAATTTTTACAACATTAGATAGAAGAGAGGCTCTACCTGGGGCAGATTTTGTGACAACTCAAATAAGAGTAGGGCTTTTAGATGCACGAATTAAAGATGAGAGAATCCCCTTAAAGCATGGATTTATAGGCCAAGAAACAAATGGGGCAGGCGGAATGTTCAAAGCTCTAAGGACTATTCCAGTTATCTTAGATATAAATAAAGACATCTCTGAACTTTGTCCTGACGCTTGGATGATAAACTTCACCAATCCTTCAGGAATGATTGAAGAGGCTCTTTTAAAATATGGTTATACTGATAAAGTAATAGGACTTTGCAATGTTCCTATTGGCATTGAGATGGGTGTAGCTAAACTTTTAGGAGTTGAGCATGAGAGAGTGAGAGTTGATTTTGCTGGACTGAACCATATGGTATTTGGATTAAATGTCTATCTAGATGGGGAAAATGTAACAAAGAGAGTAATTGAAGATATGGCTAGTGGCAAAAGCGCCTCAGAGGTAAAAAACATCAATGACATAAACTGGGAACCTGATTTTATAAGAGCTTTAGGAGTTATACCATGCCCATATCACAGGTACTATTTTATGAGAGAAGAAATGCTACAAACTGAACTTGAAGAGTTTAAAAAAGGAGAAGTAAGAGCTGAGGTAGTTAGTAGATTAGAGAAAGAGCTTTTTGAAATTTACAAGGATAAAAATTTAGACATTAAGCCACCTCAACTTGAACAAAGAGGAGGAGCATATTATTCAGATGCGGCTTGTAGATTGATAAATTCCATATACAACGACAAGAAAGACATTCAACCAGTCAATACTAGAAACAATGGCGCCATCACATCGTTGCCAAATGATTGCGCAGTTGAAGTTAGTAGCGTGATAACCAAAGATGGACCAAAACCTCTTTCAATGGGAGAACTCCCAGTTGCAGTTAATGGATTGGTTCAAGAGATAAAGTCTTTTGAAAGAGTGACAGTAGATGCAGCTTATGAGGGATCATATGAAAAGGCTCTGCTAGCTTTGATCATAAATCCTCTAGTTGCATCTGATAAGAAAGCCAAAGAACTGTTGGATGAAATGCTAGAAGCACATAAAAAATATCTGCCTCAATTCTTTAAATAATTTAACAGCTATACATCACTCCCAAAATATGTGTTAGATATAAATTTTTGGGTACAATATAAAATATAAGGGAGTGATGATTATGATTAAAAACTACTTTGAAAACAAAAAAAGAGAAATTGCTAGAAAAGAGAGAGCAAAAAAAGTTAAACATATAGCTACAGGAACCGCTGTAGGTGGTTTGCTAGGAGTTGGAGCAGGATTACTTTTCGCACCAAAAGCTGGCAAAGAAACTAGAGAAGATATTAAAAATAAGACTGTAGAAACCAAAGAAATCATCAAAGAGAAAGTTAATGAGACAGTAGATAAAACTAAAGAAGGATACATCAAAATCAAAGACAAAGTATCAAGAGAAATTGACGAAACCAAAGAAGAACTAGATAAGAAAAAAGCAGAATTAAAAGAAAAGAAAGAAGACATTAAAGAAGATGCTGAAGAAGTGAAAGAGAAAGCAAAAAAAACCAAAGCAGAGGTAGAAGAGGGAAAAGAAGAAATAAAAGAAGTATTAAAGGACACTAAAGAAGATATTAAAAAGGCTGTAAAAGAGTAGATTATTTCGAGTTAAAGAATGTTAAAGCCACACTATAAATTAGTGTGGCATTTTGCGTTTGACTTAGGTCTCTTTTAAATATATAATATTGACAATGATAAATGTATACCCAAATAATATTTAGGAGGCATTTTATGGTATTTGAACACATATTGGAAATTGCAGTTCCATACATAACATCTTTTCTTGAACTTATCGGAGTTTCCATTATTGTCGTTGCAGCGATAAGAAGCGTTTTCCACTTTTTTAAAAATGGATTCAATTTTAGCGATGACGAGGTTGGATTTGCTTTTGCCAAAGCTATGTCATTGAGCTTAGAGTTCAAATTAGCCGCTGAGATAATAAAAACAGTGCTGATTAGAAATATTGACGAATTTATAATACTTGCTGCAGTAGCAATTCTTAGAGTAGTTCTTACATTCGTA
>JAHDQA010000097.1 GCA_018434075.1 Tissierellaceae bacterium
TACTCATCAATCGCTGTTATTTGGTAGTATCTACTATGACAACTTGCAAAACCAATACATTCATTGGGTACGTACTTTACATCTATTTGCACTCGTTCTCCTGGATAGGTAGCTGGGTCTTTATGATATTTAGATTTAGGATAACTTTTTTGTTTCTTTGGTTTGTTTAATTTTATTGTGTGCCCGGCATGGGAGACAGCTTGGCGGTGAAAGTCCACCATGGGCTTGGTAGTGGGAACCATTAGCCAATGACAAGGGTGTCCATCGTGAGGTGGAATCTGAAGGAAGTCGGAGGCAAAATCCCGGCTCGATGAACAAGAACCGCATACGAGGCTGAACTGAGATGGACGAGTTTGCTATACAAAACAAAGTCCAACACTACCCGAACCTCAGACAGTAGATGTGGCGAGTATATGGGATAAAGGCGGTCGCTCTTACCCGGGGAGGTCTCATGGACATGGGGAAACAAAGTATGAACCATGGTTGAAACAAGATTTGTCATGAGAAGTCAGCAGAAGCCATAGTACTATTAGAATCTAGATATAATAGGAAGGGCTGAATCATAGGAGATGAAGTCAATGAAAATCACCAAGAACACGTCAATATGCAGAAAACAGAATAAAGACACCATCGTCAACTGTGGGAATAGTGTGGAACACGAAAGACACAGAAATGGGCAGAGTGATTCAAGGATGATTGAAAAAGGCAACATCAACACAAACAAACCAACAGAGGGAATGCTAGAAAAAATCCTATCCAGAGACAATATGAATCAAGCCTATCTAAAGGTAAAAAGAAACAAAGGAGCAGGTGGAGTCGATAAGATGGAAATAGATGAACTTCTAGAACACTTAAAGACACATCGGGAGGAAATTCTAACATCTCTACTGAAAGGCAGCTACAAACCACAACCAGTGAAACATGTAGAAATACCAAAAGAAGATGGTAAAACACGTAAGCTGGGGATACCAACGCTAACAGATAGAGTAATCCAACAAGCAACTCTACAGGTGTTAAATCCAATATATGAAAAACAATTCTCGGAAACAAGTTATGGATTCAGACCAAATAGAGGATGCCACGATGCACTGAAGAAATGCCAGGAATACGCAAATCAAGGGTATTGGTATGTTATTGATATGGATTTAGAAAAGTTTTTCGACACAGTAAATCAATCTATGCTAATAGAAACTCTATCAAGAACAATAAAAGACAATAGGGTAATATCATTAATTCAGAAGTTCCTAAATGCAGGAATCATGAACAGAGGGATGTTCAGAAAAAGTGAAATAGGAGTCCCTCAAGGAGGACCAATCAGTCCGCTTCTAGCAAACATTATGCTAAACGAACTAGACCAAAATCTCGACAAATGGGGATATAGGTATGTAAGGTATGCCGATGACATCATGATATTCACAAAGAGTAAAAGAGCAGGGCAAAGGCAATACCAAAAAGTCAGCAAATTCATAGAAAGTAAATTGAAGTTATAAACGTCAATATTTTTTTGTACAAAAGTGCAAATATTTTCATGTACAATTAATTATCTTTTTGGCCGACCTTGGATAAGGCCTCAGCAGTCCTGTAAGAACTGCCAAGGATATTTACAATACTAGAATGGTGAACTA
>JAHDQA010000077.1 GCA_018434075.1 Tissierellaceae bacterium
TAATAAATTCTAAATAGTCATCATATCTTCTATTTTTCAAACAACTTTTATCTACCTTATATCCCATCTGGAACTTCTTTCTAGGTCTATACTTAATTTTTCTAGGTAAATCAATATTCTTAGCAGATATAATTTGCTTATAGATGTAATTATTCAGAGGTCTGTGTCACATATGTTTGACTTCTCTAGAGCGTGACACTATCTTTTTCTAACAATTAATTTACACTATATGAATAGTGTGATACAATAAAGACAGTTATAAATATTAAGAAAAGAGGGAATTAAATGTGAAAAAAAGTATTGCTTTAGGGATTATGTTTGCTTTATTGGTTGGAATCTTTGTTTTCCATACTCCTAATGAATCTAACGCTAATGAAATATTTACTCATTCTGAAAGTAATTTAAAGAAAGTAATTCAAAAGTACTTTGATATGGAAAAAGTACAATATACTCTAGAGGGGGATATAAATACTTTAAATTTTGACGAAGTAATTAATCCTAAAGACAAAGAACTTAAAGATTATCTTGTCAAAAAGAATATCCTTATGCAAAATCGTAGAAAAGCTAATGGTAACAAAATTAAAATCATAGATAGAAAATTAACATATAATGATATAGAGTACATTGACAATAATGCTATTGCTAAATTAAATGTGACTGATGTACTTCAATATAGTAATCTAACTGATCCTACATTTATCAGTACAAATTATGAAATAACGCTTGAAAAAAATAAAGATAACAAATACGTTATTACTAACATCGTAAGTGATGATGTTATTGATTTATATATTAAAGGTAAAGTAGATATTGATGAAGCAATAGAAAATGATTTAAAAGAAATTCAAAAAGAAAAAGAAATAAATAATAGTTATAGTAAAGATTTAGCTAATTTTGGAGTTTCAGAAGATATATCTACTTTATCTGTAAATGCATCTCTTAATCGAACAAATATGTATAATTATGCTCAAGCAAATTGGAATAAGAGGCCTTCTAATTGGGGTAATTTTGATGGTATGGGAGGAGATTGTACTAATTTTATTTCTCAAATAATTTATGCTGGTGGAGCGCCAATGGATAATACTGGTAGTTATCAGTGGTATTATTATGGTTACTCTGATAGAGCTCCTTCTTGGACATCAGTAAGATTTTTGTATGAGTATCTTATTGGAAATACAGGAGTGGGACCTCAAGGTTATCGTGCGAGCACTAACGATATGTTATATAATATGCACCGTGGTGATATCATTCAGATAGATTTTGGTTCTGATGGTACTTACGATCATTCAACAAGTATAGTTAATTATCAAATAGGTACACTTAATAATACTACTGTAGCTGCACATACTAACGATGCTTTTAATAGACCTATCTCTGATTATCCAGGCACTAAAAGATGGATTGTCTTAACAGGGTATATGAGATAAATTATGAGATTAAAAAACAGTATACTCTTAATATTTTTAATTCTTGTGTTGATATTTTTTGCAGTATTTAACAATCGGGAAAATATTTCGGAAGACCAGATAGAAAAAATTACATTGGAGTACTTAGAATCGCTTAAATATCACGATATAGAAATGCATAATAGTATAGTTGGTGATAATCTTAAAATTGATGTTGAAAAAGATGATCCCAAATATCAAACATTTTATGCTAAAATTATTGATTGTCAGTTAGAAGATATAGATTTTTCTAGTAAAAAGAGTGAAAATGACTTATTAGTTGTTCCAATTACTTATATATTAGAGCTTAGTGAAGACTTTATTCCAATAGGTACACTTGAGCCAGGTACTAATAAAATTACAGAATTATTTACTTTTGAAAAAGATGCTGATAATAATATTAGAATAGTCAAACGAGAACCATTTTATTAAATTTAAATTAGATTTACAAAAATAGTAGCTTGAAAAAGGAGGACACTGAAAAACATAAAGTGTTTTCTAGATTTAAAATCTAAGAAATAAAATTAGAACGAACTAGTAATATTTTCCTCACTAGTTCGTTTTCTGTTATAATATTGTATTAGTTAAAGCATAATAAATTATACTACTAAATGCATTATTTTCATAAAATAAGCTATATCATGTATTCCTTAGAAACAATAAACTAAAATCGGGGTGTTACTATGTATGAACAAAAATAATACAAAATAAACATTGATTTAGTGTACAGGCAAGAAGATAAAAATTATTTCTCATTGTCTAAGATTGAGATTTATCAACTAAATGAGATTAGTCATAGAAACCTAAAAAACTTTGACGATGAGTCATTTTTATATGATGAGTTTTTTCAATATCTGCAAGAACTGAAAATCGATAAGCAGGATATAGAATTATGATTTTAGGTAGTGATTCTTTAAAACAAAGAAGGTACATGACTTTATCAGCTTTTTTCCCACGGCAAGCATTGATTAATGCTGTTTTAGTTATGTTTTATTTAAAACACTTAAATTTAACATTATCACAATATCTATATCTTGACAGTTTATTATTTATAACTGTTGCAATAACAGAAATACCTAGTGGATTTATATCAGACTATTTTGGAAGAAAGAGAGTATTAATTTTATCAAAGTTTTTAGTACTATTTTCAATGGTAATTTTGCTTTTATCAAATAGATTTAAAGGGGGCTTAATTAGTATTATCTTTTTGGCGATTGGGATGTCATTAGGGTCTGGAAACGAAGAATCAATTTTATATGAGTACTTTATAACATATGTACAATAGACAATTATAGAATTATAAATTCTAATAGAAAAAGATAATTAAAGACAGTAAATATGTACTCGATCATTATCACCTAAGTAAGTATGTAAAAACAATAACAGCACATCTAGGAAGGCTTGACAATCCAATGTGTATAGAAGAAGCCCTATGGGAATATATGAAAGCAGGGAATAAAAAAGCACAATAGAAATAATAAATTTGGCAATAGATGTAACACCAATGGGAAGTAAAAAAGAAAGTATGATAAAAGCTAAAATATATATATTAAATAATTGGGAAGGAATCCAAAAATTATTTGGAGAAGAAAAATATAGATGTAGTACAGAAGGCCATATCAGCCATATACTATCAGACAGATTAAGTTCAAGACCAATGGGATGGAGTGTAATAGGGCAGATGGCTTAAAGATATGCTTAGAAGTTCAAGTTTTTAAAGTTTAATGTGATTTAAAATACAATATAAACAAGTACAAAATAGCCTATTATCTTAGGTTTATTAAGGTAAAAAGTAAAATTAAAATTACAAATTATTACAATATATGATTATGGAGTTATTATTCTAAATATTATTTAGAAAATTATTATTAATTGTTTTCCAACAATTAATTGACACTATCATAGGGCGAGTTGTAATATTAAATGAAACACAATTAAATAAATAATGCTCATGAGAGCTTCTCTGTTATAATGTTAATAACCAAATAAACAGAAACGGAGAAGAATCATGAGCAAAGTCTATTGTATCAGAACACGTCAAA
>JAHDQA010000128.1 GCA_018434075.1 Tissierellaceae bacterium
ATAGGTAAAACATCTCTTAAAATGAATTAAAAGCCTTTTTCCAATAAAACAGTGTAAATATATTTTCAAATTCTAATAGTGACATTTTCATTGAATAAAACTTTATACTTTTACATGACATTTTCACTGACTATTGACACTAAAATGACAAGACATTGTCAATGTCAGTTTGTTCAAATCACTGTTATTCAATTAAATACATGCTACAATTAAATTGATAGAATATTAAAATATTTGTATTTTTAAGGAGTGATAAATATGAAAAGAATATCAATATTTTTAGCAATCTTGATGTTATTAGGCATTAGTTCTCCCTTTTCAAATGAAGCAGTAGCTGCGAATGAAAACTATGCTTGGGTTTTAGTTGAGAGATATGTATTTCCATTACCAGAGATGAAACCAGGTCATTATACTCATACCTATAATATGACTGGCAATACTATTGAAGTTCAAATAACAACACCATATGGTCTTGGTGCTTATGCGTCTGCTGATTATAACAATCCAGCTAATATGCATGCCAAATATACCTGGAGTGAACCACCTCAAGTTATCAAAGCAAATCAGGCAGTAACGATTAATTTCGATCAAGAAGTGATTAGCAATAAAAATGGAAATTATGGTCTTTCTTTTTCGCCTTTTTTCCATCTAGATTCAGCAGATTTGGATTTAGGTTATGCCACTTCTAGTAAAGTTATCCCTAAAGTAGTTTATCCAAATGGCGTAGAAGGAAAGAATTTTGGTTTAGGTTCATATAAAGATGCTGAATCTCAAAAGACTACAACTGCAAAAATGACTCTTAATTTTAGTGGTGCAGGAACTGCCGGTGCTAAAAAAGCTTTATTTTTTGGTGTATATGATGGTAATAATGTAGGTGTAAAATACGTATATGAATGGAAAGATGCATCTAAATTACCTGTAAACAGTGCAGATCCCTTCATGTATGGTGTTAGAATTATGTGGCAGCCAGCTAGTGGACTTGGATATAGGGTATTTAGATCTGAGGTTATGGGAGAATTAGGTGTTTCTGTAACAGATTTTTATATTGAGAATACTTCTTTTGCAGATGTAAATGTAAAACCTAACACTACCTATTATTATACTGTAAAACCTGTGATATCTGAGGCTAAGCCATTAGAAAATGTAGATGAGAAATTGGGAGAAGCAATAGCTACATTTACTGTAAAAACAGGCAATGATGTAGGTAGTAATACTAAATTTAAACATTTCATTTTATTGAAAATGGGTGATCCTAACATGAGTGTTGACGGTATAGTTAAGGAAATAGACCCTGGAAGAGGTACTGTAGTTGCTATGATCTCTAATAGGACTATGGTTCCTATCAGAGCGATTGTAGAAGCAATGGATGGTACTGTTGGTTGGGACGGAAATACTCAAAAGATTACTTTAAATGCTAGAGGTAATAAAGTTGAGATGTGGATTGGAAAACTGGATATAAAAGTCAATGGTGTTAATAAAAAGATGGATGTCGCTCCTGTAATAAAAAATGGTAGAACTTATGTGCCTGTACGTTTTTCTGCTGAAAATTTAAATTGCAAAGTCGACTGGATAAATAGTACACAAGAAGCTGTTATAGTGTATGAAGAATAAAAAAATTTAATAGCTTAAAAAACCAGCTTAAGAATTATCCTTAAGCTGGTTTTAATTGTCATTAATTATTGTAAAATGCTCTATAAGCCCTGTACGTCATGTATAAGTCAACTTTACTTAATAATTCGATTGGTGCATGCATGCTTAGCATTGGAGTACCACAGTCTACTACTTCTGCTCCTCTGTTTGCTAAAATATATGCTATCGTTCCTCCGCCTCCTTGGTCAACTTTTCCTAGTTCACCAACTTGCCAAATTACATTTTCTTTTTCAAATGATTTTCTGACTTCAGCTAAAAATTCAGCATTTGCATCATTTGAGCCGCCTTTTCCTCTTGAACCAGTGTATTTTGATAATACTACGCCTCCACCTATCATAGCTGCGTTTCTTTTATCTAATACTTCTGGGAAGTTTGGATCAAATCCTGCTGTTACATCTCCTGAAAGTACTTTTGATCTCCCCATTGCTCTCATATGTGCGACTAGACTTTGACTGTTTTGAAGATTCATTAGCTCTGCCACTTGTGATTCAAAGAATAGAGATTGCATACCTGTATTTCCCATGCTTCCTACTTCTTCTTTATCTACAAATATAGCTACTGTTGTGAATGTTGGATTTTCTATATCAAATATAGCTCTTAGTGATGAATAAGCACATACTCTGTCATCATGTCCATGTGATGCTACTAGGCTTCTATCTAAACCAACATCCCTTGCTTTTCCGCTTGGTACTATTTCTATTTCTGATACGTGGAAGTCTTCTTCTACAATTCCGTATTTCTCATTCAATAATCTCATAGCGTTGTATTTTATAGCTTCCTTTTCTTCTCCTTTGAAAGGAATGCTTCCAATGATTACATTTAAATCTTCTCCAACTATTCCTTCTTCTAATTTCTTTTGCATCTGATCTTTTGCTAAATGTGGCAATAGGTCAGTTATATAAAGTACTGGATCGTTTTCGTCTTCACCAATTACTAAGTTAACCTTTTCCCCAGCTTTATTGAAAGCTACTCCATGTAATGCCAATGGAAGTGCAACCCATTGATATTTTTTAACTCCACCATAATAATGAGTCTTAAACATTGCTAAATTACCATCTTCGTATAGAGGGTTTGGTTTTAAATCTAATCTAGGTGCGTCCATGTGGCTTCCTACTATTTTCATTCCTTGTTCTATTTTTTCTTTTCCTATTACAAATAATGCTACACCTTTTCCTTTGTTGTTAGCATATATTTTATCTCCTGAGTTTATGCTCCCAGATTCTAATACTTCTTTTATTGACTTGTAACCTTTTTCTTTGGCTCTCTTGATAATTTCCTCAGTACATTCTCTTTCTGTCTTTGAATTGTTTAAAAAATCTTTGTAATCCTCAGCAAATTCAAATACCTCTTTAGTTTGTGTTTCATCTAATTCCTTCCATACATTTTTTTCTTGTCGTAATATTTTTTCCAAGCTTTACACCTCCGCTAAAATTCGATAATTATATGTTAAAATTTGATTTATTTCATATGTATTATATCTTATATGTTTCAAAAATGATATATGTTTTTATTAATTACAGAATATTAAAAATTTAATTGTTTATAAAACAATACCCCATTGTCATATGACAATGGGGTATATATCAGTCTGGCAGCTACCTACTCTCCCAGGACGTTGCCATCCAAGTACCATCGGCGTTAAGAGGCTTAACTTCTGTGTTCGGTATGGGTACAGGTGTTTCCCTCTTGCTATCGCCACC
>JAHDQA010000101.1 GCA_018434075.1 Tissierellaceae bacterium
ATAGGTAAAACATCTCTTAAAATGAATTAAAAGCCTTTTTCCAATAAAACAGTGTAAATATATTTTCAAATTCTAATAGTGACATTTTCATTGAATAAAACTTTATACTTTTACATGACATTTTCACTGACTATTGACATAATATTTGATTTAAAAAAATGCAAAATTTATTTAAACTTATATTTATTTAGGCATTAATTGCGATTGCGTTACCTAAAGCAATTGAATTTAACTTAGTTCTGTTATCATCAGCTCTTGATGTAAGTACAATAGGCACTTTTGCGCCTACTATTATACCGGCAGATTCACCTTTTGCTAAATAAGTTATTGCCTTTCCAATACCATTCCCCATCTCAATATTTGGAACTAATAAAACATCAGCATCTCCTCCAACTGTGCTTTCTATACCCTTTATATCACATGCGGATTTTGAAACTGCTAAATCCAATGCAAATGGTCCATCTACAATTATGTCTTGGTCAAATTTCCCTTCTAAATAGATTTCTTTTAATTTAGCTGCATCCATTGTTGCTGGCATCTTTGGATCGACTTTCTCTTTGGCTGCTAATACGGCTACTTTGATCTCCTCTAAGCCTAACGCTCTCGCTACTATTGCAGCATTGTTTATAATATTTATTTTTTCTTCTAAATTTGGCTGTAAATTCATACCCCCATCTGTTAGAAACAAAAGTTTATGATAGGTATCTACTTGGTAAATCATTACATGACTTAATAAATCAAATTTTCTTATTCCCCATTTTTTATTCAATACTGCTTTTAATAATATCGATGTGTCCACTAGCCCTTTCATCAAAAAATCAGCTTCACCACTATGTGCTAATTTTACTCCAATTTCACTCGCCTTACTTAGATCTTTTTCTTCTATAAATTCAAATTCCGATATATCTAAACCATTACTTATTGATATCTCATGAGTTTTTTCTTTGTCCCCTATTAATATTGGCGTAGTAAGACCCATATTATAGCTTTCTATAGCAGCTTCCAGTACTTCATGGTCATGGCACGCAACAACTGCCATCTTTTTAGATTTCCCTTTTAACTTGTAGAGCTCATCCATAGTTTTTATCAATTTTTAAGCCTCCTCATTATTATTTGAAACAAAATTCTCTAAAGCATCTAGTTGATTAAGTATATTCTCGTCAGATGGATTAAGTTTATTTGCTAATTTTATGTCATTGTACCCTTTCATTATTTCCCCAAGGTTTAAATATCCTAATCCCCTATTGAAATAGAGTCTATAATCGTCATCAGATATTTTTATACCTTCTGTAAAAACTTCTATTGCTTTTTTTATCTCACCTTCATTAAAATACAATATGCCCAGTTCATTGTAAATGTCTGAATATTCTTTGTTTTTGTCTAATGCTGCTATTAAAAAATTTTTAGCTAATTCTAAATCTCCAAATCCGCTATAAGCTATTCCCAACAGATAATCTACATAAAAGTCATCTTTACCTTTACCAACAAGTTTTTGTAATTCATCTATAGCTTGCCCATAGTTCATATTCTCTATCTGCCATTTTGCTAATTCTATTGCATAGTCTTTCTCTATCTTATCTAATTCGAATCTTATTTCATTTTTACTATTTTCATCAACATCTAATATAAGAGCTTTTTCCCAAGTTAATTTAGCTTTGATAAACTCATTGAAATGTTTATAGTAATAACCCAATTTATAATATGCAGGATAATAGTTATTATCTTCTTCTATTATTTTTTCTAAAATATTTTTAGACTCTATTATAAACTTATTTCCTTCCTCAATTTCCTCTTTTTCTATCAATTCTTTTCCGATCGCTTCTATAGATAAAGCGTAATAAAACTTATAATCATAATTTGGTGAAATCATGGATAAAGTTCTAAAATATAATGCACTTAATTCATACGATCTATTCTCAAAATGTGATAAACCTTCTTTGAATATATATTTAGTAGAAATCTCCAATATTGATTTCAGAAAATCTATATAGTATTTATTATATCTAAATTCAGTATCTGCACCTATTATATATACCATTCCTTCAATTATTCTCTCCAATGGAATGCTATCTAACATTTTTTCATTTTTTATATCCTCGATAAACTTGTCTGTAACTATTGGCAAAGGTATGCTACTGTCTATGTTTAGTCCTGTTACTCCAATACTTTTGCCTTCTTTTAGTTGAATAAATGAAACTTGTTTAGTATATTTAAGAAATAAATTGTCTATTTCATTCATTGTTTTTACCTCCTAGAATTTATTCATAAACTGTCTTTTTCTTCTAGTCGATGTACTTAACAGTTTGAATAAATGTCCCCTATAAATCATAACAAACGATAGGCACACACTAAACAAAAGAATTCTTAGCATAAATGGCATAAGTTGCGAAATACTCAATGTGAATAATGTTTTGTTGGTAACCTTAAATATAAAAAACAACAGTACACCAAATAACAAATTTGGGATGAACCAATTTATAAAATTCTCTTTAATAAATTCTATGCAATATAGAATTGAATCTCTAGAATCATAAGTCTTTAAATATATAGTTTCAGGCAATGGGTTAAGTATGATTACAATAAATAGTTGGAAAATCAAACTAAGCACATAGCCTAGACTCCCTATGATGTTTAATACTGATGATAAAATGAAGTTTACGATAAAAAAGATAAATAAAATTCCATAAACTTTCCATAAATAGTAATTTAATCCTTCAACTACGTCCTTCCATCTAAACCTATTGTACTGAACAATATTATTCAATACAAACAAAAAGCTTGAAATAATTGCCGCTTCTATAATAGCCATCAATATACCAGAAATAATGCTTAAGGCGCCGCTAAATACTCTTGATACAAATAAAGTAATTATCTGACTAATAATTGCATAAACCACTACAATCAAAAGTGCCTCCCAGTGGTTTTTAATTGAGTTTATAGTTTTACTAAAAGTTTGTTTGTTCACACTCATTAAATCCTTTATCAATTCCATCTGCACATCTCCTCATATATTTTTGTTATGTCTAAAACGTTCGCTTTATTTATTGCTCCTTTTTTATTATACTCGAAAAGAATAATTTTTTCGTCTTGATTGTATGCTTCTCTTGGATTTTTTATTATTTCTAAAATATCGTAATTAAACTTGCATATGCTTACATCTTTTATGATCTCCTTAGTTGGCAACTCAGAACTATGATATGTCATTTTACTAATAACATTAGTGTCCTTTAATATAGAATGAATTTCGTCGGGTTTTATTTTTGTTGATTGCAAAAATTCAGGTAAATTATTGTCCACTTTTGAATACAAGTAATCATATTTCATTATTTCCAACAGCAATTCGTACTCATCATAATTCTTATACTTATAATAATCATTTAAATAAGAATACAATGATTTTCTACTATGAGATACATTAAAAAAATCTACAGAATACAAATATTTAGAAAAATCTTCAAAAAACTCAAATGGCCTATTAAATTTAACTTTTATTAAAAATTCAATAGAATTTCTAAAATAACCTTCATTATAATATTTTTCTACAACATCTTCTATAAATTTTAGCTTTACTATATCAAAATATGATATGTAGTTATTGTACATTATCTCGTAAGGTGGCTTGTCCAAGTAAACATATCCATGTTTTTCCTGATCCAATCTTAGTTTTGACCCTTTTAACAATTTTAGAAACCCAAGCTGAAGTTTGTCAGGATACATATAGTATAAATCATCAAATGATTTTGAGAAAGTGTCATAGTCTTCATAAGGCAATCCAATTATTAAATCTAAATGCTGGTGAATATTTCCTAGTTCCTTAATCATTAATGAAACTTTTTTTACCTTCTCGTAATCTTCATTTCTGCTGATTTCCATTAATGTTTTCTCGTTAGTAGACTGTACTCCTATTTCAAATTGGAACAAACCTTCTTTTACTCTCTTAAAATATTCTATTTGATTTTTATCAAGAAGTCTTGCAGTTAATTCAAAATGAAAATTTGTATTATCTGGATTTAACTGAATTATATGATCAAGTATTTCCTTTGCAAATTTCTTATTAGCATTGAATGTTCTATCTACGAATTTTATTTGTTTTACATCTTTCCCAACCAAATAATCAATATCTTCTAAAACTCTACTGACAGAGAAATATCTAACTTTTTGCCCTGACGATAGGCAAAAATCACAATTAAAAGGGCATCCTCTAGAAGCCTCGTAGTATACTATTTTCCCAGAGAAATCTTCTTCGCACCCTATATAAGGAGATGGAATAGAATCTAGATTCTCGATTGGCATTCTTTTTCTGTTTTGAATAATGTGTCCATTGTCTCTAAATACCAATCCATCTATGTTATATGGATTTATTCCTAGCAATAGCTCCTTAAATGTTTCTTCCCCTTCTTCACATACGATATAGTCAATAAAAGCATTTTTTTCCATCAATTGTTTGCTATCGAAGGATACTTCTGGACCACCTAATAATATTTTCATATTTGGGTTTACTATTTTTAGCCTTTCACAAACATCAAGTGTTTCTCCTAAATTCCAAATGTATGTAGAAAATCCAACCATATCTGGATTCAAGACAAATATTCTCCTTGCTATTTCTTCAGTTGTTTGATTAATCGTGAATTCAATAATATCAATCTTAGTAATGTCTTCTACATATTTCTTTAAATATCGTATGGCGAGATTTGTGTGAATAAATTTTGAGTTAAGTGTTGTTAATAATATAGACATATTGCACCTCAATAATATTTTAATAACCGATTAAATTCTATCTTAGTGTAAAATAATTGTTGGACAAAGAACATAAAAATATAGAGAATAATTCTCCTTTTGATATAATGTAATTGGAAAACCACAATAAGAAAGGAGAATATTCTCTATGAATAATATTATACAATTAATAGCTGAAAAA
>JAHDQA010000031.1 GCA_018434075.1 Tissierellaceae bacterium
ACTTTAACTTTTGGGGAGAATGTAACCCTTCAAATAGAACTACACTAGAATGTAAATAAATGTTCGTTTTCGAAATCGGCAGAGTATGTCATACTTCAAATAGAACTACACTAGAATGTAAATGTAGATTTTAGGGAATTATACAATAAAGATGAATATCTTCAAATAGAACTACACTAGAATGTAAATTCAAAAAATTTTTCAATGTCATCTCCAAGATCATAAACTTCAAATAGAACTACACTAGAATGTAAATTTTAAAGCTTTTCATAATTTAGATATTCCTTATCTTCTTCAAATAGAACTACACTAGAATGTAAATGCATCCAACGCATTAAATGTCACTCCAGCAGTAGCTGCTTCAAATAGAACTACACTAGAATGTAAATCTACCAATTTTAATACCTAATTGTTTTGGTGTAAAAGCTTCAAATAGAACTACACTAGAATGTAAATATTGAAATTACAGACAAAAAAATAGTAGAACAGGTCGCTTCAAATAGAACTACACTAGAATGTAAATGATTATATTAGGGATTGGTACAAGGACCAGGGCGAAACTTCAAATAGAACTACACTAGAATGTAAATGTGTTGATATTTGGCAAATAAGACGGTTAGATTATGCTTCAAATAGAACTACACTAGAATGTAAATTTTTGGGTAAATTACAACTATTTAGATAAAGATTTCTTCAAATAGAACTACACTAGAATGTAAATTTTTTTATTTTAACAATGAATATATTTCATCTTCTGCTTCAAATAGAACTACACTAGAATGTAAATAACTTTAAGATTGATATAGACACTGATTATTGTATTCTTCAAATAGAACTACACTAGAATGTAAATGTTGTTCAAAGAGAAGGAAACAAATTTTTAGTCAGCTTCAAATAGAACTACACTAGAATGTAAATCCTGCTACTGTGATTTTCATTGCTTCTTCAAGTGTCCTTCAAATAGAACTACACTAGAATGTAAATTTGATGAATTTCGTCTAGTAATACACAATGTAAGTTTCTTCAAATAGAACTACACTAGAATGTAAATTTTCTGGCGTTACATTCTCATCTTCAGAGTCAATAAACTTCAAATAGAACTACACTAGAATGTAAATAATATACTGACAAAGATATTAGCCCATAATCTCGTACTTCAAATAGAACTACACTAGAATGTAAATGTTGTCGCTCTTGGAGCAGCAGCTTTTAATTTAGGCTTCAAATAGAACTACACTAGAATGTAAATCAATTTTAGCATGATTGACACCGCTTAGCTTTAAACTTCAAATAGAACTACACTAGAATGTAAATTTAGGTTGGGATACACCAGTACCGTTTATAATATAGCTTCAAATAGAACTACACTAGAATGTAAATGTTTATGAATTTGTGGCAATAATGGAAACGTGGCTTCTTCAAATAGAACTACACTAGAATGTAAATGGTTATCACATGGATAACGCAGAAATAAAGATAAACCTTCAAATAGAACTACACTAGAATGTAAATTTGATTGAAAATCTTACAAATTTCATAACTAAGTTATCTTCAAATAGAACTACACTAGAATGTAAATATGGATACAGTAGAACCAACTAACAAATTATTGGCTCTTCAAATAGAACTACACTAGAATGTAAATGCATTTATTGATGATACTAAATTAGATGCAGAATTTCTTCAAATAGAACTACACTAGAATGTAAATTTTTTATTATCCCCTTCGTGTTCTCTTACTGATATCCTTCAAATAGAACTACACTAGAATGTAAATTTAGAAATGGACAAAAGGCAGCAATAGAACTTGAAAGCTTCAAATAGAACTACACTAGAATGTAAATGTCGCAGTAACTATTTATTTATTAGTTAGATTAGACTTCAAATAGAACTACACTAGAATGTAAATACATTTGTTTTACTGATATAGTCTTATAATCAATATCTTCAAATAGAACTACACTAGAATGTAAATGAATTGCAGCGCCATGATCAGGCGCTTTTTAGGCTCGCTTCAAATAGAACTACACTAGAATGTAAATATCCTCGACCTTATCGTCGCAGTGCTCCAGCCTGTACTTCAAATAGAACTACACTAGAATGTAAATCGTTAGTTTCGTTCAGAAGCTGTGTAAGAAGTGGACTTCAAATAGAACTACACTAGAATGTAAATCCAGTCAATGCTCTTTTCTCAATTTCTGCAAGTTCCTTCAAATAGAACTACACTAGAATGTAAATTAGTATACTGACAAAGATATTAGTCCATAATCTCGTCTTCAAATAGAACTACACTAGAATGTAAATCAGCATATTCTAGTTTATGTTCTATTAAATCATCCTCCTTCAAATAGAACTACACTAGAATGTAAATTTACATATACGTCGCCCATAGTACCATCATTTTTAAACTTCAAATAGAACTACACTAGAATGTAAATTGTTTCTTTATTAAATCTATCTTCTTCTATTATGACTTCAAATAGAACTACACTAGAATGTAAATATTTATCACCGCCTTTATAATATATTCAAGTAATCTCTTCAAATAGAACTACACTAGAATGTAAATTTAGCTGGTTGAATATTACCATTTCTGTCTATATCTTCAAATAGAACTACACTAGAATGTAAATTGCCTTGTAAAAATTATCTCCGCATTGTTTGCATACTTCAAATAGAACTACACTAGAATGTAAATATTGTTTTATTTGAACATGTTCTTTATCTAAATATACTTCAAATAGAACTACACTAGAATGTAAATCTGGAATATGTGATGGAGCAGGGTGGACAGTCCTCCCTTCAAATAGAACTACACTAGAATGTAAATTCGATAACCTGCCGGCGATTTTCTACCAGGCAGCTCTTCAAATAGAACTACACTAGAATGTAAATTTGTTATTGGTCTGTGAGTTCATTCAAACTTACAGACTTCAAATAGAACTACACTAGAATGTAAATGCGTACATCATTATATTGAATGCTAACTGAATATGCCTTCAAATAGAACTACACTAGAATGTAAATGTATAGTAACACGGGGGCGCTATCTACAATCATATCCTTCAAATAGAACTACACTAGAATGTAAATGAAGATCGTCTGATCTTTGGAGATAGAATATTCTTCTTCAAATAGAACTACACTAGAATGTAAATATTTTACCATGATCTAGTGTAATGAAGTCAGTTACACTTCAAATAGAACTACACTAGAATGTAAATATGGAAGAAGGAGAAATGTTAAATTGATTAAACTCTCTTCAAATAGAACTACACTAGAATGTAAATGTGTGAGATAAGGTATTTGAAACAGTTGCACGTGAACTTCAAATAGAACTACACTAGAATGTAAATCTCTTTCTTTGCTATTTTGAAATAGCTTTGAAAAATTCTTCAAATAGAACTACACTAGAATGTAAATTTTTTTGAAAATTGGACAATCTCTAGGATAGATTTCTTCAAATAGAACTACACTAGAATGTAAATTCAATTATTAGTGTCACATAATCTATATCAATAAGTACTTCAAATAGAACTACACTAGAATGTAAATATAATTCACGTAATCGAGTAGGATTTAATATTTTTTCTTCAAATAGAACTACACTAGAATGTAAATTTTAATTCCTTAGTAGTAAAATTATAAAGCAATTCTCTTCAAATAGAACTACACTAGAATGTAAATCAATATATAGGGGATATGTTGACAATTGGCACTACACTTCAAATAGAACTACACTAGAATGTAAATTAAGTATGACCCTGTTTGACAGATCTCATCAAAATTCTTCAAATAGAACTACACTAGAATGTAAATAAATATATCTTCTTTCATTGTTTTTTTCATACTGTCTTCAAATAGAACTACACTAGAATGTAAATATCGCAGTATCATTTTATTTACTAGCACGTCTTGAACTTCAAATAGAACTACACTAGAATGTAAATAGACTTGCAAAGTGTAATTGTTGTAACAGGGTTAGCTTCAAATAGAACTACACTAGAATGTAAATATTTTAATTACTGTATATTTGCTAATTAGAATGGAACTTCAAATAGAACTACACTAGAATGTAAATTTTAATAATATGGGGGTAAATTATGAATAAATATATTGCTTCAAATAGAACTACACTAGAATGTAAATGCTAATGAATCAGTAATTAAAACATTTACATTTAGTGACTTCAAATAGAACTACACTAGAATGTAAATAAATTAAATTGTGATACTTGTTACAAGTCTGGAGACTCTTCAAATAGAACTACACTAGAATGTAAATAATGAATATCAGCGTGAACTAAATGAACATGATGTCTTCAAATAGAACTACACTAGAATGTAAATCTATAAACTCTCATTTTCTTAGTCTTTTTACTAGCTCTTCAAATAGAACTACACTAGAATGTAAATAGTTGATGGTGTATTCTTATCTTCCACTTCAATTCCCTTCAAATAGAACTACACTAGAATGTAAATTTCTTTTACTTTGGTTTTTGTTATACCTGCCAATGACTTCAAATAGAACTACACTAGAATGTAAATTTAATAATTGTCTTTTTACTTTTGTTTTAATATCTTCTTCAAATAGAACTACACTAGAATGTAAATCAGATTACTGGCTCTGCATCATCTTATGCAAGAAACTTCAAATAGAACTACACTAGAATGTAAATTTTTTAAAATTTAATTTATTTACAACATAATAATACCTTCAAATAGAACTACACTAGAATGTAAATTTTTCTGGTAATATATAGGTTTCTTCTGTATTTCATATAACTTCAAATAGAACTACACTAGAATGTAAATGATACAGTCTTTAACATCTTGTCTTTTATTTCTTGTCTTCAAATAGAACTACACTAGAATGTAAATCAATCAAAGGCTCTAATGCAATTAAATAATTTATGCCTTCAAATAGAACTACACTAGAATGTAAATTTTCTGGTAATATATAGGTTTCTTCTGTATTTCATCTTCAAATAGAACTACACTAGAATGTAAATGCGTCAACAATGTTTAATTCTTCTTCTTTATAGTTTTCTTCAAATAGAACTACACTAGAATGTAAATTCTACTAATACATCAAAGTAAATTCTTACTTTTCCACTTCAAATAGAACTACACTAGAATGTAAATAGGGTTAATAGATGGCAAAAGTAGCAGTAATAGGTGCCTTCAAATAGAACTACACTAGAATGTAAATAGGAATAAGGGGAATCTTTTGCCAGTTCCAACCTTGCTTCAAATAGAACTACACTAGAATGTAAATATCACAATTCACACATGGTCAACTACAAGCTTTTACCTTCAAATAGAACTACACTAGAATGTAAATGAATTCTACCTGGGGCAAATTCAACAAATGCTTATAACTTCAAATAGAACTACACTAGAATGTAAATTTTCTTTTAGCTTGGAAGCAATGAATTTTGCAGCCACTTCAAATAGAACTACACTAGAATGTAAATTCTAAAGTATAATCTGTAACTACTGTTAATTCAGTTCTTCAAATAGAACTACACTAGAATGTAAATTACATTCCAATAAACCGGTACCGGGTTATTAATGCTCTTCAAATAGAACTACACTAGAATGTAAATTTTGTTGATAGCATTTCAGGCGATAAGATTAATTCTCTTCAAATAGAACTACACTAGAATGTAAATTGTGTCATTACTACTTCTTTTTCATCGAATAGATAACTTCAAATAGAACTACACTAGAATGTAAATAATATATCAACAATTACTGATGTTTCAATAACAAGTCTTCAAATAGAACTACACTAGAATGTAAATGAAATTAACGCAACTGTTAAAACGGCTATTGCATTCCTTCAAATAGAACTACACTAGAATGTAAATTCAGTAAATGTTATCGGCCTATAATCTGCTGCTGTGTCTTCAAATAGAACTACACTAGAATGTAAATTTGATATTTGAAATCCAAAATTATAATTTTTTTTGTCTTCAAATAGAACTACACTAGAATGTAAATGCAAAAAGCGCCTTGATTGTTTCATCTGTGCCAGGACTTCAAATAGAACTACACTAGAATGTAAATAGCGTTTGGCGTAGATGGATGGAAGGCACAGCATATACTTCAAATAGAACTACACTAGAATGTAAATCAAGTTAATGACAGGGTTTTATTAAGTAAGTTTGGAACTTCAAATAGAACTACACTAGAATGTAAATTATCCCATTTAACACATCATTTTCAGCAGGGGTTACACTTCAAATAGAACTACACTAGAATGTAAATTTTGACATGGTGTCAGGGATAAGATCAGCGACAACACTTCAAATAGAACTACACTAGAATGTAAATTATTTTAAGCCAATTCTGCAAGGTTTTCTTTTGTTGCTTCAAATAGAACTACACTAGAATGTAAATGCGAGATTGCCGGTGCATGTTATCGCATTAGGGAATCTTCAAATAGAACTACACTAGAATGTAAATCCAAATGAAAGCTGAACAAATTGGATGGTTTACAAAGCTTCAAATAGAACTACACTAGAATGTAAATAAAAATGAAAGAAGAAATATTGAGAAAATTGAAAAGACTTCAAATAGAACTACACTAGAATGTAAATCATAAATAAAGGGAAAGAGCCACGTCGGACACCTCCTTCAAATAGAACTACACTAGAATGTAAATGTTAAATAGGGAGTTTTGCTCGTGCATACTCGTTATCTTCAAATAGAACTACACTAGAATGTAAATGGCTGATGCTCATATTGATGATGACATTAACACTGCTTCAAATAGAACTACACTAGAATGTAAATTTTAATTGCTGGGTGGCTTGCTTTGTTGTTTGTTTTCTTCAAATAGAACTACACTAGAATGTAAATGCGATCAGGATCTTGTCGTCGTCTCTGCATATGTCAACTTCAAATAGAACTACACTAGAATGTAAATCAAGATCTCAATGACTTGCATTGACTCAGGTGGCCACTTCAAATAGAACTACACTAGAATGTAAATTGACTACGTCGCCCAGTCCTTCGAGTTCTTCACCCCTTCAAATAGAACTACACTAGAATGTAAATTTCGAGCTCTGTGACTGAGGTGTGGAAGGCTCGGGCCTTCAAATAGAACTACACTAGAATGTAAATTTACTGGATATGGTAAATCATCCATATCAACTTTAACCTTCAAATAGAACTACACTAGAATGTAAATTGACGTCGTCGAGAACGGCACACAAACCCGTCGGGCTTCAAATAGAACTACACTAGAATGTAAATCCTCAATCTTTACTCCTGAACTAAGTAGAATGACACCTTCAAATAGAACTACACTAGAATGTAAATTTTCAATTGGTGTAAATATTCTTTTGAATGATGTAGCTTCAAATAGAACTACACTAGAATGTAAATCAATTAGTGGAATGGCTTGTGCTGTGCTACAATTGACTTCAAATAGAACTACACTAGAATGTAAATTTGTGTCAATATAGGTCACGACGTCAACTTTCAGCCTTCAAATAGAACTACACTAGAATGTAAATGCGGTTGTGTATGGTTCGCCGTCGTCGCCTCCGCTGCTTCAAATAGAACTACACTAGAATGTAAATGTATTCGAAGTATTACTCCAATTACTGCCGAAATTCTTCAAATAGAACTACACTAGAATGTAAATAAGGTAACGAATTTATTGTCGACCAGGTTCGCCGACTTCAAATAGAACTACACTAGAATGTAAATCTTCCACCATCCCCAGCGTGCCAAGCATTACGATTTCTTCAAATAGAACTACACTAGAATGTAAATGTTTACGGCACAGCTTGACGCATTGTCAACGAACAGCTTCAAATAGAACTACACTAGAATGTAAATAAAAGACCTGGTTTTCAGGTCCCCAGTTCAATTCAACTTCAAATAGAACTACACTAGAATGTAAATTTTAGAATCACACCTTTCTTTCAAGAAATTCAGAAACTTCAAATAGAACTACACTAGAATGTAAATGCCGAAGGCGGCTGAACCCATGTTCACAAAGGAACACTTCAAATAGAACTACACTAGAATGTAAATCGTATGACGGAGCCGTTGACGTCAATATCAAGTACACACTTCAAATAGAACTACACTAGAATGTAAATGAACCTTGTACAATCCATTTGACTGAACTATATATGCTTCAAATAGAACTACACTAGAATGTAAATGAGGCATACCCTCAAGGCTGGGCGCTTGCCGAGTTCTTCAAATAGAACTACACTAGAATGTAAATATTAAAGTTGATTTAAGAAAAGAAAATTTTGAAGATTCTTCAAATAGAACTACACTAGAATGTAAATCTATACCCGGGAGACGAGCGCCGCATTTATGGCGAACTTCAAATAGAACTACACTAGAATGTAAATATGCAGTTCTAAAATATGGGATAGAAGAATATTTTACTTCAAATAGAACTACACTAGAATGTAAATTATCAAGTGTTCTGTGTGGGCAATACTTGCCACTACTTCAAATAGAACTGCACTAGAATGTAAATGAATTAGAATAAAAGAAAGGCGGTGTGTTTAATGGCTCTTCAAATAGAACTACACTAGAATGTAAATGACGTTATTATCACGGATGCGATTGAAACCTCGAAACTTCAAATAGAACTACACTAGAATGTAAATTAGGGAGATAACATTTGGATTAGAAAGTGGAAAAACTTCAAATAGAACTACACTAGAATGTAAATACTTATAGTAATAAGCTATTATATGAACTTCATTGTCTTCAAATAGAACTACACTAGAATGTAAATTATTAGCTTGAGGGGTAAAATCATCCTGCATTGTAACTTCAAATAGAACTACACTAGAATGTAAATTTGTTCAGGTGTTGCGTTAGCCCAGTTAGTCTGAACTTCAAATAGAACTACACTAGAATGTAAATTTTCCTCACTAGCTGTTAGCTTGACAGTTTCAGTAGCTTCAAATAGAACTACACTAGAATGTAAATATCTTATCCTTAGTGATTTATCTTGCTTGATAGTTGCCTTCAAATAGAACTACACTAGAATGTAAATTAGCAGATCTAATGCTTAAGATAGTCAGTGAGACAGACTTCAAATAGAACTACACTAGAATGTAAATGACTATGAGTCAAAAACTAGAGTAAGAGTAAATTTTCTTCAAATAGAACTACACTAGAATGTAAATTACAACAAAGTTTGACAACTTATGTGAATGGATATACTTCAAATAGAACTACACTAGAATGTAAATAAACATAATTGAATCAACGAGCAAGCCAGTATCAGACTTCAAATAGAACTACACTAGAATGTAAATATAAAATTATGATACAATTATTAATGCAGAGAATTACTTCAAATAGAACTACACTAGAATGTAAATATATAAGTACTTTTTACAAGTTTTTAAGACTTTTGCCTTCAAATAAAACTATACTAGAATGTAAAAACTATATTTATCATTAAACACTTAAATGTCAGCCATCTGTTTGAAGTTATATATGTCTTTTATTAAAGGCTTATATATATTTATATATACTTAACGTATATTATTTATGGGTATATATAATATATATAAAAAATCTATTTTGGGAAGTGGTTTAATGTGGAATGATTTTAAGAAGTTTATAAGTAGAGGAAATGTTTTAGATCTTGCAGTTGGTGTTATAATAGGCGGTGCTATTGGGAAAATCGTCTCATCACTTGTTAATGACATAATCATGCCAATTCTTGGGATCATCTTAGGAAAGGTTGATTTTACTTCATTAAAGTATGTAATTTCGCCTGCTCAAGGAGAAACACCTGAACTTGCAATTAATTACGGGATGTTTATACAAAATGTTATCGATTTTCTAATTATAGCATTCGCAATATTTATGATGATTAGAATTATTGAGAAGTCCAAGAGAAAAGAGAATGTGGCAGCACCACCTAAACCTAGTGAAGAAGTCATTTTACTTACAGAAATCAGAGATCTATTAAAGAAGGATAAAGATGTCAGCAAATAAGCTGGCATCTTTTGTGATATAATTGACTTAAATAAGCATGGGGTGATTTTTATGGACTTTACATATATAGTTAAAGTAATAAACAACATATTTAATCTATTTATCGTTTCCGATGGGAAAAGAATATTGTATTTATCTGATGAATTGAGAAAAATAGCTAATGATGATCTCAAACAATTTGAGAGTCTAGATTTTAATGTTAAAAATTCTTATTATGCAATTTCAAACAATTTATATAATATCAAGTCATATAAAATAGAGGCTTTTAATTTAATTATATTCGAACCAATCGGCAATTATGATGATATTTTGACAAAAGCAATATGTCTTGAAGAAATTGTTGAAAATTTATATGATGGAGTATTGCTTTCTGATAAAGATGGAAAAGTTGTTATTTACAATAAAGCTATGGAAGATTTAGAGAGAAAATCTAAAGATCAAATGATTGGAAAATATATATGGGATGCATATGGTTATAGCGATAAAAATAAATCTGAACACATGCAAGTATTAAAGACTCGAAAACCCATAGTAAATAGGTATAAAGCTCATGCAGTTCACAATGGGAAACCAGTGTACAAATCTTATTCTACATACCCTATTATATTAAACGGAACTACGATTGGCGTGTATTCAATAAGCAAAGATGAGACGAAGCTTCAAAATTTACTTAGCGAAATTGCTGAATTAAAGAGAAACTTTTTCAAGGATGACAATTTAGAAAAGAGCATTTTTAACAACGGAACAAGATTTACATTTTCTGATATCATTGGCTCGTCAGATATTATGAAAAAGCTTATCAAAGAGGCAGAAGCACTATCGTGGCTTGACAACAGCGTACTTTTAGTTGGAGAAACCGGCACTGGCAAGGAAGTATTTGCGCAGAGCATACACAACTTTGGGAAAAGGCAGAGGTTCCCTTTTATTGGAATCAATTGTTCTGCAATACCAGAGAATCTGCTTGAAACTATTCTTTTTGGTTCCGTAAAAGGTGCATATACAGGAGCTGTGGATTCATCAGGACTTTTTGAGGAAGCTGATGAAGGCACACTATTTTTAGATGAACTAAATACAATGCCTTTAAATATGCAAACTAAGTTACTTAGAGCTCTTCAAGAAAAGAGTGTCAGAAGAGTTGGTGGGAAAGAAACATTTCCATTAAAATGCAGAATTATAAGTGCAATGAATGAAGATCCTTACGAACTAATTGAAAAAGGAAGATTAAGGCAAGATCTTTTTTACAGAATTTCTGGATATAATCTATATATTCCACCTCTAAATAAGAGGGAAGGTGACATATTTGAGATTTCTGATTATTATATTAAAAAATTTAATAAGGCAATGAACAAAAATATAATTGGGATTGAAAATTCACTTAAACAAGTAATGAAGAGCTACAACTGGCCAGGGAATATAAGAGAATTAGAACACTTTATTGAAAATATAATGGTCAGGTCATTAGATAATGAGAAATATTTAAGACTTGATAATATTCCTGATTATTTAAAAGAAATCATTTTTAATGAAAACAATGAAAATGATATAAAGACCAATGATATAGACAGTGCAATTAATGAATTAGAGAAGAAAATGATATTAGAATCTCTCGAAAAAAACAAGTGGAATGTAACTAAGACAGCAAGAAATCTGAATATCTCAAGGCAAAGCCTTATTTACAGAATGAGAAAGCATAATGTAGAAAAGTAATGTTTTAAAAAGCAACAAAAAGTATAATTTATAGACAAAGAAACTGTCAATTATTTATTTATGTGTTTTATTTTCAAACACTTTTAAAAATGCAAAATTTGAAAGGCTCAAATATGAGAACTTCTTAATCAACAAGTATGGTACAAAAATTGCATATAAAAATATCAAAGAATATTTAGGGGGATTGAAATGGGTAAATTAATTGAATGTGTTCCAAATTTTAGCGAAGGCAGAGATAAAGAAAAACTAGAAAAGATTTTAGATGAGATAAGAAAAGTTGATGGTGTAAAACTTTTAGACTATTCAATGGATAAAGACCACAATAGAAGTGTAGTTACTTTTATTGGAGAACCAGAAAAGGTTATTGAGGCTGCTTTTATGGCTGCTAAAAAGGCCAGTGAACTTATTGACATGAGGTCTCACAAAGGAGAACATCCAAGAATGGGAGCGACTGATGTTATTCCGCTGATCCCTATTTCAGATGTTACCATGGAAGAGTGTGTGGAATTGTCTAAGAAACTCGGAGAAAGGATAGGAAATGAACTTTCAATTCCAGTGTACTTATATGAAAAATCTGCCTCTGCTCCTCACAGAGAAAATCTAGCTGATATAAGAAAAGGGCAATATGAAGGAATGAAAGAAAAACTACAATTACAAGAATGGGCTCCTGATTATGGACCAAGAGAGTTAAATGAAAAGTCAGGGGTTACTGCAGTTGGGGCTAGAATGCCTCTAGTAGCTTTCAATATAAATTTAGGGACTAATAATTTAGATATAGCTAAAAAGATAGCTAAAGCTATCAGAGCAAAGACAGGGGGATTTACTTACTGCAAAGCTTTGGGTATAGAAATAGCTGAGAGAAATATTGTTCAAGTTTCAATAAACATGGTTGATTATACTAAGACTCCATTGTTTAGAGTGTTTGACACAGTTGAAAGAGAAGCCAACAGATATGGGGTAAACGTTATTGGCAGTGAAATAATAGGCTTAGTGCCAATGGATGCATTGATTGATGTGGCTGATTATCACTTGAAATTGGAAAACTTTGAAAAGACTCAAATACTTGAAAAAAGGATGTCAGAATAGAGAGGATGATTAGATGAAAGCAACTCTAGTTATTGAAAACATTTCAAATTTAGCTACGGTAAGTGGTGGCAACGAACCTAGAAAGAACAAAAAACAAAAAGAGATAGGATTAATTGAAAATGGGGTTATTGCAGTATCTGAAGATAAAATAATCTATGTTGGAAAAGGCAAACTTCCAGATTATATATCTACTGATGAAGATACTGTATTTATTGATGCAACTGGTAAATTAGTTACACCTGGGCTTATTGATCCTCATACTCATCTTGTGCATGGTGGCAGTCGAGAAAATGAGTTTTCGATGAAATTAGAAGGAAAATCATATCTTGAAATTCTAGCTAGTGGTGGAGGAATTCATTCTACCGCAAGGGCAACTCAACAAGCTTCTTTCGAAGAGCTATATGAAAAGGCATATAAGAGTTTAAACATAATGCTTGAATATGGTGTAACTACTGTGGAAGCAAAATCTGGGTATGGAATAGGTGATTTTCAGACTGAATTAAAGCAAATCGAAGTAGCAAAAAAATTAAATGAGAATCATCCTATCGATGTAGTTCCCACTTTCATGGGAGCCCATGCGGTGCCAACTGAGTACAAGGACAATGCTGATGCTTTTGTAGACAAAATTGTAAATGAGATGATTCCATATATAGCACAAAATAAATTAGCTGAATTCTGCGATGTTTTTTGTGAAGAAGGTGTTTTTACCATAGAACAATCTAGGAAAATACTTCTAAGCGCCAAATCACATGGTTTAATCCCCAAAATACACGCCGATGAAATCGTTTCTATTGGCGGAGCAGAACTTGCCAGTGAAATAGGTTGCATATCAGCAGAACATTTAATCAGTGCTAGCAAAAATGGAATAAAGCAAATGGGAGAGAGAAATGTAATTGCCGTGCTTTTACCTGGAACTAGTTTTAATCTTCAAGAAGGGAAAGTTGCTGATGCAAGATTCATGATTGAAAATGATGTGGCTGTAGCTATTGCAACTGATTACAATCCTGGGAGCTGTCCTAGTGAGAATCTTCAGCTTATGATGTCTTTTGCTTCTATAACTTTAAAAATGACACCTGAGGAAGTGCTCACTGCTGCCACTATAAATGCAGCTTGTGCCATAAGAAGAGAGAATGAAGTTGGATCAATTGAAGTAGGTAAAAAAGCTGACATTGCTATTTTTGATGTACCAAATGTGGCATATATGATTTATCATTTCGGAATAAATCATACTAATACAGTTATAAAAAACGGGGAAATTGTATATAAGAAAAATGGGAGGAATTAAAATGTATGATAACAAAACAATAGGAGAATCAATGCAAATAAAATTAGATAATTATTTGCCTGATTATCCTAAATTTGACGAATCAATCCGTAGAGCTCCAAAGAGAGAGTTTACTCTTACTAAGAGAGAAACTGAAATTGCCTTAAAGAATGCATTAAGATATGTTCCAGAAGAATTGCATGAAAAATTAGCACCTGAATTTTTAGAGGAACTACTAACCCGAGGAAGAATTTATGGATATAGATTTAGACCAGAAGGTAGAATCTATGGTAAACCTATTGATGAATACAAAGGAAAGTGTATAGAAGGTAAAGCTTTTCAAGTTATGATAGATAACAATCTGGACTTTGAAGTAGCACTATATCCATATGAACTTGTAACATATGGTGAAACAGGTCAAGTTTTTCAAAATTGGATGCAGTATAGGCTTACGAAAAAATACCTTGAAGAATTGACAGATGAGCAGACATTAGTTATTGAATCAGGGCACCCATTGGGATTATTTAGATCTTCAAAGGAATCGCCTAGAGTAATCATCACAAATGCTCTCATGGTAGGAATGTTTGATGATCAGAAACATTGGATTAAAGCTCAAGCTATGGGAGTTGCAAACTATGGGCAGATGACTGCAGGCGGATGGATGTACATCGGACCACAAGGGATTGTTCATGGGACATTTAACACTATTTTAAATGCCGGTAGAATGAAACTGGGAATTCCTGCTGAAGGAGATTTGAGTGGCCATATGTTTGTAAGTTCTGGATTAGGTGGAATGAGTGGCGCACAAGGTAAAGCTACAAAAATAGCTAATGGAGTAGGTGTCATTGCAGAAGTTGATTATTCAAGGATTGAAACGAGATTAAAACAAGGTTGGATTGATGAATGCTATGATGATTTAGGCATAGTTTTTGACAAAGCTTTTGAATATGCAGATAAAAAAGAAGCTAGGGCAATAGCTTATCATGGCAACATCATTGACTTATTAGAGTATGCAGTTGATAAAAATATTCATATTGAATTATTGTCAGACCAAACCTCTTGCCATGCTGCATACGATGGAGGGTATTGTCCACAAGGATTAACATATGAGCAAAGGACTAAGATGCTAAATGAGGATAAAGAGAACTTTATAAAAGAAGTGGATAAGTCTTTAAGAAAACACTTTGAACTGATTAAAACACTAGTAGACAGGGGAACCTATTTCTTTGATTATGGCAATAGCTTTATGAAAGCGGTTTATGATTCAGGGGTTAAAGAGATATCTAAAAATGGGATAGATGATTCTGAAGGTTTTATATTTCCATCTTATGTTGAAGATATCATGGGACCGATGTTATTTGACTATGGGTATGGACCATTTAGATGGGTTTGCTTAAGTGGAAAACACGAAGATTTAATTAAGACCGACAAAGCTGCAATGGAATGCATAAATCCAAATAGAAGATATCAAGATAGAGATAACTACAACTGGATTAGAGATGCTGAGAAAAACAACTTAGTAGTTGGCACACAAGCTCGTATTCTTTATCAAGACGAAGTCGGGAGGACACAAATTGCTCTAAAATTCAATGAAATGGTCAGAAATGGTGAAGTTGGGCCAATTATGATGGGCAGAGATCATCACGATGTTTCCGGAACAGATTCGCCATTTAGAGAAACGGCAAATATCAAAGATGGAAGTAATATCATGGCAGATATGGCAACTCAATGCTTTGCTGGCAATGTTGCAAGAGGCATGAGCTTAGTAACTTTGCACAATGGCGGTGGAGTAGGCATAGGTAAAGCTATAAATGGTGGCTTTGGTATGGTTCTTGATGGATCTGAACGTGTTGATAAGATTTTGAAAAGAGCAATGCCATGGGATGTAATGAATGGCGTAGCAAGGAGAGCTTGGGCAAGAAATGAAAATTCAATCGAAACAGCGATTGAGTATAATTATAGAAATAGTTCAACAGATCATATTACACTGCCATTTGTAGCGGATGACGAGTTGGTAAAAAATTTAGTAGATAAATACTATAAGTAAAATAAGCCCAGGCTTTATGCCTGGGCAATAATAAGGAGGCTTTTATGCAAAAGGATGTAGAAATAACTGGTAGTAAAATAATTAGATTTATTTTATATTCATTTGTCGGAATATTCATGTTTTTTATACCAATAAACATCGGTGGTAAAAGTACTATTCCAATTGACCACATAGTCACATATGTAAAAAACATCCCATATTTTAGTCCAATCTATGTGGGTATCATCGTTTGTTTAGGCGGTGTATTGCCATTTATAAAAGGGGAATGGAAAAAGTCGACTACATCAATCATATTTTCTTTTTTCAAGCTGTTTGGAATTGTGTTTGTACTTATGGCAATATTTAATAAAGGGCCAGAATTTCTAATGAATGAAGATGTTATTCCATTTATTTACAATAGCATAGTAAAATCTGTTACCATGATTGTGCCTATAGGATCGATATTTTTAGCATTTTTAGTGAATTATGGGCTTATGGAATTCGTTGGGGCATTGATGCAACCTGTCATGAAACCAGTATGGAAGACGCCAGGCAGATCCGCGATAGATGCTGTTGCTTCTTTTGTTGGCAGCTACTCGATAGCACTTTTGATAACAAACAGAGTGTATAAAGAGGGAAAATACACTGGCAAGGAAGCAGCTATTATTGCAACTGGTTTTTCTACAGTTTCAGCGACATTTATGGTTATAGTTGCAAATACATTAGGCATAATGGACCATTGGTTACTGTATTTTTGGCTGACACTGGTTATTACATTTGTAGTAACAGCGATAACTGCGAGAATATATCCTTTAAATAAAAAACCAAATGAATATTATCAAGGTATTGAAATTGTAAGAGAAAAGGAATACAAGGGAAACAGATTTAAATTGGCTATGGAAGAGGGTATGAAAGCATTTGATCAAGCTCCAACCGTATTTAAAAGTGTGAAAGACAATTTGTTTGAAGGTATCAAATTAGCTTTATCAATTGGACCGTTGCTTATGTCAATCGGAGTTTTTGGAATATTATTAGCCGAGTATACTCCTGTGTTTGATATTATTGGATATGTTTTTTATCCATTTACATTTATCACAAGGATTCCGGAACCGATGCTTGCGGCTAAAGCAAGTGCTTTAAGTATTGCAGAAATGTTTTTGCCGGCTCTATTAGTTACTGAAGCGGATATTATAACAAAATTTTTAATTGCAGTTGTAAGCGTTTCAGAAATTCTGTTCTTCTCAGCGTCTATTCCATGCATGATGGGAACAGAAATACCTTTGACTATGAAAGACTATATTTTGATTTGGCTGGAGAGAGTTGCGATTTCCATTTTATTGACTGCACCTATACTTCATTTAATTTTTTAATATTTTGTCTAGAAAGCTTCCATTTGGGTAATATACGAATGGAAGCTTTATTTTACATACTCTTAACATTCACTATATTGTTTCTTAATAGAAAAAACGTATTATATAAGAGAACAATAAAGAAAAGATTGATAGGAGGATTAATAGTGAAAAGATCTAAGTTTAGTTTTATATTAGTTTTAATGTTGGCGCTGTCAGTATTTTTAGTGGCTTGTACATCAGGTAATGAAACACCACCTACTGAGGAACCAGGAACAGAAGAACCAGTAGCGGAAGAACCTCAAAATTTAAGTGGTCCATTGACTTTATCAGGTTCGACTTCAGTAGAAAAAGTAGGATTGGCATTGATTGAAGAATTTATGGCATTAAATCCAGATGTAGTAGGAACTTATGAAGCAATAGGATCATCTGGTGGAATTAAGAATGCAGCAGATGGAGTTACTCAAATCGGTACAGCATCAAGAGAAATAAAAGATGAAGAAAAAGCTTGGGGTATAGAAGAACTAACAATCGCATATGATGGGATTGGAGTAATAGTCAATCCAGCAAATCCAGTTGAAGATTTAACAATAGACCAAATTACAAAAATCTACACTGGTGAAATAACTAATTGGAAAGAACTAGGTGGAAATGACGAAGAAATAGTAGTTGTTTCTAGAGAAGATGGATCCGGAACAAGGGGAGCATTTGAGGAAATATTAGGTTTTGAAGGCAAATTAACTCAAAAAGCTTTGATAGCTGAAGGAAATGGGAACGTCCAAACAACTGTCGCAGGGAATCCTAAAGCTATTGGCTATGTATCTTTCTCTTCCCTTGACAATACTGTAAAACCTTTAAAAGTTGAAGGAGTAGAACCAACAGCAGAAGATGTAATTAATGGAACTTATAAAATTTCAAGACCTTTCATATTTGTCTACAAAGAGGAAAATTTAACAGAACCAGCAAAAGCTTTTCTAGATTTTGTTATGAGTGAAGAAGGACAAAATATAGTTGAAGAAAATGGCGCTATAAGAGTAAAATAAATACAGAATAAGTAAAGCTAAGCTTAAGCTTAGCTTTACTTAAATACATAAGGAGACTCTATATGGAAAAGGATATGAAATTAGATAAAAAAAATGAATTAAAAGAGAAATTAGCTCATTATTTATTTTTATTTAATGCTACAGTGGCAATTATTAGTGTTGCGGCGATAGCATTTTTTGTGTTTTATAGAGGATTGCAGCCGTTTATACCTGGCAACGCAGAGGGAAATTACAATTTGATTGACTTTTTATCGGGACTAGAGTGGAGGCCTAGTTTAGGCAAGTTTGGCATTTTGTACATGATCGTCGGTTCACTACTTGCGACTTTTGGAGCAATTATACTTGGAGTTCCAGTCGGGATACTCACTGCAATTTTTATTGCTGAACTCGCACCCAAATGGGCAAAAAAAATCATTAAACCAGCAGTAGAGATGCTAGCAGGGATACCCTCTGTATTATATGGACTATTTGGGCTAGGAGTCATAGTCCCATGGATCATGCAGATTTCTCCTCAAGCACAAGGGCAGTCATTGCTTGCAGTAATTATTGTACTTATGATAATGATTTTACCAACTGTGATTACTATAACAGAAAGTGCTATAAATTCTGTACCTGATGCGTATAGAGAAGGCTCTTTCGGATTAGGCGCCACTAAACTTTATACGATATTTAAAGTTGTATTACCCGCTGCAAAGTCTGGTATACTTGCGGGCGTAGTGCTTGGGATAGGTAGAGCAATAGGCGAGACTATGGCGGTCATGCTTGTTGCTGGAAATCCAATTGCAGGATTGCCTAAGAGCATTTTTTCACCGATAAGACCACTTACTACAAATATTGCGATGGAGATGAGTTACGCCTTTGGACTACATCAAGAAATGCTTTTTGCAACAGGAGTTGTGCTATTTGTATTTATTATTTTAATAAATTTAATATTAAGCAGGATTACTAGAGGAAGTGTTCTAAAATGAAAAAGAAAATAAATATAAAAGAAAGTTTCATATATGGGCTTATTGGAATTGCTACTCTTTTTACTATTGGGATTCTTGTTTTTATTTTAGGTTTTATTTTTTCTAAAGGACTTCCTCATGTGGATTTATATTTTCTTACTAGTCAATTCGACTCTACATCTGCATATGTTGATGTGAAGTTAAGTGAAGGCTCGCAAAATCCTTTAGGGCTAATATTAGAAGAAACCACAATAAAAGAAAAAGGATCAAAAGAAAAAAAAGTAATAGTCATTAAAGAGATAGAAGACACATCTTTAGTAGAAGATGCCATAAATAACAAAGGAAAACCCTTAGCTCTTAGTGAAAAAGACATCATAAACAGGGTAAATGGGATAAATGTTGAAGGGAAAAGTGTTGAAGAAGTAAATCAGATACTAAATAATGTAAATAAAGATACTGTTACAATGAGAATTACTAAACAGGGCGGCGGGATATTCCCTATGATTGTAACTACGCTAATGATGATTGGCTTATCGTTATTATTTTCAGTGCCAATAGGGGTATTTGCAGCGATTTATTTAGTTGAATATGCAAAACCCGGTAAATTTGTAAATTTAGTTAGGTTTGCAACTGAAAGTTTGGCAGGTATACCGTCTATAATATATGGTTTATTTGGGATGATCCTATTTGTTATGACACTTAACCTTGGATATTCATTACTTGCTGGAGCTTTGACTTTAAGCATAATTCTATTGCCAGTAATAATCAGACAAACTGAAGAGTCTTTAAAAGCTGTACCAGATTCTTATAGGGAAGCCTCTTTCGGATTAGGCGCTAATAAGATATATACCATAACCAGAGTTGTATTACCAACAGCAGTACCTGGCATTGTCGTTGCGATAATTTTAAGTATAGGTCGTATAATAGGGGAATCTGCAGCTCTATTACTAACTGCAGGTACTGCAGCGAAAATTCCAGGTTCATTACTCGAGTCTGGATCAACATTAACAGTAAAAGCTTATACAGTTGCTAAAGAAGAAGCAAATATAGAATTGGCTAGCGCAATAGGGAGTGTTATAATAATAACTATAATAGTACTCAATGCTCTTTCAAAATTCATATCGAAAAAATTCACTAAGATTTAGAGGAGAACAATATGGAGAATAAATTCAGCATAAAAAATCTTGACATGTATTATGGAGATTTCCAAGCACTTAAAAATATTAACATGGAAATTAAAGAAAAGGAAATAACCTCTCTTATAGGGCCTTCTGGATGTGGCAAGTCAACTTTTTTAAGGACGCTAAACAGAATGAATGACTTGATTGAAGGAGTAAGAGTTGAGGGAGAAGTTTTACTCGATGGAGAAGATATATACAAAGAAATAGACGTAACTAAGCTAAGGACTAGGATAGGAATGGTTTTTCAAAAACCGAATCCATTTCCCATGTCAGTGTATGATAATGTTGCATATGGGCCTAGAGCTCATGGAATAAAAAAGAAGTCTGTATTGGATGAAATAGTTGAAAAAAGCTTAAAAAGAGCAGCTATTTGGGATGAAGTTAAAGACAGGATAAAACGGAACGCGCTATCATTATCTGGAGGACAACAGCAGAGAATTTGCATAGCCAGAGCGCTAGCTGTGGAACCGGAAGTATTGTTAATGGATGAGCCTACATCAGCACTTGACCCTATTTCTACATTAAAAGTTGAGGATCTTGCTGAAGAGCTAAAGAAAGAGATAACAATAATAATTGTCACTCACAATATGCAGCAAGCAGCTAGAATTTCTGATAAAACAGCTTTTTTCTTAAATGGAGAGCTCATAGAATTTGATGAAACTGATTTTATATTTAGTACTCCAAGGGACAAACGTACTGAAGATTATATAACGGGAAGATTTGGTTAAAAAACAACACTTTTTAGTGTTGTTTTTTAAATTTTATGTTATAGTGAAATTAACAAATATAAATATGGAGATGATTCTATGAAGCTGCATAACCACATGGAAGATTTAGTACTATCCTATGTAGATAAGCTTTTGCCTCAATTTGACTCAGTCTGCAATTGTGAGAAATGTAGACTAGATATCGCTGCATTGGCTTTAAATAATTTGCCAGGCATGTATTCAGTCACAGAAATAGGTGAAGTGTATTCTAAGATTAAAGAAATGGAAACTCAATATGTTGCAGATGTAATAAAAGAAATAACTAAAGCCATAGAAATCGTCTCAATAAGACCGGAACATACAAAATAAATGAGTGCAAGCACTCATTTATTTTATGTATGACGGGCATGTCGTCTGTCTGTGGTGAAAGTCCACAAGGGGCGTGGTTGCCGACGAACCCTAAAGCGACTTGCAAGGTTCACATCGCGAGGTGTGGGCGAGAGGAAGCAATAGCGAAATCGTAGCCTGACGGACAGAAACCTGATACCAAGG
>JAHDQA010000051.1 GCA_018434075.1 Tissierellaceae bacterium
ATATTAAAAATCCCTCCTATTCTTTATATTATAACATACTACGAGATAATACGAAACAAATATTTCCGAAAATTGACAAAAAAATAAAGCCTTTCCAATGGCTTCAGCGATTATTTTTTGGAGTAAGTGTCAAAGACCCGATATTAGATAAAAGAGTCGGTAAAACCTCGACCGTATAAGTGAGGAGTTAAAAGAGATGGTTAAACCCCAACCATAAAATGGGGAGTTGAAAAAGCCGGTAAAACCTCAGCCGTATAAATGAGGAGTTAAAAGAGTATGTAGAGTAGCCAAGTTGCTACTCTATTTTAATGTCAGGGGGATTAAAATGGGTAACAGAATTTACATATGCTCAATTACTAATCAATATGTAGAATACTTGAGGAATTTTGATGATGTGGTTAGAGAAAATAAAGAGGAAAGAAGAAGATATATAGGTGTTGTATTTGAAATAAATAATCAAAAATATTATGCACCATTATCATCTCCTAAGAAAAAATATGAAAAAATAAGTGAAAAGGCTCCTGACATTTTTAAGATTGATAAAGGATATTTAGGTGTTATAAATTTAAATAATATGATACCTGTACCAGATAGCGAGATAATTAGAATAGATATAGAGAGTATAAGCGATGAAAAATACAAAAATTTACTAAGAGATCAGGCTAAATTTATAAATTCAAATCATGAAAAGATAAGAAAAAAGGCAAAAGTGTTGTACAGTATAGTAAAAAACAATGCAAATTCAAATCTTAAAAAAAGATGCTGTAACTATGAATTATTAGAAGTAAAATGTAGAGAATATGAAAATATTACTTCAGTTGAAGAGGTTGCGGCAGCAAAGGAAGCATAGCTTATAATTATTGGTATGGATTTACCCGAAATGGTAAGTCCTTTTTTATTGTCTAAAATCAGAAAGGAGCTGATTATTTGAAAGCATCAGAACTTAAAAACAAAGGCATTAAAATCAATATTGGAAATAAAGATTATGAACTTAAATTTGATATGAACACTTTCTGTGAGTTAGAAGAGGTCTATGGTGATATTAATAGAGCCTTTGAGGACTTACAGAACAGAAAGATTAAAGCAATTAGAGCGCTTATTTATTCAGCAATTAAAGCAGAAGATGAGACTGTAACCTTAAAAGAAGTAGGAAAAATGTTAACTTTAAGTGATATGGAAAGGTTAGGCACTGCAATTAATGAAGCGTTAAATGTTGCAATGCCAGAGGTAGAAGAAAATATGGGGGAATAGAAAGCCACACCAATCAAGAAAGCTGGGATTGGGAGTGGCTCTTTTATTTGGGAACAAATCTTTTGAAAATGACTGAGGAGCAGTTTTGGAAAAGCACACCTAAGAAATTACAAGCACTATTCAATGTATACAAAAGAGTTAATGGAATAGAAGATCATGAAGAACTTGATTATATAGATAACATTGTTTTCTAGCAGGGAGGTGAGATGATGGCAAGAGATGCAAATACCGTAGTTGCAAGGGTAGGTCTTGATGATAGAGGCTTTCAGGAAGGTGTTGCCAAAATACAAAGAAGTCTAAAGGTTGTTCAAAGTGAATTTGCAGCAGCTTCTTCTAAGCTTGGTGACTTTGGTAAATCTGAAGAAGGTCTAAGGCTGAAAGCAGATACTTTAAATAAACAGATAGAACTTCAGAAGGATAAAATTTCAGCATTAGAAAAAGCATACCAAAAGAGTGTAGAAACAAAGGGCGAAGATGCAAAAGCTACTGAAAATCTAAAAATCAAGCTTAATTATGCTACTGCAGAACTAAATAAAATGGAGAATGAGCTGAAAGAAGCAACAAGAGAACTCAAGGAAAAAAGCTCGGCTTGGTATAAGCTTTCTCAAAGCATGAATAGTGCAGGAGAAAAGATGAAATCTGTAGGAGAGAAGATGTCCTCAGTTGGAAGTAAGCTTTCTACTGCTGTAACACTTCCTTTAGTTGGAATAGGAACTGCTGCAACAAAAATGGCTATGGATGCAGTGGAATCTGAAAATCTCTTTGAAGTGGCCATGGGATCTATGGCTAGTGATGCTAGAAAGTGGTCAGAGGAAACTTCAAAGGCTCTTGGACTTAATGCATATAATGTTAGAAAAAATGTAGCTACCTATAATTCTATGTTAACCAGTATGGGATTAACAGCACAGGAATCCTTAAAGATGTCTGAAGGACTTACTCAGCTTTCCTATGATATGGCTTCCTTTTATAATTTAAAACCAGAAGAGGCATTCGAAAAATTAAAATCTGGTATAAGTGGTGAAGCAGAGCCATTAAAGGCTTTAGGTATTTTGGTTAATGAAAATACTATTAAAACTTATGCCTATACTCATGGAATTGCAAAGCAGGGTGAAACTTTAACAGAACAGCAGAAGGTAATGGCAAGATACGGGGTTATTATGGAATCTACTAAAAATGCACAGGGTGATCTTGCAAGAACTATGGATTCACCTACCAATAAACTTAGAGTAATGAAAGAACAGGCAGAGCAATTAGGTATTCAGTTTGGACAGCTTTTGATTCCTATACTTGAAAAGCTAATAGGAATAGTAAAACCATTAATGGATAAATTTCAAGGTTTATCTAAAGAGCAACAGGAGATGATTGTGAAAATAGGTTTAGTTGTTGCAGCAGTTGGACCTATTATAGGAATAATAGGTAAAGTAATCAGCATAGCAGGAACACTTTCTACTGTAATTGGAAGTATATCAGGGGCAATGGCAGCAGCAGGAGGTGCTTCAGCAGCACTTGGTGCTGTATTTACAGCATTAACTGGTCCAGTTGGAATTGCAATAGCTGTTATTGGTGGACTTGTTGCTGTTGGGGTTCTTTTATATAAAAACTGGGATACTATAAAAAATACTGCAAGTACAATATGGCAGGCTCTTACTGCAAGCATTAGTAATTCTGTAACTGCAATAAAAACAGCTTTAGTTTCTACATGGGAATCAATAAAAGCTGTAGTTCTTCCAATAGTTGAGGGAATAGCAAGTGTTATTAAAACTATTTGGGATGGTGTAAAGACAGGATTTGAATTCCTTTGGGAAGTTATAAAGACCATTTTCACAAGTGCTTGGACGTTTATTTCGTCTATTGTTCAAACTTATATAAATATAGTTGCATCTGTCATTAGTGTTGCTTGGCAGCTTATTCAGACTGTGACAACAACGGTGTGGAATGCTATATCTGGGGTGATAAGCACTGTTTGGAATGGGATAGTTAGCTTTCTAAAACCTATAATTCAAGGAATAGGGAATGCAATATCCACTGCTTGGAATGCTATAAAATCTGTTACAACAACAGTGTTTAATGCAGTTTATTCAATAATAAATACGGTTTGGAACTCAATATTGAATTTTATTAAACCAATAATAAATTCAATAGTTTCTACTTTGACAACAGCATGGAATACTATAAAATCAGTAACAACTACTGTATGGAATGCTATACAATCAGCATTAAATGCAGTTTGGAATGGAATAAAAAATACCACCACATCTGTTTGGAACTCTATTTCAAGTTTCTTTTCAAATATGTGGAACGGGGTATCAAGTTTATTTACAAATACATTAAATAGCATTAAAAATACTGTATCTAATGTATGGAGCAGTATTTTATCAGTTACAATCAATATATGGAATAATATTAAATCTGCAATAATGACACCAATTAATGCAGCAGTGAATTTTGTTAAGGAGCAGATAGATAAAATAAAAGGTTTCTTTGATAGATTAGATATAAAATTTCCACATATAAAACTGCCACACTTCAGTATTAAAGGTGAATTCAGCTTAAAGCCTCCAAGTGTACCACACTTAGGAGTTGATTGGTATGCAAAGGGAGGTATATTTAATAGACCTAGTATAATTGGTGTCGGAGAAGCAGGAACTGAAGCTGTTCTTCCAATTGACAGGCTTGATGAAATTATGGCTAGGGCAATTGAAAAAGCAAAAGGAGGAAGTGGCAGCGGATTAACACTTCATATAGAAAACTTCATTAACAATACAGAGAAAGATATTGAGCAGCTTGCTTATGAACTAGAGTTTTACAGGCAGAGAGTAGCAATGGGAAGGGGTGGTGCTTAATGCTTAGTTTCAATTTTGGTGGAAAAAATAGTTATAGTGATTATGGCATTATTATTTCTAAAAGACCCTCTCTGCCATCACCTAAAAGAAGAGTATCATATATAGATATCCCGGGTAGGGATTCAAATTTAAGATATGATGAAGGTACTTATGAAGATATAACAATTGCAGTAGAATGTAGTATTAAAGGCAATAACATAGTGGAAAAGCTAGATAATATAAAGGCATGGCTATTTGGAGCAGGAGAAAGTGATTTAATATTTTCATTTCAAGAAGATAAAAAATATAGAGCACAGGTTGTAAATAGCATAGATTTCAGGCAGGTTTTCAAGTATACCTCGCAATTTCCCATAATATTTAACTGCAAGCCTTTTAAGTACGCTGTGCAGAATAACATATTTACTATAATTCAAAATGGAGCTTCAATAATAAATCCAGGAACACTTAAAAGTGAACCTATAATATCAGTTTATGGTTCTGGGAAGGTAAGCCTTAAGGTTAATGAAACTACTGTAAACTTGAATGATATAACAGGAAAAATCATATTAGATTCAGTTTTGCAAGATGCCTATAATGATGGAGGAGATAACTTAAATAACAAGGTAAATGGTGATTTCATAACTTTAAAAACAGGCTCGAATAAATTTGAGTGGACTGGAAGTGTTACTAAAATAGAATTAGTTCCAAATTGGCGGTGGTTGTGATGATTTATGTATATGACAAGAAAACAGCAAGAGGAAACTTTGATAATAATGGACTTGCTGTTTTAGATGAATGCCTTATGGCTGAGATAAATCAAGAGTTAAATGGAGATTATAGTTTAGAAATTGAATACCCTGCTCAATCTAAAAAAGCACAGTACTTAGAGGAACTCAATATTATTAAAGCTGATGGACAGCTTTTCAGGATATACAAGGTAGAGAGAACACAGGATAAAATAAGTAAAGTTAAGGTATGGGCAAGGCATATATTTTATGATCTTGCCTTTTATTTTATAGAATCAGCAAAGGTACTTAATGCAAATATGAAAGAAGCTCTTGAAGCAAGCATACCGCCCGAACTTCAAGGGTTGTTTTTATTCAAGGCATTAGAAGAGAATTTAGCACCTTTTGCTGTTAAAGAGGTTAATGCAGTAGATGCTATTTTTAGACTTATTGAAATTTATGGTGGAGAACTTTTTAGAGATAACTTTAATATAGAGATAAAAGAGTCCATTGGTGAAAACAATGGAATTTTAATAAAATACGGTAAAAACATAAATGGAATGAAGGTTATTGAGGATACCAGTGAACTTGCTACAAGGATATATGCAGTAGGAGCAAATAATTTATTGTTGCCAGAAAGATATATAGAAGTAGAGGGAGAAAGAGCAAAATTACTTCCCTATCCCATAACCAAAAGGGTTGAGTTTAAGGAATGCAAGGATGTAGAAAGCCTTAGAGCAAGGGCAGAAGAATATGCTGAAAAGGCTGCAAGTCCAAAGGTATTTATAACAATAGATTTTATGGAGCTAAGTAAGACAGAAGAGTATAAAAATTATAGTCATCTTACTAAAGTAAGTGTTGGTGATTTTGTAAAGGTAAGAAATGAAAAGATAGCTGTAACTACTGATTTAAGAGTTATAAAGAAAAAGACAGACCTTATAAATCCTATAAATACAAAGATAGAGCTTGGTGATCCTTTAAACACAATTATTGAAAAGCTGGATACCAGTAAGCTTTTAGAGGAAATAAACAGTGCAATAAGCGGTACTTTAAGCAGTGTAATAATCAAGAAAAACAGCGATACTATAACAATCAGCACTAGCAGCTATCCAGCAATGATTATAGGAATAACAACAAAAGCAGATACAAACTTAAATTGTAATATCACCATGACAGGGAAAGCTAGTGCAGACTGCACATTAACAATTCTGTTTTCCTTAGATGGAAAATACTACGATTTTAAGCCAATTCAAAAGTTAGCATCAGGAGATAATGTTATAGGGCTGCCACTTCCAATGCCACAGGTAACGGCAGGAGACCATACTTTTATGGTAGAGATGAAGGTTTCAAATGGAACATTTACAATTGAAAAGAATAATCTGCAGGTAAGTATTGAGGGAAGAGACTTAGAGGGTGGACTAAGTGCAAGTATACCAAGGGCAGAGATTGTTTATACTTTCCTTTATAATTTGTTCAATATCAAGATTGGAACATACAGTTTTAATACAGGACACAGTTTTAAGTATTATTTAGACAACAATGTGAGTGGAGTAGATAGCTATAGTCTTGAGAATTTCAATACAAGATTTAATATTGCTGCTATATCTCATGGAAACCCAAAGTTAACCTTAAATGTAATGGGAATTATAGAAGAGTTTAATAACAGTAAATCAAGCAGCTATGCTTTTGACGCCGATTGGGTTGAGTTTAGTTCTGACTACGATAAAAACAAAGATGGAACCTATGACTTTTATAATAGGGTAACAATAAAGGAGCCCATTTTAAAAAGAGAAGGCGGATATATTGAGGACTTAGGAAATGGCGTAATTTATGCTGCAAATGTGCCGGATACAACACTTTATAAGGATTTGATTGCAATAAATGCATATCTTAAGCAAGGTTAGGGGGAGAGGATAATGCCAGTTATAAATCAAATGTCCCTTCCAAAAGGAAATGCAGGAATGACACTTTATGGTACAAGAAATGATGATAGTACAGTAACTCTTCCTGACATTGGTTTTAACTTTAATTACAATGGTTTAGCCATAAGACAGCTTTACACAAGCGGTAATACCTGGGTAGGCTTTGGGGGAGCATCAGAACATCTTTGTATTAACAGAAGAGATGCCAGCTATAACAATCTTTATTATGCCAGTGAAGTAGAATACAGCACAAAGCTTTTCAGAATAAGGTTTGAAGGAAACAGTTCCTATAGCAACTGGGGCAGCAATGACCTTATCTGGGAACTTTCTATTTTTGAAACTGGAGTAATAAGGCTTGTTGTTGAGAAGATACCTAATAACGGCACAAATAGTTTTGTAAATCCAAATGTAGGCACTCAATCATTGGCATTAACAGCGGGAAAATCATATATTTTCACTCCATCAGACCCACTGGGTAAAAATTACATAGTGCAGGAAGGTTCATATATTCCATGTATAACAAAATTTCTTATGGTGGATAATGAAGGAGTGAAAAACTATCAAGGTAGTACATGGGTTAAAATTGGAGATTTACCTCTTACAGAAGAAATGTTTAAAACCTACGGCGTTGATACTCTTCCTGCTTCCATGGCAGGACTTTCAGGCACTTCACCTGCTCTTTATATCTATACTGATAATCCAGATGTTAAGGCAAATAAAAATAGCAATAGATTCTTTATTGAAAAGACAGTAACAAGTAAGCCAAAGGTAATTATTCAAAACTATGATTTTAACATACATGATGGGAAAAGCATAAATAAACTTGAAGCAATTGTTCAGTACACAAAGAAAGATTCAAACCTAAATGACGTTACAACCAATGGAAAGATAAGAATAGCCTTAAGTGTTGATTCGGGATTAAGCTGGCTTACCTATAATATAAATACTTCAAGCTTTGAAAGTATTGATATTACAGATTCTGCCACATTTTTTGCAAATGGGATAAATCCTACAATACTTACAAGCTTAGATTATGCAGCTTTAAACGCAATGATTGCTCAAGACAGAAAACTTAGATTTGCTTATATTTTAGATAAACCAACATTAAATGATGTGTGTAAATTAAGAAAGATCAAAATTCTTTACAACTGAGGGGTGATGATATGTTTATTGAGGGACAGCCTTACGAAAGTATTGCTTACAATAAAGATTTGCTTACAGGTGAGATTTCTGAAAGTAAAAAGAGTAAAAGACAGAGGGGCATTAAAGGAAAGGTTTTATTAGAACTTTTTAATGCAGAAACTAAGGAGAAAATAAGAGAGGCATACACAGAAAACTTAATACCGGATTTATATTTTAAAGATACATTTTTAGGACATTTTGTTCAAGGTATTATGGGTGCAGGAAATACAAGAAGATGTGATAATTACAGCTGGTTTGAATACTTATACTTAACTGATAATGATAAACCGGAAAATGTTAATGAGCAAAGGGTTATGGGAAATATTATAGGGTTTGCCCATAGAAATAATACTTACTCTGGAAATGATACAAGGCGTGGAACTATAAATAGAGCAGAATCAAAATTTGAAGTTACAGATTCTAAAATAAAGATGAATTTTGTATTTGACTTTCCAACCCATGCGGCAAACGGTAAAATTGAAAGTATTTACTGGGCAGAGGGTGACCCTGATAATAAGGATTATTTTTATGCGGGAGCTGCAATCTATGGAAGGGAAACAGCAGATTCAGATTATGCTGTATATAATACTACAAATCCTAAAAGGTATTGGGCAGTGAATACTTTATTTTCTTATGCAAGAACTATAAAATTTACAAGTCCAACAAAGGGATGGATATTAGCAGATTCAAGGGATACAAACATAACACAGTCAAGCTATATTCAATTTCCAGACAGCTTAAAAGGACAATGGCTTATGATTCCATTTGATATAAATACAAATGATGTTGTGTTTTGGGATAAGGTGGTTAAACTTTTAAATTCAGATGGAAATGCCTTAAATATTGACAGTAGTCATGCAGTAAGAAAATACGATGGACTTAGTCATGTATGCCCGTATATTCAACCAGATGGAGAGCTTATTTTTATTGGGTATTACCTTTACAGCATAAATAGTGAAAGATATATGAGAATATATAAGTGGACAAAGGTAGGAGTTCAATTAAGCTATGTTGATATAAATATGAGCCAAAGTTTTAAGGATACAGCATATAACGTACCTTTCACATATAGAACAGTTTCTAGTGATGGAATTTATCTTGATGGTTGCATTGATATTATTGGATACACCTCAAGAACAGACAGCCAATTTAATGAAACTGTTTATACAAACAGATGGATTAGAGTAGATGCCGCAGGAAACAAGGTTCAGGATATGAATATTAAACCTAAGATTGGTAATAGCACTTGGTTTGGAAATAAGGGTATGGATAGTGGAAATATTGAGAGAAGATGCTATGTTTATAATTTTTATAGAAGCGCCAATAGAATATATCTTTATTATACAAGCACTCAAGGGGGTACAAGCTTTTATCAAGTTATAACTCCTCAAGGAAATTTACTGGAAGCCTATAAAATGTATTTCAGTTTTCCAAATGGTTATGGTAATTATTATTATCATAATATCCTTGGTACTGACAGATGGATAAGCAGATACACTTATGCTTATAACAACTATGTTCAATTATGTATCCAAGCCCTTTTAACAAGCAGACCTATTGGAGCACATACCAAGCTTGCACAGCCTGTTGAAAAAACCGAAGCAAATACAATGAAAGTTCAGTATATGTTTGAAGTAGATTTAATTAACTATGGAGAAGATTTTTATTAGAGTGGAGGGATTTACAGTGAAAAATTCAATTAATTTTATTCAAGCAGTATTTGCTGCCATTGGCGGCTATATTGGTTGGTTTTTAGGAGGGGTTGATGGCTTTATGTATGCACTGATTACCTTAGTTGTCATTGATTATGTTACAGGCCTCATGGTAGCAGTGCTGGAAAGAAAGCTATCAAGTGAGGTTGGATTTAGGGGTATATTTAAGAAAGTTTTGATTTTTGTAATGGTAGGCATAGGAAATATAGTAGATGTTCATTTGATTAAAAACGGTAGTGCGATTCGTACTGCTGTTATTTTTTTCTACATTTCTAATGAAGGTATAAGCATTATTGAAAATTCAGCAAAGGTTGGACTACCAATACCTCAAAAATTAAAGGATGTTTTAAAACAGCTAAATAAGGAGGATGAAAACAATGGCTAGATTATGTTTTGACTATGGACATGGTGGAAATGACAGTGGAGCCTGTTATAATGGCAGGAAAGAAAGTAATGATGTATTAAGCATAGGCAGAGCTGTAGCAGCAGAGATCAGAAGGCATGGAGTTACAGTTGATGAAACAAGAACTTCAGATTCAACAGTAAGTCTTAGTGAAAGAAGCGGATTTGAGAATAGAAATACCTATGATTATTTCATATCTTTTCATAGAAATGCCTTTAAGCCAGAACAAGCAAAAGGAGTAGAAACCTATACGTATTTAAATCCAGGAGCAAAATCAAAAAGTTTGGCTCAAAGGATACAAACAGCACTTGTAGCCTTAGGTTTTACAGATAGAGGAGTTAAAGAAGCAAACTATCATGTGTTAAGAGAAACCAAAGCACCAGCAGTGCTTGTTGAGATAGGTTTTATTGATAATACAGGAGATAATAATTTATTTGATTCAAAGAGAAATGAAATAATAAAGGCATTAGCAAAAGCAATCTTAGCACAAGTAGGAGTTGATTACATTGAACCATCAGTATCAACACAGCCAGCAAGTGGACAAACTCTTTATAGGGTTATGGCAGGCTCCTACTCTGTTAGAGAAAATGCTGAAAAGCAAGTGAAGAAATTAAAGGCAGCAGGCTTTGATGCAACAATTATGATTTTTAATAAGTAGCCGTTACTTAAGGTTTTAAGTAGCGGTTTTTCTTTTATTTAGCTTGACTTCTATCACCTTTAGAGTGATGTATAGTAGTACCAAATTGATAGAAGGGAGGAAATAAAATGCGTGTTAGGATTATTGAACCTGTAAAAAAGCAGGAAAACAAAAAGAAAAGGGTTTGTGCATATGCAAGGGTTTCAACTGGCAGTGAAGCTCAGGGGGAATCTTTAGAAAACCAGATTCAATACTATGAGAATCTGATTTCAAATAATCCTGATTACGAATATGCAGGTGTATTTGCTGATAGAGGAATTACCGGCACTACAGATAATAGACCAGAGTTTCAAAGAATGCTTAATCTTGCAAAAGAAGGGAAAATAGACTTAATCATCACCAAATCTATCTCAAGATTTGCAAGGAATACAGCAATAATGCTTCAAGTAGTAAGAGAACTAAAGGACATTGGTGTAGAAATAATATTTGAAAAAGAGAATATCAGAACTTTATCAGGGGATGGAGAGCTTATGCTAACCGTCCTCTCTTCTTTTGCCCAGGAAGAAAGTAAAAATATCAGTGATAACTTAAAGTGGAGGGTAAAAAAGAAGTTTGAACGAGGAGAGCTGATTATAAATACCACAAGATTTTTAGGTTATGACAAGGATGAATACGGCGATTTAGTTATAAACCCAAAAGAAGCAGAAATAGTTAAAAGAATATTTGAAGATTATTTAAAAGGCAAAGGAACATTTACCATAGCCAAAGAATTAAATGAAGATAAAGTGCCTACTGTTGCAGGCGGCAGATGGCAGGAAAGTACAATTTTAAATATCCTCAAGAATGAAAAATACAAGGGAGATGCCATACTTCAAAAGTATTACACACCAGACCATCTGAGAAAAGTAAGTGTTAGAAATGAAGGCGTAATTGACAGCTATTATATTGAAGATAATCACTCTCCCATAGTTTCAAGAGAAATGTGGGAGCAGGTTCAGATAGAAATTGCAAGAAGAGCAAAGGCAAAAGGAAATAAAGCAGGAGATACAAAAAAATATACAAACAGATATCCATTAACAGGAATGCTTTTCTGCAGTAAATGCGGCTCTACTCTAAGAAGAAGGACTTGGAACAGCAAATATTCATGTAGAAAGATTGTATGGCAGTGCAGTAATTATATTAAAAATGGAAAGGACGCCTGTAGTGGAACATCAATTGATGATAAGGTTATAAGCAGGCTTAATATAGAAGAACCAATAATTATAAAGGAGGAAGTTAAGGATGGCAAGAAACATTACAGTTATACCTGCAAGAGCAAACAGGAGCAATCTAGCAGAGCAGATACAGCAGCAAAAAAAGAAAATGGCAGCCTACTGCAGAGTGTCAACAGACCAATTAGAACAGTTATCAAGCTATGAAGCTCAAGTTTCATATTATACAACATATATATCAAACCATCCTGACTATGAATTAGCAGGAATTTATGCAGATGAGGGGATTTCAGGGACAAACACTAAAAAGCGTGAGCAGTTCAATAAAATGATTGAGGACTGCAAAGCTGGGAAAATAGATATGATAATAACCAAGTCCATATCAAGGTTCGCAAGAAATACTCTTGATACATTAAATTACGTAAGACAGCTTAAGGATTTAGGCATTGGAGTAATATTTGAAAAGGAAAATATAAACACTTTAGATTCAAAAGGAGAAGTTTTGCTTACTATCCTAAGTTCCCTTGCACAAGATGAATCAAGAAGTATAAGTGAAAACTCAACATGGGGTATAAGGAGAAGGTTTGAACAGGGAAAGCTTCATATAAATCATACAAAGTTTTTAGGTTATGATAAAGATGAAGAAGGAAATCTTGTGATAAATGAAAAGCAGGCTAAAATTGTAAGAAGAATTTATAAAGACTACCTTGATGGTAAAGGTCCAAACAGAATTGCAAGGGAACTTGAAGAAGAAGGTGTTCCTAACTGGAATGGAAAACCTAAGTGGTATGAAAGCAGTATAAGAAAGATTTTAAGTAATGAAAAATATAAAGGAGATGCACTACTTCAAAAGACCTACACAGTTGATTTTTTAACCAAAAAGAGAGCAGTAAACAATGGCGAAGTTCCAATGTATTATGTAGAAGAAAGCCATCCTGCAATTATAGATAAAGAAATGCATACTGCAGTACAGCTTGAAATGGAGAGAAGAAGAGCTTTTGCAGAAAAATATAACATCAGTAAGCTTGATTATGCAACAGTTAATAATCCATTTGCAGGAAGAGTTATTTGTGGACACTGTGGAAGTGTTTTTGGCAGGAAAGTTTGGAATTCTAATGATGAGAGATTTAGAAGAATTGTATGGAGATGCAATAAAAAATATGAAGTAAAGGGAAAAAAGAGCTGTGAGAATAAGCATATAGATGATAAGGTTTTGTATCATACCTTTGTGAATACCTTTAATGCTATGGTGGAGAATAAGGAATACTTTATGGAGAAGTGGAAGGAAGGACTTAAAAGTGAAAATGTATTGGTAAGATATAGAACAAAGCAGTTTATAGAGATTTTAGCTGATGCAGGGATAGTAGAGGAGTTTGATGTTGATATGTATTTTAGAATAATAGAGAAAATGACAGTGTTTGATGGAGAGAAGATAATAGTTAGTTTGCTTGATGGAACGGAGATTGAGGTTGTAGTTGAATGAGGGATAATTTGCAACCAGCTGAAGATGGTGGATCAATTCTTACTATATTTTTCATTTTAAATAATAACATGGTATTAAATAACTTTTGTCATTTCGTGTCGTAAAATTTTACCAAAGAAATTATTGACATTTTTGTTATGGGGGGGGGTACAATCATAACTGTAAATAATAGTAAAAAGTATGTGCGCATATGCCTATTTTTACAGTATAATTTAATGGAAAGCTTTGAAAGGTTTTTAAAGTTTTTTAGAACATTATAGTTTTAAGTAGTTAAAAGTAGCAAATAAAAAAATCGTGAACCTTTTTCCATCCTTTTAATCAAATTTCTTAATGCTTTATGAATACCTGTAAACCAGGCTTGATATAGATTAAAAAGAAAAATAACTAGTCATTAAGAAGACAAAAGATGGGAGATAGGATTTTGAGTGAAGGAATTTACCCAGTAATTTGGTTTTACTTGGTTTGAGCTAATTTGAAGTAGTCTTAGGATTTATACTAACCTAATCTGAATGGAGGGATTTTTAATGAAGAAAATGTTTAGTGTTTTTATTTCTATGTTAATACTTATATTTTTTACGTCTAGTGTTGCGTTTGCAGGGAGTGTTAATGATGGAATAAAAACAATAAAAGTAACTGAATATGACTTGTACAGGCAATTGATTAGTAAAACTGATGAAGAGCTAAAAAATCAAGGGTTAAATGACGAACAAATTAAAGAGTTACGAAATTTTGATTTTAACAAAGTTTTTTTAGAGAGAGCAAAATTAAGTAATCATGAATTAAAAAAAATGGGATATACAGATGAACAAATATTTAAGCTGAAAAGTTTATATGGACAAACTAAGAATAATAAACAAGTGGAAAGCAAGATTGAAACGCAAAATATTTACGCTGAATTATATAATTCGGGGATTTTTGCAAATTTAGAAATTACTACGTGGCTTATTAGCGGATCTGATACGTCAATAACAGTAGGTTTTAGTTGGAGGTGGTCTAATTTACCAGCATATTATGGTGGCAGGGATGCAATTGCAGTTATATGGCAAGGAACAAATACTAATGGACAACCGATAAATGTTTCTATTGATACATCATCATCATATCATAAAGTTCAAGAAACCAATACTAATTCAGCATTAAATGGAAAGGTAACAAATTTAGCATTTGAAGTCGAAGATTATTATCATAGTGCAAAATCCGAATTTCAACTTGGTTATAGAATAGAGGATATGATTGGATGGTATCAAAACGGTTGGGGAGCTATTAAAGTAAATAGAACTGGAACACATTTTATAAAAGAAGTAGCAATGAAGATTTCATATGGACATACATATATACTTATAAGCCCAGGCGTAAGTTTTTCACCAATATCATTTTCAATAGGCTTTGCTTGGAATTGTACAAATATGGATACTGAAAATGCAATATACTCAAAAAATGGAAAACGAACACCTTGACAATATTGGCACAAAAATATTATGGTAAAAACCATAATATTTTTGTTGTATTAAGATAAATGTATTTATTACATTTTTATGGGAGGTATATAAATGAAAAAATATGTTGATATGATATTTAGTGGGATTATTGCATTTTTTTTAGGATTAATTATATGTGCTATAGGTACAAAACTACATACTAATGATCCAATTATGGGAGCTTTAACGTCTATAATATTTGGGATAAATTTATTAATAGCTGTTGTTATATCTTGTACAATTTATATCACTTATGAAATTAAAAATAAGAAATAAATCATAACTTTAAGTATTACATTAATACAATAAGATGTAGGCATTTGTAAAAGTAAAGGGATTTTTTAAGGTTATTTCATTTTTGTCTTTAATCTTCATATTGCATAAATATAAATTTTTTATACCTATCTTAACTTATAATACCTTTACGCAAAATCAGTATTAATGCGTATTAGTATCATTTTTCTATCACAACACATGTTGAGACCATTTGCTTGATGTCTAAGAAATAAAGCTCGGGAAGCATTGAAAATACTGGGTTTCATAAAATGAAAGTAAATCTGTCTACTCGACTTAAGCCCTCGATATGGGTACGTGGAAACATATCGAGGGTATATTTTTTTGCTAAAAAGGTTCTTTGTCAACTGGTGTTGGTGAAGAAAATATTAATTAGTTTTACAACTGAATAAACTTAAGTAAAATACAATCTAGGGCTTAGGATCATTATTTATGACTCCTAAGCCTTTAATGTTGCTAAATTTTGTGTAATGA
>JAHDQA010000010.1 GCA_018434075.1 Tissierellaceae bacterium
AGCTCAATTGAAGTAGTTGAAGAAGAATTAAAAAAAGAGCATGTAGGATAATAGTAAAAATTAAAGATTCTCTTCTAAGAGAGAAAAATAATACATTTTAACAGAGATAAAAAGTGTTTCATTTTAACTTGCATTTAGCGAACAAAATTAAAAAATAACTTAAGTCTTCACAAATTATCATAAATGTGCTATTATACAATAATTGCACATTTATTTTTTAAGGAGACGAATATGAAGGCATTAAAAGACAAAGTATTTTTGAAAACAATGTTGACTTTAGCTTTACCGGTTGCAATTCAAAACTTAGTGTCGTCATTATTAAATATGGTTGACACATTGATGATAAGTAATTTAGGTAGTGCTAGTATAGCTGGAGTTGGGCTAGCAAATCAGGTTTTCTTTTTATATATTTTACTTACTTTTGGCATAAACAGTGGCGGAGCTATTTTTATTGCGCAATATTGGGGAAAAGAAGATATTAAGAATTTAAATAAAAGCCTTGGATTTGCTATAATGACTTCTTTTATTCTGGGATTAATTTTTACTTCGGTAGCTTTGTTATTCCCCAAACAAATATTAGAGCTTTTTACAAAAGAGACTGATGTAATAAATTCAGGAGTTCAATATTTAAGAATAGTATCGCTATCATACATTATGACTGCAATTAGTTTTAGTTATTCTATCGCATTGAGAACTACAGGAAAACCTCATGTTCCACTAATAGTTTCAATTATATCACTTGGAACCAACACATTATTGAATTACATTTTGATATTTGGGAAATTTGGAGCGCCTGTATTGGGAGTAAAAGGAGCGGCAATTGCAACTGTTATAGCAAGAGTAATAGAATTCACATTACTTCTGCATGCGGTTTATAGAGGGAATGAGTATTTAAATGCCAGTGCGAAAGAATTATTCGGTTGGAACAAGGAATTTATAAAGAAATACGTAAGCATAACATATCCAGTTATATTAACTGAAGGATTTTGGGCTTTGGGACAAGTCATGTACACAATTGCTTATGCTAAGCTAGGAAAAAGTGCAACAGCGAGTGTCCAATTGACTAATACCATACAAAATATGTTTTTTGTTGTTGTAAAAGGTCTAGCAAGTGCATGTAGCATTATGGTTGGTGGCAAGATTGGAGCAGGAGAGTACGATGAAGCATATGATTATGCCAAGAGTTTCATAATATTATCTACAGTATCGGGAGTAATACTTGGGTTAAGTCTAACTTTATCTTCAGATCTGATATTGAAATTATTTAATAACTTAGAACCAGCAGTTTATAGTTCAGCAAGGTCAATAATTATTATAATGGGCTTGACGTTTGTGATTAGGGTATATAACAACATTTCAATTGTGGGAGTCCTTAGATCAGGCGGGAATACAAAAGTAGCTATGAAGATAGACTTATCAACTGTATGGCTGATTGGAGTTCCATTAGCTTTTATAGGGGCTTTGATTTTAAAATTACCCGTACAATATTTATTTTTGCTGATCACTACCGAGGAAGTTGTCAAAGCTATATTAGGGGTGCCGATAATAAAATCTAAAAAATGGATACAAAATATAACATAAGGTGAGCCTAAGCCCACCTTATGTTATATCCTATTTATTTAATTTTTTTAATTTTACATCTGGCTCAGATGGAAGCTTAAATAGAGGAATGAATCTATCAAGTCCGGTTAAGGTCAATAGAAGTATCGAGACTACAGCAATTATTGCCATATAATTATGTGATATTATTTCAAAAACATTGAATTTATACAATGGATAAACTGCGCTGGCAATACCTATATAGAAAGTCATATAAACATGCCATGGAATAAGTTGAGAACCAAAGACACCTAGAGCGTCAGAAAAAGTTGCATTTCTTAATCTTAATTTATACATATCTTCTTCACTAGCTTCTACATTATCTTCGGTTAATGTTCTTGTGATTGGGCCAATTGTTACAATTTGTGCCATTTCATCAGAAAGAGCCATGTTTCCAACTAATGAAAGAACTCCATTGTAGAACATAAGTTGTCTTACATTTCTAGATATTTTAGCTATTAAATTGGAAAGTGGTGAAAACGCGTTTATTTTACCCATTATTCCACCAAATGCACCTACCCACATCATCATTACAATAACCCATGACCCTGCATCGGAGAAACCTGTTAGAATAGAATCTAAGAAAGCGGATAAAGAAGTTATTGTTCCTGAAAACAATCCAAAAATCAAAGATGATATTATCCCTAAGAAAAGACAAGCTAGTGTTGGTAAACCTTTAATAGCTGATATAATTACAATAATAAGTGGTATTATCATAATAGGTGATACACCCTGCTGAACTTGGTTTAGCAAAGTAACAGCAGCTGGTCTTTGCTCATTTAGGTTATCCCAAACTTCTTGCGGGATGGCTGCGATTGCTTCATTAGCATTTGCAGTAACTCCAGGTAGATGCATGCTAGAGATAAATATAATTATCGCAGCAGTAACTAAGCACAAAATAGACCATACGCCTTGATGCCTGATTCTATGTATAACTTCTACTTTTTGAATGCCAGAACTTACTACTGTAGTATCGGAGATCAATCCAATATTATCACCAAAGCATGCGCCTCCAGCTATTGAAGCTGTTGTTAGAACTATATCTCCTCCGACAATGTGGTTCAACCAAAGGAATATAGGTGCTGCTGCAGCAAACGTTCCCCATGAAGTTCCAGTAGCAACAGACAAAACACATGTTACTAAAAAACCAGTTACCGCCACAGTTTTAGCACTTAATCCTAACTTCAAAGAAACATTGATGATTGATGCAGCTACTCCAGCCGACATAAATATTTCAGCCATAGCATATGCTGCCATTAGGATAAAGAAAACCAACTGCATTTCTTTTACATTATTAATGGCGGTTTCTACTATTTCGTTGAATGATAATTTATCAGTTATAAATGCTACTATTGCAGCCCATACAGCAGCTAAAGGTGCAGCTAATAAAGCATCCATGCCTGATATCATTAGTCCTGCCATTAGAAATACTGGTGTAAACTTAAAAATTGCAATTACTACATTCATTACTTAACCCCCTGTAAATTAGTAAACTAGTGATAAAAAAATATCAATCATATATAAATATAAACCTCTCTAAATAAATAGTCAAGAAAATTAAAGCAATTTATTAAAAAATTCAGATTTTCTGGATATATAATGTAAATATGAAAATTATGTAAATAGAATCTATTAATAAATAAAAATAATATCCGCGTAATATGATAAAATAAAAATAGAAAGAAAATGGAGGGCTAAAATGGAAATTGGTAAAAAATATAATGGAGAAGTAATAGATTTTAATTCAGAAGGATTAGGTGTGATAAAGTTAGATAAAAAAGTCGTATTTGTTGATAGTTGCATTATAGGAGATGTAGTTGAGTTTGAAATTATCGAAGAAAAGAAGAATTATTCAATAGGCAAAGCTATAAATATCATAAAATATTCTGATCTTAGAGAAAAATACGAATTTGATACAACTAAACTAGGTGGAGGAGTGCCTTTAATAGAATTAAAGTATGAAGAACAATTAAAATGGAAGGAAAAGAAAATAAGAAATGACTTATATAAGATATGTAGAATAGAATATGAAATAGACCCTATTCTGGGCATGAATCATCCTTTTAGATATAGAAACAATACACAAATTCCTGTAGGTGTAAAAAATGGAGAGAAGATCATTGGATATTATAAAAGAAAATCTAATGAAATAGTTCCAATTGAAGAAGATATTCTTCAAAAGGAAATAGGCGATAGAATAATTAAATCAATAAAAGAGTGGATGGATCAATATAACATCGAAGCTTATGACAGACAGAATAAAAAAGGAAATTTAAAGCACATCGGGATAAGGACTAATCAAGACTCATTGGCGATGGTTATTTTGGTTACCCAGACAAAAGAGATCCCTCATAAAAATGAATTGATTCATAAATTGGTGAGAGATACAGGTAGTGTCATAAGTATCTATCAAAATATAAATAAAGATGATAAAGCGAAATACGGTAAGGAATTTATACATTTATTTGGTGAAGAATTTTTAGTAGATTATATTGGAGATATAAAGTTTAATATATCACCTGAATCCTTTTTCCAAACAAATTCTTTCCAAACAGAAAAATTATACAGTATAGTGAAGAAATATTTAAATCCTAGTAAGAAAGATTTAGTATATGACTTATACTCGGGGATAGGTAGCATTGCTTTGTTCGTTGCTAACGATGTTGGCAAGGTCATTGGAATAGAATATATAAAATCAGCTGTCAGTGATGCTAAGAGGAATGCAGTAGAAAATAATATTGACAATGCACATTTTTACCATGGCAAAGTAGAAGTATTATTGCCCGAGTTGCAGAAAAAGGAAGGAAAGCCAAATAAAGTTATTTTAGATCCACCAAGATCTGGTGCTGGTAAAAATACTTTGTCAGAAATAGTAAACTTAAATCCGGAAACAATTGTTTATGTCTCATGTGAAAGTGCTACTCTTGCAAGAGATTTAAGAATCCTATTGGAAAATGGATATAGAGTTGAGAGAATAAAACCTGTGGACATGTTTCCGCACACTACAGAGGTTGAGACAGTAGCTTTGTTACAAAAATAGATTAGGATAATAGGAGATAATTTTATGAATAGGTTAATAGGAGTTAATTCAAATTCATATCACAACTTTACGCTTAATGAAGCTATCGAAGGCATTAAAAATGCAGGATTTAAATACATTGAATTGACAGCAACTAAAGGCTGGACAGAGCATGTGTTTTCAGATATGAGTTTTAAAGAGCTAATCTTTATAAAAGATAAACTTAGCAAGGCTAATTTGATTCCTTTTGCATTAAGCGGCCATTGCAACTTAATGGATAAAAATAGGATAGAGGATTTCAAGCTAAATATTGAATTGGCTGCGTTTTTCGGGTGCAAATATATAATAAGCTCTATAGGTGAAGCTCATATTCAAGATAAAAAGGAAACTTCAGACGAAGTGGTTGTATACAATATCTCAAGCTTATTGCCCATGCTGAATAAATATGATCTAAAACTTTGTTTAGAAAATCACGGCAGGCATAGCACAGGAGAAACTATTATGCCAATAATAGAGATGTTGAATTCACCGTTAGTAATGATAAATTATGACACTGCAAATGCTATATTTTATGGTGATGCTGACATATATGACGACATAGAAAAATGTGTGAATAAAATTGGTTTTATGCATATCAAAGATAAAAGCGGCTTGCCAGATGAATGGAATTTTCCTGCTTTGGGAAAAGGATATATTGATTTTCCAAGAGTATTTGGCATACTGCAAAGCTATAAGAACAATTGCCCTATGAGCATAGAAATAGAATTTAAAAAAGAAGGGCCAAAGAGCCTTGATGAAGTTCATAATGCGGTGAAAGATTCTTTTGATTACTTAAAAAATGTCGATATTATGATTTAATACAGCTTTAAGCATAGTAAAAGAGGAGGCCTATTATGATAAATATTGGATTAGTTGGATTTGGGGGAATAGGAAAAGTTCATTTGGATAACTATTTACTGCTAGAGAATGTAAAAGTTAATGCTGCTGTTGTAAATTCCGAGTCAAGTAAATTAAAGGCACAAGCGATGGGATTAAGAACATATAAAACAATGGAAGAGATGGTAGCGAATGAAGATATTGATGTAATAGATGTCTCAACTCCTACTTATTTGCATAAAGAACATGTATTAAAGGCCTTATCACTAAATAAAAATGTAATAGTTGAAAAACCAATAACTTTAAACAAATCAGATGCTATTGAGATGTTCGATTTTGCAAAAAATAGAAATCTTAAACTCTTTGTCGCTCAAGTGGTAAGATTTTCATATGAATCAGAAATTTTGAGGGATATTTGTGTAAATAATAAATTGGGGAAAGTCCTTGATGCGTATTTTGAAAGACTATCTTCAGCGCCAAAATGGTCATCAAATAATTGGTTTCTAGAAAAAGAAAAAAGTGGGCATATACCTTTTGATCTGCATATACACGATCTTGACTTGATAATAAGTTTATTTGGTAAACCATTATCATTTGATGTAAGAACTTGTGGGAAAAATGATTTATCATTTAAAGAACAATATAGAATAAACTATCATTTTGATGGATTTGACGTACTGGCGACTGCTTCTTGGTATAATTCGAACTATCCATTTAAAGCAAATTGGAGGGTAGTATTTGAAGAAGGCATATTAGAATATAATAATCAAAAACTTATTTTATTTGAATCAAACAAAGAACCAATAGTTTATGAAGACAATACTCATAGGATGATCGACACAGATATTAACTTGCCATCATCATCTATGTTTTACAAGGAATTAAAATATTTTATTTCATGTATTGAAAATGGTGATGATACTTTTATAAAACCAACCGAGATACTAAATACAATAGAAATACTTGAAAATATTTTAAATTATTGAAATATTTATTTATTTATTTATATTGACAGTCTAAATTTGTAAAGCTATACTCAAATTATAGATGAAAACGTTTGTTTGTATATGAAAAGGATTACATAGGAGGTGAATCATGTCAACTATTGAAGATGTAGCAAAAGAAGCTAATGTATCAGTGGCTACTGTTTCAAGAGTCATTAACAATCCTGAAATTGTAAAAGAAGAAACAAGACTCAGAGTCTACGAAGCAATAGAGAAACTTTCGTACGAGCCCAATATATCAGCAAGAAATTTAAGGAAAAATGAAACTAGAGTTGTACTTATTGTAACTCCTAATATTACAAACCCTTATTATGCACATATACTTGCAGGTATTGGAGATATGGCACAAACACATGGATATAGTGCCCTCATATACAATACATATGGTAAAGAAAGCGAGCAAAAGAAGGCACTTGATATGTTAAAGAAAAAAAGATCAGATGGGGCGATTATATTAGCAAGCAACATGGATTCAAATTGGATAGAGGATTACGCCTCTGAGTACCCTATTGTGCTATGTTCAGAATATCCAATGGATGTAGATATTTCAAGAGTATCCATCGACAACTATGATGCTGCATACAATGTCATGCAGTATATTTACAGCCTAGGGCATAGAAAAATTGCCATGATTTCAAGCACTAACAATTATATATCTACATATTTGAGGCTAAAAGCTTATCAGGATTTTTTAAATATAGAAACCATTGAGTGTAATGAAGAATATATACAATATGCAGACGAAGTGTATTCTTTTAAAAGCGGGAAAGAAGCTACATTGAAATTATTAAATCTTAAGGAGAAACCAAGTGCGATATTTTGCATCTCTGACACTATAGCTTTAGGTGCTATTGCAGCAATTAAAGAGTCAAATCTAGATATACCTCAGGACATATGTGTTGTTGGATTTGATGATGTCGACTATACGACTATGTTTCATCCCTATCTCACAACAGTTTCGCAACCATGTTATAAGCTCGGCACAGAATCTTTTAGGTTGTTGAATAATCTCTTTAAAAATGGAATAAAGTCAATAGAAAAGAGAATAATACCTTATGAACTTATTGTGAGAGAGACCACCAAATCTTTATTTTAATGGGTGAAGTTAATTGTGAACTATTTTCACAACTAACTATATAATTAGTGAGGAGGATTAATCATGAAAAAAGCAGGAAGTGTCATTTTAACATTAGCATTAATATTTTCGCTTCTACTTACTGGGTGCAGTGATGGCTCGAATGTTTCGAATAACGAGGGCAAAACTGGAGATAAGTATAAACTTGGTATCCTTGCTCCAGCTGTAACTCATGGTTGGGTAGCGGCAGTGGCATATCACGCAGAAGCAAGAGCAAAAGAATTATCAGATGAAATTGAGTACCAAATTTACACGAGCTCCAATGCTGAAGAGATGACCACTCAACTCGATGACTTAATGACATGGGGAGCAGATGCGATAGTAGCTTTTCCGCAATGGGAAGGCATGGAAGTACCTATACAAAGAGCTATAGATGAGGGCATAAAAGTAGTAAACTTTGATATTGAGATCAATGCTGATGGAGTTTATAGAGTTTCTGGTGACAATTATGGAATAGGAGTAGCAGGAGCTGAATACATTGTGGATAAAATTGGAACAGAAGGAAATGTAGTGATTCTTGAAGTTCCAACTTCTGGATCAGTTTCAGAGCTAAGGAAGAAAGGCTTTTTAGATAAGGTTGAGGAGATTGCTCCAAATTTAAATCTTTTAACTTATGCGACAAAATTCACTAGAGAAGATGGGTTAAAAGATTTTGCAGATATTTTAACTAGCAATCCCAAAATAGATGCTGTATTTTCGATGGATGATGAAACATCTATAGGAGTTTTGCAAGCGATAAATGAAGCAGGAAGAACAGATATAAAAGTGTTGACTGGTTGTGGCGGCATGCAGGAGTATTTTAAACTTATGCCTGAATATGAAAATATCTGGCTTGAATCAGCGTTATATAGTCCTGCTATGGTCAAAGATGCAATAGATGTTGCATTGAAGCTCTTAAAAGGCGAAAAAGCTGAAGAAGTCACTATAATACCTACAACTGTTGTTGATAGAACGAATTATCAAGATTATCTTGACCCAAATTCTCCATATTAGAAATTTTAAAATTTAAGAGAGGTTATCTATCCTCTCTTAAATTATATATAAACTATGGTGGTGGTTTAATGAGTATAGAGCTTAGGGATATATACAAGTCTTTTGGAAGCAACGAAGTTTTAAAAGGAGTAAATTTATCAGTTGAAGACGGTGAGATATGTGCATTGATAGGGGAAAATGGAGCTGGAAAATCTACACTAATGAATATATTGGGAGGCGTAATAAAAAAAGATTCTGGAAAAATACTCATAGATGGGAAAGAGGTCGATTTTAATAGACCTATTGAAGCGATTGAAAACGGAATATCATTTATACACCAAGAACTAAATTTAATCAATGATTTACCTATTTATGAAAATATGTTTATTGGCAGAGAGATAAAAAATACTAGCGGCTTATTGAACCATAAAGAAATGTATCTGAGAACAAAAAAAATTTTTGAAGATATGAATATCAATCTAGATCCAAAGACAATGGTAAGAGATTTAGATATTTCATATAAACAAATTGTAGAAATCACAAGAGCTATGATAATGAATGCAAAGACTATAATCATGGATGAACCAACGACATCCTTAACTGAAAAAGAAATCAAAAGAGTTTTTGAGATGATGTTGAATTTAAAGAAACATAAAGTAGGGATAATATATATTTCTCATAAATTAAATGAAATCAAAGAGATATGTGATAAATATTATTGTCTAAGAGATGGCTATTTGGTAAGCGAAGGTCTTGTAAGAGAAGTAAGCACTGATGATTTAGCCATGTTTATGGTGGGACATATACTAGATATAAAAGAAAATAGAAAAGAAGTTAAACTCGGAGATGAAATTTTAAGAGTTGAAAATTATTCTAAAAAAAATACATTCAATGATATTGATTTTTCGCTTTACAAAGGAGAAATACTAGGTTTTACTGGGCTTTTAGGCGATGGAAGGAGCGAATTATTTCAGTGCATATGCGGAATTGACAAGCAAGACTACGGGAAACTGTTTATTGAAGAAGAATTGTGCAATATAGATAGCGTAGTGAAAGCAATCAATATGGGAATTGGGTACTTGCCAAAGAACAGAAAAGAGAATGGAATAATAAAAGACATGAATATACTAGAAAATGCTTCAATTGTTGTGTGGCCAAAGTACTCGAAGCGTGGACTTATTAATTTTAAATTGCATAGGGAAATATTTAGGGATCAAGTTAAATCATTGAGAATTAAGATGATAAAGGAAACTGACAACATTAACAATTTGTCTGGAGGAAATCAGCAGAAAGTAATATTAGCTAAGTGGTTAGCAACCAATCCTAAGATTATGATTTTAGACAATCCTACTCAAGGAGTTGATGTGGGGGCTAAAGAAGATATATATGACATCATAAGAAACCTCGCTGATAAAGGGATGGGAATAATAGTGTTATCCAGTGAAGCCCAAGAGATCGTAAGACTATGTGATAGAGCGATTGTAATGTATCACGGGAAAATACAAGGAGAAGTGTCTAAAGATACTTTAAATGAACATGACATCATGAAACTAGCTACTGGCAGTAACATAAAGAGTGAGGTGAGCTAATTAATGGCAGAGATTTCTAAGAAAGGAAATAGCTTAATTCTAAAACTTAAATACAAATGGTCAAATCAACCGCTTTTTAGCACTGCTATTGCATTGGTTATAATAATTGTTGCACAAACTCTAGTTTTAGGATTTGATTATGATTCAATCGGCAGTTGGTTTATTTCTTGGCTAAATAACTGGGTGAACATATTGAGAAACAATGCAAGCATTGGAATAATAGCATTGGGCATGACTTTAGTTATCATTTCAGGAGGAATAGACTTGGCAGTCGGTTCTACATTAGTTGCAACAGGTGCTGTGCTTATGATGCTTATTGACGAAGGGCCGAATGGTATCCTGATAAAACTGGGAATTACTGGAATACCGGCATTTATTGTAGCTATATTGCTTATATTACTTATGGGAAGCGTTTTAGGAAGTTTAATAGGAGTATTAATAACGAAGGGAAAAATTCCGCCATTTATTGCAACATTAGGTGCTATGAAGATTTTTAGGAGTGTAACTCAGCATTTTATGCAAGGGTACAATCCGACTGTGCCAAGGGAATTTCTTGTAATTTCGAATTTGAAATTTGGAAAATACATGATCATGCCAATTGTTTATTGGATTATTTTATCAATAATATTATATTTTATATCTAAGAAAACTGTATTTGGCAGGCAAGTTATAGCAGTTGGCTCAAATGAAAAATCAGCAAGACTTTCTGGTGTAAAAGTAGAGAGAGTGAAGACGCTCGTATATACTTTATCTGGGTTGTTAGTGGCAATTGCTTCAATAGTCCAAGTTTCTAGAATAGGCTCAATGGATTTTGCAAATGCTGGCAGTGGCAGTGAAATGGATGCAATAGCAGCAGTTGTAGTCGGTGGAACAAGTATGAGTGGTGGTAAAGGTCAAATACTTGGAACAGTGCTTGGAGTCTTAATCATCGCAGTAATGAATAATCTTCTTAATCTGTTTGGAGTGCCTCCATTTTTGAGGGAAGCTTTTAAAGGCGTAATTGTTGTAGCTGCAGTTTTATTGCAAAAGAAAGAGAAAGTTTAGAGAGTTAGGAGGTATATTATGATTAGAGTTGGTGTGATTGGCTGTGGAAAGATAGCTCAAGTAAGGCATATTCCAGAGTATTTAGATAATAAAAATGCACAATTGGTTGGATTGTATGATAGAACTTCAGAAAGAGCAAAGTTATTAGCTGATAAATACAATTTAATACATTATGAAGATTATCATGATATGCTTAATGATGAAGAAATAGATGCTGTGAGTATATGTGTGGCGAACAATCTACATGCCAAGATTACAATTGAAGCATTAGAGAAAGGAAAACATGTACTTTGTGAGAAACCAATGGCCACTACTTTAGAAGATTGTCTGCTTATGGTTAATACTGCCAAAGACAACAATAAGAAATTGTTGATAGGGCACAATCAAAGATTGGCGAAAGCTCATGTATATGCAAGAAATTTAATTGAAAACCACGTAATTGGTGATTGCTTAAGTTTTAGAACAACATTTGGGCATTCCGGGCCAGAAACATGGAGTATAAATCCAGGATTGAATGTTTGGTTTTTCAGTAAAGAAGTTGCTACAATGGGGTCCTTAGCTGACCTTGGTATTCATAAGACAGATTTAATAAACTATCTACTAGATGATGAAATAGTTGAGACCACCGCTATTCTTTCAACTTTAGACAAAAAATATGAAACAGGAGAACCTATTTTAGTGGATGATAATGCAATTTGCATATATAAAACAAAAAAAGGAGCTATAGGTTCTATGACTGCAAGTTGGACTTATTACGGGCCTGAGGACAATAGTACTGTAATATATGGGACTAAAGGAATAATGAAAATTTATGATGATAAAGATTATGCAATAAAATTGTTTTTGAAAAATGGAGAAAAAATAGATTTCGATCTAGAAACAATCCAAACAAATGACAATCAGACTAAAAGCGGAGTTATTGATGAATTTATTGATAGCTTAGAGAACAATACTGATTCAGTACTATCTGCTGAACATATACTTCCTTCCATGAAAGCAATTTTTGCAAGTATAGATTCATCAATTACTGGATCCACTGTAAGAATTGAATAGAAAGAAGGGATATTATGAAAATAGGATTTGTAAGTTCGATATTAGCTGATAAGAGTTTTGAAGAAGTAATTGACATTGCAAACAACTTATCTTATCAATGTGTTGAGTTGGCTTGTTGGCCCAGAGGAGAAGCTGAAAGAAGATATGCAGGAGTTAGCCATATAGATGTAGACAACATCGATGATAAGAAGGCAAATTATATTAAGGATTATTGTGTTCATAAAGATGTAGAAATATCATCTTTAGCTTTTTATCCAAACACTGTAGGCAATGATTTAAAAATGAGAGAGAAAAATGTCAAACACCTATATAAAGTTATAGATGCAAGTGCAAGATTAAACGTCAATATGGTGACGACATTTATAGGCAGAAATCAGTTTTTAAACATTGAAGACAATCTTAAGCAAGTTCAAGAAGTTTGGCCAAACATATTAGAATACGCAAAAAGAAAAAATGTTAAGATAGCTATTGAAAATTGTCCAATGCTTTTTGACAAAGACCAATGGCCTGGTGGACAAAATTTATTTAATTCACCAGATATATGGGATAGAATTTTTGAAATATTGCCAAATGAGAATTTAGGGATTAATTATGATCCAAGTCATTTCATATGGCAAAATATGGATTATATTGAGCCAATATACAAGTACAAAGAAAGAATATTTCATATTCACTTTAAAGATATCAAAATAAATAAAGAAAAATTAAAAAAATGTGGTGTTTTAGCATATCCATTAGAATACATGACACCTAAGATACCGGGTTTAGGGGATTGCATGTGGAATAAGTTTATTTCAGCATTATCGGATATAGGCTATGATGGATATTCATGCGTAGAAATTGAAGATAAAGCTTTCGAAAGAGACGATGCCTCAATACTAAAAGGTTTGATAATCTCCAAGAGATATTTAGAGCAATACCTTGCGTAGAAAACTTTTTTTCTCAGGCTAGTATTTTCTTGTAAAAGAAATGCTAGCTTTTATTTTAAGTTTTCCTTCTTTATGGTATATTTATAGTTAAGTTAAATTAATTAATATAAACTGTTAAATTGTGGTAAATATTATACAAGGGGTGATATTATGGAAAGTAAAACTAAAAAACTGGTTCAAGCTTCAGTACTGCTTGCAATCGCAATTATTTTTCAAATCATTGGACGAACTATTCCAGAAATAAATCAATTCATTGTTGGACCAATTGTCAACATGGTGCTTATTTTGACTGCTTATATTTGCGGAAGATGGTTTGGAGTTGGCGTAGGGGTATTAACTCCCGTATTAGCTTATCTTGTAGGTCAATTAGCTGCTCCATTGGCTCCTTTCATTCCATTTATTATGGTGGGAAATGCTATCTATGTATTGATATTTAGCATTTTTATGGAGAAGGGACAAATCCAAAGGATTATTGGAGTTATAATAGGCTCTGTTGTAAAATTTTTATTTTTATCATTCTCAGCCAAAAAATTGATATATGTATTTGGACTAGAGTTTCCAAATAAAGTAGCGAATGCTCTAGCTGCAAGTATGAGTACGCCTCAACTTATTACTGCATTGATAGGAGGAGCATTTGCATTAATCGGAATAAATATTCTATCTAAAAGAAGGATAATCTAACAAATATGGAGGGAACAATGAGGAAGATATTTCATAATGGGAAGATATACCAAAACAGAAATAAATTTGCTCAAGCTATGTTAGTTGATCAAGGGATTATAAAGGATATAGGAACAAACGAATATATAATATCTTTAAGAGATGGCTGTGATTTGATTGACTTAAAAGGAAAAACAGTGATCCCTGGTTTTAATGATTCTCATCTACATTTAGAAAATGTAGGATATAGATTGTCTAATCTAAATTTATATGGAGTAAAATCCGTTGATGAAGTTATTAGAAATGCAAAGGAATATATAATAGACAATAAAATTGATGATGTATTGCTAGGATATGGCTGGAATCAAGATTATTTTATCGGTGAAAAAAGACTACTAAATAGACATGATCTAGACCAAATCTCAAGAGACATACCTGTAGTGTTCATAAGAATTTGTGGACATATTCTTGCAGCAAATTCAAAAGCTTTAGAAATCTTAAATATAGATGAAAACACCTTAGATGTAGAGGGAGGGAAAATACTCAGAGAAGACGATGGATTTCCAAATGGTGTGTTTTGTGAAAATGCAATGAAGCTTTTCAACAAATTTTTAAATACCACTACGATCGAGCAAAGGAAAAAATATATTAAATTAGCAATTGCTCATGCGTTAGAAAATGGCGTGACATCAGTTCAAACAAACGATGTCAATGGGGACAATTACGAAGATGTACTGTTAGCTTATAAAGAGATAGAAAAAGAAGGGAAACTTTATACAAGAATTACTCACCAATGTGCATTTGAAAATATTTCAGCTATTTCTTATTTTGTGGAAAATTTCGACGAAAAAAAATACAATTCGAATTTCAACAAAATTGGGCCTATAAAATTGTTTGCAGATGGGTCGCTTGGAGCAAGAACAGCATATTTAACAGAAGAATATAAAGACGAAATAGGTAGTAGAGGCGTTAACATATACACCGATGATGAACTTGATGAAATAACAAATTACATTGATATGAATAATAAACAGATGCTCATACATGCTATAGGCGATGGTGCTATTAGACAAGTTTTAAGTTCTTACAAAAAAATAATTAAAAATGGTAACAATAAAAGGCATGGAATAGTCCACTTGCAAATAACTGATGAAGAAATATTAAAGCAGATGAAAGACTTAGACTGCCTAGCATTAGTACAACCTATATTTCTAAACTATGATATTCACATCGTAGAGGATAGGATTGGCGAAGAATTGGCAAAGACATCTTATGCTTTTAATACATTGATTAAAAGAGGTGTACATTTATCACTCGGAACAGATGCTCCTGTTGAAGACCTCAATCCATTTAACAATTTGTATTGCACTGTAAATAGAAAAGATTTAAATGGATATCCTGATGAATCTTGGAATGAAAGCGAAAGAATGGACATTTACGATGCAATAGACGCGTATACTTTAGAGTCAGCATATGTAAGTTTTGAAGAAAGCCTAAAAGGAAGACTAGAGAAGAATTGTTATGCCGATTTCGTCGTACTTGATGATGATATATTTGAAATAGATACTGAAAAAATAAAAGATATAAAAATAAATATGACAGTGGTAGACGGAGAAATAGTTCACGAGAATCAATAAATGAAAATTTAATAAATAGAATGATTTAAACACCTGAAAGATATAATACTTCACAGTAAATATTTATTAATTTACTTGAAAGGATGATATCAATTAGGTGTTTTTTCATTTTTATTTTACAGTACATCATTAGTGGCGCAATTTTAAGTCTGATAATAATTACAATGATTTTTTAATATGGATATTCAGACGAAATTATTAAGTAAAACAATAAAAATATATTGTAAAACGATATTTTTTCCTTTATTATGTAATAGAGGGGAGATATCATGTACGATATAATAATTATAGGAGCAGGTCCTGCAGGTTCTAATCTTGCAAGATTATTGAGTAAAAAAAAGAAAGTGTTGCTAGTGGATAGAAGAAATTTTATGAGCTATACCTCAATAAATGAAAAATTATGTGGGGGGTTATTAGCTCCTGATGCTCAACTAATGTTTGCAAAGTTAAACTTATCTTTGCCAAACAGCATATTAGTAAATCCTCAGATATTTGCAGTTAAGACAATTGATTTAAATAATAACATAAAAAAATATTATCAGAGGTTTTACTTGAACTTTGACAGATTTAAATTTGATAAATGGATGTTTGATATGATACCTGATGACATTGAAAAAATGGTCAATACAGTTTTTACTGGTTGTAGAAAAGAATCTAATAGTATAACTGTAAAGCTTCGCTCACAAGATAAAGAAATGGAAGTAGAGACAAAGATATTAGTTGGCGCTGACGGATCGAATTCATCGGTTAGGAAAAGTGCATATGATGCTTATAAATGGCCAAAACAATACCTTTCTATACAGGAGGTATATAAATCAAATACAATATTGCCTTATTATTTAGCAATATTTGATCATTGTATCACTGATTTTTATTCTTGGATCATACCAAAAGAAGATACAATATTAATTGGTTCAGCTTTGAATAGAGATGGTGCGAAAGAAAAGTTTGAATTGCTGAAGATAAAATTATCAAATGAGGGTTTTGATTTATCTAATTTAATAAGTACGAAAGGAACTTTTATAAATAGGCCAATACGAAATAGTGAAATTTGTTATGGCAGAAAAAATATATTTTTGATTGGAGAATCGTCTGGTTTAATTAGTCCAAGTTCTGCTGAGGGTATCAGCTATGCACTATATAGTTCAAGTATATTAGCTAATATCATAAAGAACTGCAATGAAAATGATGTCGATGAAATATACAATAAAGAAATGAAGAAAATGAACTTCAAAATGACACTAAAACATATTAAATCACCTTTTATGTACAATAATTTTTTGAGGAAAACAGCAATGAAATCTTCATTACTTAGTATTAAAGGGTTATAAAATATATCAATACAATCACGTTGAACTATTAAATAAATCTATTTTATTAAACGCTATCCTACGATTATAATTTAAATATCTTACAAGAAAGAGGGATAGCATGAAGAATAAAAATTCAATATTAATAATTTCAGCCTTAGCAGTAGCAATTAACATTGTTTTAGGCACATTAGTTTCAAGGTTACAAATACCATTATTGTTTTTAGATACCTTAGGTACGATTTTCATAGCTGCATTGTATGGACCTTGGTATGGAGCTAGCGTTGGAGCAATTACTAATATTTTAACTCCTATATTGTCTGGAAACCCTAAGGACATTCCTTTTTTTATAGTGAATGCAGCAATTGGTTTAATAGTTGGAATCATAGCAAAGAAATACAAATTTGGCACAAAACAGGCAATAATCACTGGAATTATACTGGCAATAGTTGCTCCATTAATTGGAACGCCAATTGCTGTATATGTTTATGGAGGTTTAACTGGTTCAGGAAATGATATAATTTTTAGCATTTTAAAGCAATCAGGTGCTGAGGTTTTTACTGCGGCTTTTATTCCTAGAATAGCTGGCAATTTAATAGATAAAATTCTTTCATGTTTGTTAGCGAGTTATATGATTAAAAGACTGCCGAAAGAATATATTAGAGGAGATAATATATAATGCTTGATAACGACGAAAGAGGCAAGAAAATAGTTGTAGTAAGTCACTGCATATTAAATCAAAACTGTGTAGTACAACCAATGGCAAGAGCTAAGGGAGCTTTTAAAATAGCTTCAAGATTTATTGAAGAAGGGATTGGAATTATACAATTGCCATGCCCTGAACTAAGGCATTTTGGGTTAGAAAGAAAACCTATGAGCAAATTTGATTATGACACTCCAATTCACAGAGAGATGTGCAGACATATGCTAAGGCCTGTTATAAAAGAAATTGAAGAATATATTGCACATGACTATGAAGTTTTTGGAATAATTGGAGTTGAAGATAGCCCTAATTGTGACATAAATGAAAACAGAGGAATATTTATGCAGGAATTATTTAAATTATTAATCGATAAAAATATTAAATTAAGAAGCTTTGAAGTACCTCTTGATTATGATGAATTGAAGTAAAAAATAGTCCATTTGGACTATTTTTTTAATGCTTCTTCAAGAGTATGCCATGGTAGAACTGCACATTTAACTCTTGCGGGCATGTTCGATATATTTTCAAAGGCAACTGCATCTTCTAATTTTTCTAGTTCGCTATCATCATCAATTTCTTTTTTTATCATTTTTATGAATATCTCAGCTAATTCCATTGCCTCACTAACTTTTTTACCTTTAATGAGATCTATCATTATAGAGGTTGAGGCTTGTGAGATTGCACAACCAGAGCCTGTGAAACTTGCATCTACAATTATGCCATCTTTTTCAATCAGATTCAGCGTTATGTCATCTCCACAGCTTGGATTATGACCGTGCTCTATTAATGTTGGATTTATTAAAGCCCTCTTATTGTGAGTATTTTTGTTATGCTCCATTATCAACTGAGTGTATATTTGATTAAGATCCATAGCCTAACCACTTCCTTACATTTTTAATACTATCTATAAATATGTCAATATCTTCTATATTGTTGTAAAGGTAAAAGCTTATTCTTACGCTTGAATTAATACCCATATATCGCATTAGAGGCTGACAACAATGATGCCCTGCTCTGCTTGCGACGCCATAACTATCTAATATTGTACTGACATCGTGTGGATGAATATCTTTGACATTGAAAGAAATAATTCCCCCACGTTTTTCTAGATCCATAGGTCCATAAATTTCTATATATGGAATTTTTAGCATCTCTTCTACTGCATATTCAGTTAGCATTTTTTCATGTGCCTCAATATTTTGCAAACCTATTTTCTCCAGATAATCAATAGCTGCTTTCAGGCCTACAGCACCTTCAACATTTTGAGTGCCGGCTTCAAACTTATATGGAACTTGTGCAAATGTTACATCATTTTCATATACGTATTCAATCATATCTCCTCCTAATAGAAATGGAGGCATATTGTCCAACAGATGTTTTTTGCCATACAACACTCCGATGCCCATTGGCCCGAGCATTTTATGAGCGGAGAAAACTAGAAAGTCTGCATCTATATCTTTCACATCTACTTTCATATGGGGAATGCTTTGAGCGGCATCTATTACTACAATTGCGCCTTTCTCATGCGCTATTTGACTAATCTTTTTAACGGGGAATATAGTGCCTAAAACATTAGACATTTGAGCAATTGAAATTAATTTTGTATTTTTATTGATCTTTTCATATTCACTTTCTGGGATTGTACCATCTTCATTTACATAAATATATTTTAGTATTAAGTTCTTTTCTTTTGAAATTCTCTGCCAAGGAAGTATGTTGCTGTGATGTTCCGATATGCACAAAAGAATCTCGTCATCCTCTTTGAAGCTTTGCGACAAACTATATGCCAATAAATTCAAAGATTCAGTGCAGTTCTTAGTAAATACAATTTCATCTTCAGAATCTGCATTTATAAAATTCTGTACTTTTTTCTTTGCATTGTCATAAAGAGAAGTCGCTTCTATGCTTAATGTATGAGCGCCTCTGTGAGGATTTCCATTATGGTTATAATAATAATCTGATATAGCATCTACTACGCACTTAGGCTTTTGTGTAGTTGCGGCATTATCCAAGTAAACCAATCGACTACCATTCACTTTCTTCTCTAAAATTGGAAAGTCTTCTCTAATTTTAGAATCAATTATTTGGGACATTTATATTCTCCTCTCTAGTTCTAGAAGAATAGTTCTTTTTAAATTCTCATCCGGAATCTTGTCTATTATTGGATTAAATGATGATTCAATTATTAATTTTTTTGCGCTTAATTCATCAAGACCTCTACTTTGTAGATAAAACAGTTTATTTTCGTCTATTCTACCAACACTAACTGCATGGTTTCCATCTACATCATCTTCATGACACATTAAAGCAGGGATAGAATCGCTTTTCACACTTGGACTCAATAAAGTGGTGTATTCAGATTCACTACCTTTTGAGTGTCTTGCTCCTTTCAAAAATTCAAGGTTTCCTCTAAATACTTTTACTGAATTATCTTTTAAAGCTCCTTTTGATTCTATATTGCTTACGCTTCTTATGCCTTTGTGAATCATTGCATAATTTAAATCCAATTTTCTTTCGCCATCGCCTAAATAAATCGAATTTAGATCTGCTGTACTATTTTCACCATTTAAATAGGTAGTATAGTTAACAGCAGTTATTTTAGCGCCTAGTTCAATATTTATCAAATTAATGACTCCATTGTCTTTTATGTTCAAAATATTCGTATCAAAATTATGGCTAAAGCTATTTAGTCTTTGTATTTTGATTATATTGAGGGTCGCATTTTCATTAACAGTTATATTGGTTAAGCCATCGTGGAATAAATCGATCGTGTCGTCGCTTGAATAATCAAATATTAAAGTCAATATAGAGTTTTTTCCTGCTTCAATTAGATTATTATCAATTAATACAGGATTATTCATATCTAGATGGTAATTAATTAGCAATGGTTCGCTTATGGTTGCATTATCGTCTACTTTTAGTTCAAAACCCGCATTATGATTACTTTGAGGTATTTGTTCCAAATCTTCTCCAAGACCTCTGTAACTGTCTAATTTGGTGTAAACTCTTCCAATGCTTGTCTTTGCAATTTTCATATTCATTCCATTTACATTTGGTATAAATTCATTTTTATATTCTTTAAATTCTGGCAAATTTAATTCCTTAAGTCCAATTCTTTTCCATATCATTTTATCAACTCCTAACCTATTGCACCTTCGAGCTCAATATTAATCAAATTGTTCAATTCAACTGCATATTCTAAAGGCAGTTCTTTTGTGATAGGTTCTACAAAACCTCTTACAATCATAGCTTTGGCTTCTTCTTCAGAAATACCTCTGCTCATCAAGTAGAAGATAGCATCATCACTAATTCTACCAATCTTTGCTTCATGTCCAATATCGATATTATCATTATCTATTTCAATAATAGGCAATGTATCCGATTTGGACTCATTATCTAGCATCAATGAAGTACAAGAAACAGTTGATTTGCAGCCTGTCGCATTTTTACTTACTCTTAATAATCCTCTATAAAATGCATGGCCACCATCTTTTGATATGGATTTAGAATTCACTGTTGAAGTGGTATTGTTTGCTGCGTGAACGACTTTCGTTCCCGTATCTAAATATTGTCCTTTTGCAGCAAAAGTTACACCAGTAAATTCAGATCTTGCACCTTCACCCCTCAAAATGCTCATAGGGTATAACATTGACACTTTAGATCCGAAAGAGCCAGACACCCATTCAATAGTTCCATTTTTGTCTACTACTGCTCTTTTAGTATTCAGATTGTACATATTTTTTGACCAGTTTTCTATTGTACTATATCTTAACGTAGCATTCTCTTTAACGAATAACTCTACACAACCTGCATGTAGATTATTTACTTTGTATTTAGGTGCAGAGCAACCTTCAATAAAATGCAAATAAGAATTTTTCTCAACTATTATAAGGGTATGCTCAAATTGTCCTGCGCCAGGAGCGTTTAATCGAAAGTATGATTGAAGAGGAATATCAACTTTAACTCCTTCTGGGACATACACAAATGACCCACCAGACCAAACAGCGCCATGCAGTGCTGCAAATTTATGATCTGTAGGAGGCACTAGCTTCATGAAATATTCTTTGACTATATCTTCGTAATCTCTTAAAGCGGTCTCCATATCAGTATATATTACGCCCATATCCACTAGTTCTTGTCTTATATTATGATAAACCACTTCAGAGTCGTATTGAGCGCCTACACCTGCTAATGACTCCCTTTCAGCTTGTGGCAATCCCAAAAGTTCAAAAGTGTTTTTTATATCTTCAGGAACATCATTCCAATCATTTTTCATTTGAGTGTTCGGCTTTATATAAGTTACGATATTATCCATATCGAGATCGCTTAGATCAGCACCCCATTTTGGAAATGGCTTTTGACTATATATCTCTAAAGACTTCAATCTAAAATCTCTCATCCATTCTGGTTCATTCTTTTCTCTTGATATGTCCAGTATTATATCTCTTGTAAGTCCACTATCAGTCTTAAAGCTATAGTTTAGCTCGTTTTTTATGTCATAAATTCTTCTATCTATATCTTTTACTTTAGTCTTTTTCTTTTCCATTTTTCACACCTCTATCAGCTTGCGAATTCATTTTTTATTTTTTCGTAACCATATTCATCAATTTCATTTGCCAATTCTATGCCTCCGGACTTTACTATTCGTCCGTTCAGAAGTATGTGGACAAAATCAGGCTTAATGTATTCCAATAATTTGTTGTAATGAGTGATTATTAAGAATGCATTTTCTTCATTTTTTATTTTATTCACACCATCAGCAACAATTTTGATAGCATCGACATCTAAACCAGAATCAGTCTCATCCAATATCGCTAGCTTAGGGTTTAAAATTGACATTTGTAATATTTCATTTTTCTTCTTTTCTCCCCCAGAAAAACCTACATTCAAATATCTAGAAGCATACTCTTCGCTCATGCTTAAATCTTCCATCTTTTTATTAATAAGTTTTTTGAATGGAATTATTTTTTGTTGTTCACCAGAAACAGCAGTTTTTGCTGTTCTTAAGAATTCTTCAACTGTCACTCCTTCTATTTCTTCAGGATACTGAAACGACAAAAAAAGCCCCATTTTTGCTCTTAAATGAGTTTTCATGTCATTTATTCTAGTGCTACCAAAAATTATATCTCCATCATTTATTCTATATTTTGGGTGGCCCATTAAAGTATAGGCAAGAGTTGACTTTCCGCCGCCATTTGGACCCATGATTACATGAACTTCTCCCTTGTTAATTTTTAAATCAATTCCTTTTAATATTTCTTTGTCATCATCGCCAACAGAAACTTTTAAATTGTTTATAGTTAATAAATTTTCAAACATCATATTCTCCTCGCTTTTTAATAATGATAATTATTATCAAATCATTAACTATTATATACCTATACTTTAGCGTTGTAAACATATCATTTTACTAGGAAATAAATTTTTTATTCCACATATCCTATATTAGTATATAATGGTATTGTTGATGCTAAATAAGAATATAGGTAACAAGAGGTATATAATGGGAAATTACATGGATTTATTAAGAGATTGTACATTGTGTCCAAGAGAATGTCATGTTAATAGAATTGAAGGGGAAGTTGGATATTGCGGAGAAACTTCTGATTTGCGGTTAGCTCGAGCAAGTCTTCATATGTGGGAAGAACCATGCATATCTGGTGAGGAGGGTTCTGGAACAGTTTTTTTCACGGGATGTACTTTAAGATGCGTTTATTGTCAGAATAATATTATAGCCAATGGATCATTCGGGAAGGGCATAGTCAACGAAAGGCTGCTTGAAATATTTTTTGAGTTAAAAGATAAAGGAGCACAAAATATAAATTTAGTGACACCAACTCATTTTATTCCACAAATCATGATGGCGTTGGAGATCGCTAAGGAAAAGGGATTAGACATGCCAATTGTCTATAACACAAGCGGATATGAAAAAAAGGACTCTATAAAATATTTAAATGGATTTATTGATATTTACTTGCCTGATTTTAAATATTACGATGAAAATTTATCGAAGAAGTATTCAAATGCATATAACTATAAAGATTATGCGATGGAATCGATTGGAGAAATGGTAAGGCAAGTAGGCAAACCTGAATTTAATGAAAAAGGTATGATGACTAAAGGAGTTATAGTCAGACATTTAGTGTTACCTGGATTTGTAGAAGATTCTAAAAAAATCATTGAATATTTGCACAAAACTTTCGGAGATGATATATACATAAGCATAATGAGCCAGTATACTCCATTATCACATGTAAATGCCTTTCCAGAGATAAATAGGAAGCTAAGAGAAGATGAATACAACTCAGTAGTAGATTTTGCAATATCTATTGGTGTAGAAAATGGTTTTATTCAAGAAGGTGAAAGTGCGCAAGAGAGTTTCATCCCGCCTTTTAATTTTGAGGGAGTGTAAAAGATAGCACTCCCTATATATGCATTCTTTTATTTAGCTCATAGATGATGTTTTTACCCTCAAATATAAATATTGCAGCTAATGAAATAATGCTTATAGTTACAGAAATAATTGATGGGTAAATAATATCTACTAAATCTAAAGAGATAAAAATTACCGGTATTATGCCAAATAAAATGTCTATTAATATATAGGTTATATAGTCATTTATACTCAATTTTAAAACCAATGCTAAAATATACATAACCAACATAGCTAATATACATATTATAGGGAAAACAAATTCTATAGACCAACCTATGAAGCCTGTATATATATCCCAAAGAATACATAGACCTGTTATAATAAAAACTTGCCAAATTATTTTTTTGGGCAAATGTGTTTTTTTTCTTATCAAAAAGAATAAGTCCAACCAAACACTAAGTATCCCAAATAAAACTAAAAGAGGCCAATTAACATCTGTGGGGAATAGAAAATATATCGTAAAACTCAGCACAATTAAAGCTATGCTAATGAAACTCATGATTTTTAATGCGAGATTTCGCTTATATATGGACGGTATTCTTGGGAATATCTGTTCATGATCATCATCTATATTTTCCAATTTATTTTCACATAATGGACAGTTTTCTCGATCATCGGGGATGTAAACTTTACAGTATTCACAGTATTTCATTGTATTCCTCCATTAAAAATTGGACGTGATTTCTACTTCAATTCCATTTTCAGTTAAAAATGTGAAAAAAGTCCTTTGAATATCAGTTTCCTTATAAGGAGAGCTAAAGCAAATTACTAATCTATCTTTATATGAGCACATTACAATTTGAGGTCTTCTTGCGCTGACACATATGCTGAATTTATTTATATAAGGGTCGAATTCGTTGGGCAGTTCTATTTTTCCAACGTTTGAGAACGAATAAGTGATACCTCTATCAGTTATCCTATTAGCAAATTTCAATATTAAATCTTTGATTGGCAGTGGCACAATCCTAGTCAAAGGATTTTTTTCTATAGATATCAACTTATTTAGATGAGCATTCAATTTTTCTTTTGTCAGCTCTGATTTAAAGCTATTACTCACAGTGTCTACTATTTTTTCTATGCTATCTTCTCCAGTAGGATAATATTTGATATTCATAGTGCTAAAGAAATTTCTTGCAGTATAGGATTTAAAGTACTGCCTTAAATTAATAGGTACAGACACGACAATTGGCGATTTTTTAGATTTATATGGCATATCTTCTAATATTGAATATATCAATAAAGAAGTCAAGAATATTGTCACCGTAGTATTGTATTTGTGGGATAAGTTAATTATTTTTTGAGTAGACATTGTACCTTCAATTAATTTCGTTATATTTTCTTCTGTAAAAGTTCCCTTTATTTGATAGGCTTTATTTAACTTTACATTTTCATCTTGAGATATTTTTTCTCTACTATAGTATTTTGCGAAGCTATCATCCATCATTTGACTGATTGCGGCTTTATGGCGAAGCTTTAAGTTCTTGCCACTAAAATCATCTTTATATTTTTTAGTAAGGTAAAAATGTACGATAGTTTCCATAAACCATACAACTCCAGCTCCATCTGTTAGAGCATGAAAGACTTCTAGATTAATTCTTTTGTTAAAATAGGACACTCTATACAACAAGTTTTTCTTTTCTTTATCATATAAGGGATAACATAATGGGATAGATTCTATCTCAACTTTTGGTTTGAGGTTAGAGTGCTCAAAGTAGTACCAAAATACTCCTCTTCTAAGCACATAATTGAATATGGGAAAATATTCCACAGCCCCATCTATAGATGCTTGAAGAATTTCCTTGTCAACATAATCATTCAATTCAACAGAAATTCTAAAAACTTTAGTATCTCTATTTGTGTATGTCGCAGGGAAAATTTTTGAAGCATTATCTAATTTTATCCAATTTAAATTTTCATTTTTTTTCTCTTTCATATAATCACCTAGAGCAAATTATCTACGAATCTTCTAATAATTGAGTAAGTTTCTTTTATGGTATTATTTTCTATTGGAGAATTCAAATAGCCATGAACGGCATCTTTCACCCTAAATATGTGGACAATATTACCATAAGATTCAAGTTTTTTCCCGTATGCTTCACCCTCATCTCTAAGAGGGTCATATTCTGCCGTAATAATCAGTGTTTCTGGTTGATTATATAAGTCTTTAGCTAGAATTGGTGCGACATAAGGGCTTTCTCTGTCTTTTGGATTTGGCACATATAATTCCATGTAATCTTGTATTCTTTTTGACGTCAAGATATAGTCTTCACCAAACTCAATCACAGATTTATAAGGAGAATTTTCACTATGGTCGTAGTTAGTTGCAGGATATATTAAAATTTGTTTTTTTGGCACATTTTCACCTCTATCCCGCAGGAGCAGGGAAACACATGCAGCTAAGTTTCCTCCGGCACTATCGCCTATCAATATGATGTCATCCTCACTGCAGGATAATAGTTGTAAATGGTCAAAGAGATATTTTGTAACGTAGTAACAATCTTCTAATCCACTCGGGAAAGGATATTCTGGAGCTAACCTATAGTCTACTGATATAACTCGCCTATTTGTTTCATTTGCCAATCTTGAGCAAAGATTCGTATATGAATCAATATCACCAGTTACCCATCCGCCGCCGTGAAAAAACAACAACACTTTACTATCTATTTGGTCTTCTGGCATGAAAATCCTTACTGGTATTTCTTTGCCATTATAATAAATGGTGTCATCTAGCTTTTTATAAACAGGTGCAATTGGCGGATTTACAACTCTTTGGAAAAGACGAAACGATTTGTAGTGTTTTTTTACATTAATATTTACTTTTGAAACAATATTTAAAGTTAGTTTTTTTAAAGGTCTCATGAATTCTCCTAATTATATTATATCTTTTGTTTTACCTATTTTATCATAAATTTCATAATTATTGATTAATTAATTGTATACAAAATAAAATTGTGTAGTATAATATTTATTAGGTACACGAAATATTTAAGAGGTGTAAAATGAATTCAAAAGACAAAACTCATTTAATACTTAATGGAAGTATATATAAAGCGCTTTTATACTTATCTGTGCCAATAATGATTAACAGCTTGATACAGACGATTTACAATCTGGTAGATGGTATATGGGTTAGCAAAATATCTTCTGTTCATTTTGCGGCTACTGCATTTGTTTGGCCTGTTAATTTTTTGTTTATTTCGATAGGTATAGGTTTATCAATTGCAGGAACTTCCATTCTTTCTCAATTTATTGGAGCTAATAAAATAAAAGAGGCAAACGAACATGCTACCCAACTAATCGTATTGACAGTATTAAGTGCTATATTATTTAGCACAATTGGGATTATATTTACACCATTTATTGTAAAATGGATGGGGGCAACTGGAGATTTGGCAAAATATGGGATCATATATTTAAGAATAACTTTTCTTGATATGCTCTTCATGTTTGTATTTTTTAATTATTCTTCTATAATGAACTCGCAAGGGAATACTTTATATCCCACTATATTTAGTGCTATATCAGCTACTATCAATGCCATTTTAGATCCAATATTTATATTTACTTTTGACTTGGGGATTGCAGGAGCAGCTTATGCTACACTTTTGTCCAGAATTCTACTGGCTGTAGCTGGACTTATACACCTTTATAGAGGAAACTCATTGATATTGCCAAGCTTCAAAGGGTTTAGATTTAATATAGGCATTATCAAGAACATTGTAAAAGTAGGATTGCCCACATCGGTTGGACAATCTGGAGCTGCTATTGGATTTATTGTATTAAACATGTTTATCGGGTCATATGGGACTGCTACAATCGCTGCCTATGCAATGGTAAATAGAATTACTTCCCTTATATCACAGCCAGCTATGGGACTTGGTTCTGCTTTAACAGCAATAGTTGGACAAAATATAGGAGCTAACCAAGAGAATAGAGTTAAAGAATCATTTAGCAAAGCTACGTTGTTAACATCAATACTAGGATTTATTGGGTGCTTTGTTTTATTGACATTTGACATAGAAATAATCAATTTTTTTATGCAATCAAAAGATGATCCTTCGGTAATAGAATTATCAGTAAACTATTTGAAATATATATCGTGGTCGATGCCATTGATGGGTATTTTTTCAGTATTACAAGGTTTATTTCAAGGTACTGGAAACACTAAATACTCTATGACGATGGAGATTGGCAGGCTTTGGTTCGTTAGACTGCCTATGATTCTCATTTTTAAAAATTTTACTAATTGGGGAGCGTCTGGGATATGGTTTTCGATGAGCTTTAGCAATCTAATAGTGTGTCTTTATGGATTTTTAATTTACACTAAAGGTTTTTGGAAGAAAAGTGTTATTAATTTGGAGTCTCTGTAATTTTTTAAAAAGTTATAAGGATAAATTTATCCTTATAACTTTTCCCCGCATGATTTGCAATAAATAGCATCCTCATCATTTAATGTTTCGCAGTTTCTACATTTTATTTTCACGATTTCTTTCTTTGTTTCACTTTTATCGACATTTTCCAACACATCATCAATTACTCCACCCATTGCTTTACTATAAGGTTTCATATCTTCCCTAGCTTTTTCAGGATCCAAAATAATACCAGACCCAGCTACTCCCTTTGCACCGACTGTTCTAATGACTTGTCCCAAAGCTACCAAAATAAATCCTACAAAGGAAAGCATTGGCATGAAATTAAACATATTGCCAGTGAATACTATTACAAAATTACTTAAAAATAGGATCAAACCGATGATTGTTAGAAACATGCCAGCGTAGTATAAATTTTTTCTACTCTCAGGAATTTTATCAGACATTTTATCATCTTCTTTCTTCGAAATAATTATATATTAGATTTATTATAACATAAACATGTAAAGCAATGGGTTGACGAATATTCTTCATTGGTATAAAATTGTATTGTAAGAAAATTCAATCAAGAAAGGAGAAGAGAGATGGAAAAGAAAGAAGAATTTAAACCTTATATCCCTGCGGATAGAATAATGTCAGAGTTTTCGGTTGTTTCAGTATTATTGGGTATTTTTCTATGTATTGTTTTTGGAGCAGCCAATGCTTATATTGGGTTACGTGTTGGGATGACAGTTAGTGCATCTATTCCAGCAGCGGTATTATCAATGGGGATTATAAGAGGGATTATGAAAAGGGATTCAATCCTAGAAAACAACATGGTTCAAACGATTGGATCAGCAGGCGAAGCTTTAGCAGCAGGTGCAATATTTACCATGCCAGCTTTGTTTTTATGGGCTGATGAATTGGGAATGACAGCACCATCAATTTTAAGGATTGCATCAATATCATTGGTAGGAGGCTTGTTAGGAGTTTTATTTATGATTCCTTTAAGAAAAGCTCTTATAGTCAATGAGCATGGTGTTTTACCTTATCCAGAAGGAACTGCTTGCGCAGAAGTACTTATTGCGGGAGAAACTGGAGGGAGTAAAGCTAAAACAGTATTCCAAGGTTTAGGAATTGGGGCATTATTTAAATTCATAACAGATGGAATAAAATTATTTCCATCAGAGATCGAATGGGCTATTCCAGGTTATAGAGGCGCTGCTGTAGGAATGGACACATTGCCAGCTTTACTAGGCGTTGGGTTTATAGTTGGACCACAGATAGCCGCTTTCATGTTGGCTGGAGCAGTTTTAGGGTGGCTTGTAATCATACCTTTGATTGCACATCTAGGACAATTTGTGCCTGAAATAATTTATCCAGCGACGGCTCCTTTAAGTGAACTTGTATTAGGCGAAGCTGGTTATTGGGACATATGGAACAATTACATCAGATACATCGGTGCAGGGGCTGTTGCATTTGGTGGTATTTTAAGTTTAATCAAGTCATTGCCTTTAATAGTAAGAACATTTAAAGACGCTTTAGGCAACTTAAGAAGCACATCAGGGGAACACCAAACCACTATTAGAACAGATGAGGATATGTCCTTAAGAACAGTAATAATTGGAATTATAGTCATAGTTGTTCTCATAGGGCTTACTGATTTTATTCCAGTTGGAATCACAGGAGCGATAGTAATTGCAGTATTTGGATTTTTCTTTGCAACAGTATCATCGAGACTTGTTGGAATAATTGGGAGTAGCAATAATCCAGTATCAGGGATGACCATAGCTACTCTTCTAATCACTTCAATCATATTTAAAGCTACTGGATTTGTGGGAGAAGCTGGAATGATCGGCGCTATTTCTGTTGGCTCTGTAATCTGCATTATCGCTGCTATGGCAGGCGATATGTCACAGGATTTAAAAACTGGATTTTTAGTTGGCGCTACACCTAAGAAACAACAAATAGGTGAAGTAATTGGAGCAGTAGTTTCAGCTTTAGTCATTGGATATATATTATTGTTACTAAATAAAGCATGGGGATTTGGAACAAGCGAATTGCCAGCACCTCAAGCAACTATGATGAAAATGGTTGTTGAAGGAGTAATGGGAGGACAGCTTCCTTGGCCATTGGTATTTATAGGAGTTGGAATAGGTATAGTTGTTGAACTTTTAGGCATTCAAATTCTTCCGTTTGCAGTTGGTTTATACTTGCCAATTCATTTAAGCACACCTATTATGTTAGGTGGTATCATAAGAGGATTGTTAGAAAAGAGACATAAAGAAGATAAAGAATTAGACAATAAAGTGGAATCTGGAATATTATTCTCATCAGGCTTAATCGCTGGCGAGGGTGTTATTGGGATACTTTTGGCAGTATTGGCAATAATACCTCTTGCAGGTGGGAAGAGCGTAGGAGAAGCAATAGCTGTAGGAAACAATGTTCTTGGACAATGGGGTTCATTGATATTATTCGGCGGTTTAGCTTTCTTACTAATTAGAAAATCATTCTATGCTAAAAAGGAAAGTTAATTGATGTGCAACTATGAGAAATAAGAGTAAAACTAATGAAAATTATTTGGACTATATTCCTAGAAAGTCTTCTAAAATAAGCACTAATCATAAAGAAGACGGTTCACTACAATTAATTGTTCCTAGAGATTCTCGCTTCGAGAGAATAGTAAGAAAGATAATGATTACTCCAGAATCATTTAAAATCGATTTAGATGAATTTGGCTCATTTATTTGGATGAGTATTGATGGAGAGAGGAATGTATACCAAATTGCTGAACTAGTAAGAGAAAAATTTGGAGATAAAGCCGAACCTCTATACGATAGACTTATAAAATTTATGGTGATTTTAGAGAATAATAAATTTATATTTATGACTAATAAAGACCGCAAGTAATTATTGCGGTCTTTATTTTTATGATAAAATATAATTAAATAAAGGGGATGATTGAAATAGAGCGCAAGAAGAGGGTTTTATTAGTAGCAATGACGATGTTTTAATTGATTTACTCATGCCTAATAAAGATGGAATAAACATAGTGAAAGATTTTCAGAATATAAAAGATAAGCCTATATTTATAATGTTGTCTCAAGTAAGTTCTAAAGACATGATAGCAAAAGCATATGAAAGTGGAATAGAATTTTTCGTTCAAAAACCAGTCAATGCAATTGAAGTTGAAAATGTTGTAAAAAAAGTAAAGGAAAAATTAGATATGCAAAATAAACTGAATGAAATTCAAAAATTATTTGGTGCTAATGAAACTGTTAATAGGTCTGATGAAAAAAAATATGAAGAGAAAATAATATCAATTTTACAAAAAATAGGCATTTTAGGAGAAAATGGGAGTAGAGATATCGTCAACATAGTAATGCTATTGATCGAAAGCAAGCGATACATGAAAGACTATACTCTGAAAGAATTATTCAGTGATTATGACACTAATACAAAGACAGTTGAGCAAAGGATTAGGAGAGCAGTAAATGCAGGATTGATAAATATAGCTAATTTAGGTATAGAAGATAATTTGAATGAAGTATTTTTAGAATATTCTAATAGTCTATATAGCTTTGAACAGGTAAAAATTGAAATGGACTATTTGAGAAGAAAAAGCTCTAAAAGAGGTAAAGTTAATCTAAAGAAATTTATGGAAGCTCTTTGCTTATATGTTGTTAGTGAATAAATGAGTAAAAATATTCAGAAACTTTTTTGAATTTATTTGTAGTATTTTGTTACTTTCTGAAACCAACAACTTATACTCTAATAAAGTTGTTTAAATTATGGAGGTGTTGGTTTTGGAACAACTAATGGAAATCGTTAACATGGCTAGCAAAGTGCTCTGGGATTATATACTAATATTTGGATTGATGGGGATTGGAATCTTTATGACAATAAAATTGAAATTCCCACAATTCTCAAGAGTATTCCCTGCACTTAAAAAAATGATTAGCGGAATAATTAAAAATGAAAAACCAGAAGATGGAAAGATGTCTCCATTTCAAGCATTATCAACTGCTGTTGCAGCACAAGTAGGGACAGGTAATATAGTGGGAGTTGCTACCGCAATTGCATCAGGAGGTCCAGGTGCAGCCTTCTGGATGTTATTAGCTGCTTTCTTTGGAATGGCGACCATATTTAGTGAAGCGGTATTGGCACAAAAGTACCGTGAAGAGAAGGATGGAGAGTTAGTTGGTGGGCCGGCATATTATATGAAAAATGGACTGAAGTCTAAAGGCTTAGCAAAGTTTTTTGCTATAACAGCTTCCGTAGGGCTTGGCGTTGTAGGAGTAATGGTTCAATCCAATTCAATTGCAGGAGCTGTAAATAGTGCATTTGGTGTTCCAGTAATATTCATAACAATCCTATTGGCTTTAATAGTTTTTAAAATATTAATTGGTGGAATGGGCAGCATTGCAAAATTCTCGGAAAAAGTTGTTCCTATCATGGCGATGATGTATATTTTAGGAAGCTTTGCAATAATTGCATTTAATATAAGCAATTTAATACCAGCTATAAAGAGCATATTTATTGGAGCATTTTCTCCAAAAGCAATTGGAGGAGGAGCGTTAGGGATCACAATACAACAGACTATTAGATTTGGTTTAGCAAGAGGTTTGTTTTCTAATGAAGCAGGACTTGGTTCAACACCACATTCACATGCGGTAGCAGATACTTCTCATCCAGCAGAACAAGGATTTGTAGCTATGATAGGAGTATTTATTTCAACGTTCTTAATCTGTTTATCGACAGTAATGGTCAATATCACTTCAGGTTCTTACAATGCTTTAATAAGTGTTTCAAAGATGGCTGAAAGTGCTACTATTATGACACAAAATGGTTTTAGTTCTGTATATGGTAATTTTGGTGCAATGTTTCTAGCTATATGTCTATCTTTTTTCTCATTAACTACAATTGTAGGCTGGTATTTTTTTGCTGAAGCTAATATCAAGTATTTATTCAGCTCTAAAAAATCAACATTGACAATGTTTAAAATAATTTCTGTTTTATCATTATCGGTTGGAACATTTGCCAATCCGACTTATATATGGCAATTAGTAGATTTATTTACAGGATTGATGGCTTTACCAAACATAATAACGCTGTTTATTCTATCAAAAGAAGTCAAAGAAATTTTATTTGACTATGATAGATGTAAAGAACAAGGGTTTATTCATTGGGAATATGCTCATCAAAACGAAGAAAGCAAAGATAAGAAACTCAAACGATTAAAGGGCGGATTAAGTACCACAATTATTGAATAATTGAGAAGACTACAAGAAATGAATTACTATTAAGGGAATCCATTTCAAAAATTGACATATAATTTCAACAATGCAAATATCAGCCGTGAAAATTGGCTGATATTTATTATAAGAAAGTGGGATTAACTTTATAGAAAGCAAGTAGTCGATAAATTTTTTTTATGTTATACTTTACATATAAGTACTAGATAATCAGAGGTTGATAAAATGAAAGATATTAATAAGATTTTAAAACTTGGAGATAAAATTATAATTATATTGATAGTAGTTTTATCTTTGTCATGGATAGCTTATATTCCTGTAATTTCAGACAACTTAAATCAGAAAGTAGCAGTAGTTAAGATCAAAGATGAAGTTATTTTCAAGCATGAAATTGATGACAATAAAGACGAAGTTGTGCCGTTTGAATTTGAAGTAAAGGGAGAAAAATATACTGGATATCTAGAAATTAAAGATGGAGCAGTTAGACTACAAAGATTACCTGAAGAAATAGTGCCTCTTGGTATTCACAATGATATGGGTTTTATAAAGAGCGAATATGAAATAATAGTTGCATTGCCAATCAGTATGACAGTAACGATAGAAAACAATCAAAGTGAGAATCAAGAAATCGACTATATTGTTCAGTAGTAAAATTTAATCAAAGCAAATATAAAGAGATGCAGAGGATAGGCTATATAGAATAGCAACTGCATCTTTTTGTTCTTTAAGCCTAGTTTGTTATTGTAGAAATATAAAGGGATGAGACTTAAAAGAGCATAATTTTGAAGATACATTCCAGTTATATAATTAGTTGCAAATAATATAATTCCTGTCAGGATTAGATTTTTTGGCTTATTTAAGTTCTTAGTAAAATAGAATGCCAATATATATATGATGCCGATAAAATTATAGTCAACGTACATAAGTGATGAAATCATAAAAGAAATTATTATGATTATAGGAACTAAATAATTCTTACCTAATGAGTATTTATTGATAAAATAAATTGTCATTAAGCCTATAAAAAGTGTAAAGAAAATATTTTGATGAAAATAATTTATTTGACCATAAAATGCATAATCAAAAGGCAATTCGGATATAATTGCAAAAATAAACAATCTCTCTGCATATTTTTTAATGTTAGAAGTGTGCAGAAAACCTTGAACCAATAAAAAACAATATATTGGAAAGGCAATTCTTCCAATAATTCTAAAAAGTATTACATCAGGTTCGAAAATAGCACCATAATGATCTATTATCATTGTTGTTAAAGCAATTAATTTTAAAAGAAAATTATTCATATTATTCATGTGTGATATAGTCATCGACTAAAATCATACTCTCCTTTGCCATTTATTCAGATTATAACATAATCATTTAAAAAATAATATAAAAGAGGTGAAAAAATGGAAAAAATAATTGAAGTCAAGGATTTATTTAAATCGTTTGGTGAAATTAAAGCAGTTAATGGAATCAATTTCTTTGTGGAAGAGGGAAAACTATTTGCTTTTTTAGGGCCAAATGGTGCTGGTAAAAGCACTACAATAGACATATTGAGTACTTTAAGGCAAAAAGATAGTGGTGAAGTATTGATTAATGGTTATGAGTTAGGTAAAGAAGATCAGTCTATAAGAAATTGCATTGGCGTAGTATTTCAAGATAGCTTATTAGATAATTTACTTACAGTAAGAGAAAACTTGTATGTAAGAGGAAGTTTTTACGATATAGAGAAAAATAAATTAGATGATGTCATAAAAGATGTAAGTCAAAAATGTGGCATCAATGATTTATTAAATAGGAGATATGGAAAACTTTCGGGGGGTCAAAAAAGAAGGTGTGATATTGCTAGGGCGCTTTTAAACATACCTAGAATACTTTTTTTAGATGAACCAACAGTTGGCTTAGACCCTCAGACCAGACAATCTATTTGGCATACAATAAGAGATATACAAGAGAAAGCGAACACTACAGTGTTTATGACGACCCACTATATGGAGGAAGCTAGTAATGCTGATTATATAGTAATAATTGATGACGGCAAAATAGTCGCATCTGGTACTCCGCAAGATTTAAAATCAAAATACACCTCAGATAAATTGATAATGTGGGCAAAAGACATAAGTAAAATTTTAGATTATTTAAAAATAAATAATTATAAATATTCAACAAAGAACGATGAAATAGTTGTAGAGCTAAATAATTCAAAAGAGTCAATACCTATATTGGAAGCAAATAAAGATTTTATAATGAGCTTTGAAGTGATAAAAGGGACAATGGATGATGTGTTTATATCTATTACAGGAAAGGAGATAAGAGATTGAAAGCATTGCTTATAAGAAATATGAAATTGTTTTTTCGAGACAGAGTGCAAGTTTTTTATTCACTTCTTTCAGTATTAATTATAATTGGCCTGTATGGACTTTTTTTAGGTGAAAACATTAGTTCTTCAATGGGCGATTATGAGGGAACTAGATTTTTAATCGATAGCTGGATAATTGGAGGATTATTAGTTGTAACACCAATGACTACATCATTAGGCTCATTGGCGATAATGGTCGAAGATAAACATAATAAGATTATTAAGGATTTTGCTTCATCGCCACTTACTTCAAGAACCTTGATGCTAAGCTATTTTTTAAGTTCTGCATTTATTGCTCTGATTATGTCCACTATTACATTGCTATTAGGCGAAATATATATTGTTTTAAATGGAGGTAATTTTTTAGGGTCTAAAGATATAATATTCGCTTTTGGGCTTATGCTACTAACGGTATTAACATCAAGTTCAATGATGCTGTTTTTTATCAATTTTTTTAGTAGTATGAATGCTTTTGCTGCCATGAGTACTATAGTTGGCACGTTAGCTGGATTTTTAACTGGCATTTATGTCCCTATAGGAGTCTTGCCTCAAACAATACAGACGCTAATAAAGATATTTCCATTGTCCCATTCGGCAGTGCTTTTTAGAAATATATTTATGGAAAAACCAATCGAGATAACATTTAAGTTAGCGGCAAAGGAATACATATATAATTTTAAGTTTGAAATGGGGCTTATATATAATTTTAGAGAGAGAAATATGAGTTTTTCCCAGCATATAATAATTCTAGTGGTAACTGCTTGCATTTTCTTTGCATTGTCTGTGAAATTATATAATTTTAGAAGAACGGAAAAGTGATTTAGATGTGTAAATCAAGTTACAATGGGTAAAATAGAAATAGTAAATTAGGAGGTGTTTTTTATGTTATACTTTGCATATGCAAGCAATTTAAGTAAAAAATACATGGCTAGTCGTTGTCCAAATGCATTGCCACTTAAAAAAGTAGTACTTAAAAATTATAAATTGACATTCAATGAATTAGCGGACATAATACCTTCTGAGGGCGATGATGTAGTTGGGGGCTTGTATCTAATATCAAAGCAAGAATTAGAGAAGCTTGATGTTTTAGAGGGTTATCCAGATTTATACGATAGAATAGTAGTGGAGCTTGAAGACGAACTTGGAAACAAGTATGAGGCATTAGCTTATACAATGGTAGAAAAGAGTTTACAGGCACCACCTGATAACTATTATAAAATTTTAGTTGAGGGTTACAACGATTGGGGCATAGAATTGGAAAGATTAGAAAGAGCTAAAAATATGGAGTAATGCGGAGGTTGGAATGATAAAAGACTTAAAAGAACGAAAGGCAAAAATTCATTCATCAGCATTTGTTGCAGAGAGCGCTGATGTAATAGGTGATGTAGTAATAGGTAAAAATAGTAGCATATGGTATGGTGCAGTTGTTCGAGGAGATATAGAAAATATTGAGATTGGAGAATATACCAATGTTCAGGATAATGCAGTAGTTCATACTGAAACAAATATTCCTACTAAAATTGGTGATTATTGCGTTATAGGACATAATGCTATAATTCATGGTTGTACTATTGGCAACAACACATTAATTGGCATGGGAGCGATCGTACTCAACAGAGCCGTAATAGGAAATAATTGTATAATTGGAGCAGGAACGATAGTCACTGAAGGGAAGACTATACCAGACAATTCAATGGTAATTGGGATTCCTGGTAAGATAGTCAGGAATGTTACAGAAGATGAGATAATTTCAATAAAGAAAAATGCATTAAGATATAGCGAATTGTATAAAAAACATATAGACTAATTAGCTTATCTTTGCTATAGTTTTCTTGAAACAACAGACAACAATTAATGGAGGGAAAAGAATGGACTACATGGAGAAGTATAAAATGTGGATTGAAGATCCTTATTTTGATGAGCAAACAAAGTCAGAGTTAATGAATTTAACAGACGAGAAAGAAATTGAGGATAGGTTTTTTAAGGATCTTGAATTTGGGACAGCTGGGTTAAGAGGAAAACTTGGTGCAGGTACAAATAGGATGAATGTATATACCGTATCTCTTGCTACACAAGGATTAGCTAGTACAATTCTTAAAAGAGGCGAAGAGGCTAAAAAAAGAGGAGTCGCAATAGCTTATGACGTCCGAATGTATTCGGACAAATTTGCTGAAATTGCAGCTAGAGTGTTAGCAGCTAATGGGATTAAGGTATATTTATTTGATGATATAAGACCAACACCAATGTTATCTTACACAATTAGAAAGCTTGGCACAATTTCAGGTATAGTTATAACTGCAAGCCATAATCCAAAAGATTATAATGGTTATAAAGTATATTGGGAAGAAGGTTCTCAAATACTAGATGAAATAGCAGATGAAATTCTTTCTGAAATTTCAAAAATTGGTCATTATAAAAATGTAAAAATGATAGATTTTGAAGAAGCAAAAAATAAAGGCTTAATTCAAATTCTAGGTAAAGAGATAGACGATCAATATACTAGAGAAATATTAAACATGACCATAAACGATGAAAATGTTGATAAAGACATAAAAATTGTCTATACTCCACTAAATGGAACTGGGAACAAACCTGTTAGAAGAGTTTTAAAAGAGAGAGGCTTTAACAACATTATAATTGTTCCAGAACAAGAGAACCCTGATCCTACTTTTGCGACTGTAGGGTATCCTAATCCAGAGGATACTAAAGCATTTAAATACGCAAGAGACCTTGGGCTTAAAGAAAAAGCCGATTTACTATTAGCTACTGACCCTGACTGCGATAGAGTTGCTATTGCGGTGATGAACGATAAAGGTGATTATACCTACTTAAATGGGAATCAGACGGGAGCTTTGTTGGTAAATTACATTGTAACTCAAAGACATGCCAAAAATGATTTGCCATCAAATGCAGCAATTGTTAAAAGCATAGTTACTGGAGATTTGGGAAAAGCGGTTGCAAGTAAATATGGAGTAGCAACATTTGAAACTTTGACAGGATTTAAGAATATATGCGCTAAAGCCAATGAGTGGGACATTACAGGTGAGTACAAATTTTTGTTTGGATATGAGGAAAGTATCGGCTATGTTTATCAAGATTTAGTAAGAGATAAAGATGCCATTGTTTCTTCAATGCTTGTAGCCGAGATGGCTGGATACTATAAGAACAAAGGCATGTCATTGTTGGACGTACTTGAGAATATGTACCATGAATATGGCTATTATGCAGAGAAGCAGATATCAATTGTTTTGGAAGGAATTGAGGGGCAATATAGAATTAAAAGGATGATGGATGATATAAGACATCAACCTATCATGTCAATAGGTGAGATGATGCTTAAAGACACAATCGACTATTTAAGAGATGAAACCGATGCAGGGAAGTCAAATGTATTGAGATTTTTCTTGGACGATGGATCATGGTACGCGATTAGGCCATCAGGGACTGAACCAAAGATTAAATTATATATCTACACTATAGCAGAGACTAAAGAAGAGGCAAATGAAAAATTAAATCTGATAGAAAAAGTAATTTTACACAGAATGGAATCTGTCAATTAATTAAGATCATAACAATGGAGAGCGTTAATGCTCTCCATTGTTGTTTTTTGAAAAATATAGTGCTATAATGTTTAGTGTGTCTAATTACATATTAAGTGAGGCGAAGCAGTTTGAATGAAAGTATTATAAAAGAAAATAAGAGAAATGAGATTTTGAAGATAGCGACACCAGTTTTTGTTGAATTACTATTAGGTACTTTATTTGGCATGGTAGACATGATGATGTTGGGACATTTTGGTGGGCATGAAATATCAACTGCATCTATTGCAGCAGTAGGTATAACAAATCAATTGATTTTTATTGGACTTTCACTAGTGCAAGCACTAAATGTTGGCGCTACTGCTATGGTTGCCAGATACATTGGAGGGAAAAGAGAAGATAAAATTGAATCTGTTGTGAAGCATATCATAATATTAACTCAAGTCTTATTGGTAGTACCTATATTAATTCTTGGATTAGGATTTACAGAGGAGTTGATGCACTTTTTTGGAGCAAAAGTAGATGCAATTGCAATCGGAAAAGATTATTTCAAGATAGCTACTTTAGGATTTGCTTTTCAAAGCTTTAATTTTTCAATATTTGCAGCTCTAAGAGGCGCAGGCGATACTAAAACTCCTATGAATATAAATATAAAAGTAAATTTATTAAATGTAGTTGGGAATGCAATTTTAATATATGGTTTGTTTGGGATAAAGCCATTAGGCATTAATGGAGCAGGTATATCAACAACTTTTTCTCAATTTGTCGCGTTAATTTTCGTTATAAATCACCTTAGAAAAAGTCATAGCGTAATAAAGCTAAACATTAAAGACAAATTTCATTTTGATAAGGATGTCATATACAATTTAATCAAAATTGGACTTCCAGCATCATTAGAACAAATTGCTTTCAGACTAGGGGTTCTGTTATTTGTAAAAATAGTTGCTTCTTTAGGCACTGTAGCATATGCTACTCATCAAATATGCTTAAATATTTTGAATTTATCTTTTACTCCGGGTCAAGCTTTTGGCATAGCTGCCTCGACTCTTACTGGCAGAAGTTTAGGGTCAGATGAACAAGATGAGGCAGAAGCATACATAAAAGAATGCCAAAAAATCGGAGTAGTAATATCAATATTTATGATGATAATGTTTTTCTTTTTTGGCAAATATGTAGCAATGCTTTATTCAGATGATCCAGCTGTATTAAAGGAAGCTGCTAAAATATTGAAACTAATGGCTTTTACTATGCCATTTCAATGTTCACAACTAATCCTTTCAGGTGGGCTAAGAGGAGCAGGGGATACCGTTTGGACGTTGATATCCACTTTTGTAGGGGTATTAGGCGTAAGAATTATAATTGCATATTATTTAGTTTTGGTACTAAAGATAGGACTAGTTGGAGCATGGATAGCTGTGTTCATAGACCAATTTACTAGATGGTTAGTTATTACGTTGAGATTTAGGACGAATAACTGGAAATATATAGCATTAAGATAGATAGAGATCTTTTTTAATATTGTCTGCAAAATTTTTAGCGATCGTTTGTATATTGGGAATTTTATTGATGTATCCTGGGTCATTTGCTGTCACTTCTAATGAGAAATACGGAGGCAACTCAAAAGTCTTATTTATATTTAGGCTGCTTATCAATTGTTTAGAAAGAGCATCAGACCCAGAATAACCTGAAACAACAACTCCAAAAACTCTTTTATCATAGAATTTAGTTTTTCTAAATAAGGCAGTTAACCTATTTATTGTAGCAACAATGTTTGCGGTGAGCATATCATTATAGTTTGGGCATAAAAATACTATAGTAGAAGAATCTAATATTGAAGGGTATACTTCTTCTACTATAATTCCACCATAATAACATTTTGATTGTTTGCCAAAATATTTACAAGTTTTATATCCGCAACCTCTACAGTCTGTTATTTTCCCATTTCCTAAGTTTATATCTTTTACATATAAATCTCCTAAATTATTCTTAACCATTTCCCAAAGCATAAGCGTATTTGATGTTTCCTTATTTGAAGAATGAATTGCGACAACATTTTTATTCCGATAAAATTCTTGTTCGGAAAAAAGTTTTCTTCCTAGTTCTTGAGATTTCATGAGGAGTATTTCTTCTAGAGGGAGATTGAATATTTTTTGCATAGCAATAAAATTGTCTAAGTTTTCATTGGCTTCAACTATTGGCCTTCCAGGGAACCTGCAACCCAATCTGTTCATCAAGTATATTACTTGTTGTGCATATGTCTTTGTAAAATTATTGTAATTACTATGAATTAGTATACTAGCTTTAGAATTCATTAAAGAATCTAACCCCTTTTGAGTTAATTTATCTAGTATTAAATTTAAATTATTATTTGTACCGATAGAATTTAATTCTATTGCCAATAGTATATTTTTATTGCTTAAATCGCAATCATCAGTTATATCGTAAATTCGAAGCATATTATTATCTTCTACTGCTGATTCTATCATTCTACATAGCATTTCACTTGGATTCGATGGTATTATTAATATATTTTCTTTCATATAATGCTCCTTAGTTCATTAAAAGATATTTCAATTCTTTGTCTCAGTTTATAATCTAAATTGTTCTGTTCAATTTCGATTCCGGAATTAGTTAGCCTCATTTTACTTCCAAAAAAAGCATCTTTCATCAAAGTTGAACCATAAAAAAAGTCACCTCTTATTGTTGCGAGTATTGACAAAGCTCCAGATGATAAGCTTGGGGCTACATAGGGTTTAAAGCCTAATTCTCGAACCTCTATATTTGCATTGACACATTTTTGTGTTAACAGCTTTGATTTATCATCGTCATAATTAATGATGCTGTCAGCAACAACTAATCCACTACCATGAGGGCCAAAAACTCTACCCTCATTTTTATAATGTAGAAGTGCAGGATCTTTTTCTGCGTAGTACACTGCTCGTGCATTCATGACACCTAAACCATAGCCAATGATTTGATTAGAAGCTAGACCATAAAAATCAAATTTACCATTAGCATCTTTATTGCTCGACAAAAATGCAGCCTTGCATAATAGCTCTACGGGATCGCTAACAACTGCAAATATTCCTTTAAATTTTTCATTTCTTGCCTTTATAGCATACTCAGAAACTATTTTGCTATTTTCTTCGAATTGAACCATCCTATAATCGCTTAACTTTTCACCGATTTTAGGAATACCTTTAGATGCACAGAATACAAACATGTCGCATTCAAACAACTCATCTTCATTAAGAACTTTAATTTTTGGGAAACGATCTACATCAAAAGGAACTCTAATCTGTTTTAATTCCCTTTCCCATCTCATTAATTTGTTTTCATTTCTATCGTAAATACCAATTTCAATGTCTTCTCCTAACAATACTAAACCTACAAGCAAAGTGCTTCCTACATCTCCTAATGCCATGACATTTATTCTCCATTTATTAGGAAGTTTTTTCAATTCATCTTTCCATGTAGGATAATTTGTGTTAATTGATTTTATTTTTCTTTCTGCTATTAGTTTTTCAATAAGTGGACTAATAGAATAATCAACAAAATCATTTTTGTAAAGCAAATTGACAGATTCATCTTTAGAAAACAACTGTGATACATCATTCAAACAAAATGCCCTTCTTGAATTTAATGGATTTTTAGGATTAAGATAATAAACTGTTTCATCAACAGAATCAAAGAATGTTTTCTCTTCTACTTGTTCAAGCTCCTCATATTCGATTGTTGAAAAAAGTTTATTATCATTAAATTTATAATAATGCATTTATACCCTCCTCTTAACTTTATGGTGATTCAAGTCTTTTTAAATAGACTAGGTCTTTTTTGATAAAATCTGATGGTTTCATGAAATTCTTTGCATAATGATTTTGGTCTATATCTGGTATTCTAGGTGTAAATAGTACTTCACCCAATGTATTTATGTTGAGATTTTTTTCGTTTATTTCTTGATATACTTTTTCAATTTCATTAAATATCAATAGAGTGTTTTCTAAACATATTTTTGATAATTCAAATACCTTTTGATTTAAGGAGTCTTTAATATATTTAGGATATACATAAGGCAGCAAAAGATTGACGCTGGTTAATAAATTACTATCCGATTGCTCTCCTTCTATCATATCTCCACCTAAGAACGGGTATTGGGCACTTTCATTTAACCATAATTTTAGATTGGGTATAAAATAAGCGCTATCGACATCTAAATTCATCAGTTGAGCCGTTTCTTTACCCCTACCTGACAGAATGCCAACTAATAATTTAGATATTTTTACGTCTTGTTCTAGTAGATGAGGAGCCACTATTTGCAATCTGTATCCATTATGTAATATGTCATCCACTAAAATTACAGGTCTACTGTATGATTTAATTACTTTACACTGCTCTTTTAGAGACAAATAGTTTGGAAAATTTCTTATTGTAAAGCTTTCCACATCTTTTGAAAACTGTTTTTCGGTGTGAAGAGTTTTAGTAACAGTATTTGGCACTAGAGTTTTGTTTAATATAATTCCGAAAGGGACACACATTTTTTTGCCAAGCTTGGTCTTATTGGAATCTACTGTCGAGACATTATTTTCATCACAAACTTTTTGAATGAGTTTTGAATATATCATATCTTTTGAAAAAGTTATCACTAAATTGCCTGGATATAAATCCGCTACGGCTTTTTTTAGCCTATTTCTTGTCAAGCTGATTGCTTTTAAAATTTTTGGTTCAGAGCTATATGGTGATTTTAGCATATTTTCCAAGTCTAAATTAAGGCTGATAGGGTTATTCATATCTACTAGATAAATAGGGCTATTATCGATTGCAAAATCTGTTCTTAAAAATCCTTGAAGCTCAATACACTTTTGAGCTAACTCATTGTTTCCATTTATTATGCTATTGTAATATATACAATTATTGTAGTCTCTGTTTATTGCGATAGATAATGATTCATTTAAAACCATTTCCATATAAGTTTCATCAAAATTTTTTGAAAAAAGGCATGAGATAACCGCTGTTCTTCCATTTGAATTTTTTCTTATATATTCTGTAATATTCTGGTCTTTAAATTCTTCGAAAAGTCTCGAATGCCTTACCCAGTAAAATATTGAAAAAGCAAGTGGTTCAGAAGTGTTAGATTCAGTCAGAAGAACAATCCTATAACTGAGTTTATCTCTAACTTTTATTAGATTATCCTCGTTGATATATGATCCAAAGCTATTGATTAAAAAATCTACAAGCTCATCATTTAAATCTCTATAAATACTTACATTTATCTTTTTAGTCTCTATTAATGATTTATAGAGAGGCTCTCTTATATATAACTTAAAATTCCTTATATACTCAGCCGCCATAGGATCTATAAGCTTTGATATATCACGATTTTGATCTATGTAATCCCTTATTTTTGTCGAGCTAATATCCTCATATTGAGTAGGAAGCGACAATTCAATTACATTTCCCTTTATTTTTTTTAAGGCATCTTTTAGTTTATTTTCTTCAAATGAAGGCAGTGCAGAAGTTCTGCGATCGAATACAAGATGAGAAAAATTCAGAATTTCCTCATTTACTTTGTAAGCTGAAGCGTTTAGTATTACATCTGTGCCTACTGCCAAATAAACTTCCTTTGTAGTAAAGATATTTTTTAATAGTTCTAGATCATTTTTATTGCTTATATTTATCGGCATGTCTGTTGGGAAAATGTAAATACCATCCTCTTTAGATACTGTCATGTTGATTATATTTCTTCGAAACTGATGAGCTTCTGTTCTTTTGGACCATGAAAATTCATCAACGGCCAGGAATACTTCAAAGCCGAGTTTTCGAATTTCTTTTGCAATTTGTCTATGACTTAGGCTAAAAGGATCAAATGCACCAGGAAAGAATGCAACTTTATCGAAGGATTCTATTGATAAATCGACTTTTTCAAATTCACATTCTAATATATATTTGTATATTTTGTTTAAAGATGCGGCATTACTGTAAAAAACATAATTGTTTTCAATTTTATCCTCCACGAGCGTAAGCAATTTCTTAGAGTATTTCGTAAACAACAGCTTTTTCTCTTGTAATGGCATATTCTTTGAACTGAATATTTGATTAGATATAACTGTCAATGACTCTATCTTTAGCTCATCTTTATAAGAAGACAGTGGCATAAGCAAAATGCTAAACAGCCTATATAGTCGTTTGTTATTAATTTCCATATCTTCAGGGAAAGAATTTTTATAATTATGATAATTCTCAATGGCTATACCGATGGTGTTTAATAATAAAATACATGTTTGAGGCTCGGAAACTTTAATCTTATCTTCTAGGTCATCTATTATTTCATCTAATTCTTTGGGTCTTAAGTACAAAAAGAGCTTGCCTAGATAGTTTGGAATGAACTTAGTAAATTGATAGTTGTCCATCTCAAGAGCTCTTAGAAGTTCAATAGCAACATCATTTCTTTGTTCTAAGGATAGCATAGGGAAAATTGACAAAAGAGTATGACCACTGTAATTTCTGACTTTCTCTATTGCACTTACTTTTAATAGATTGCAAAAGTGAATTGCCGTATGCATACCTGTTTCAACAGGATTTTTTTTGACTTGATCGTATAAAATATCTATGTTTATTTTTTTGTAAATCCAGCCAGTTGCAGTTTTCAAGTTTTCCAAAAAAATCTCTGAGATATTGGTTTTATCAGTTTCAAAATTATTTTCCAGCAATAGTTTCAATTCAGGGGATATATTTAGTTTTCCAGCTAAAATCAATCTTAGATAGTTTTCAGCAGTAGAATTTGCTTTTTTAGAATTATTTACTAAATAAAGAATTAGATATTCTTTAAAAGTTTTATCTAGCACACTATCAAATATTTCCAGACATTTGTCAAGAGTGCTTATTCTTATAGTTTCATATGGCGAGTTTAGATTTTCAAATAAATATTGTATGAATATATCCTGTCTGTTTTGATCCAAAAAATTAATTGGGATATAGCTAATTGTCTGAGTTAAATAAAACTGAGAAAGAACTGGAATATTTTGGCTATTTGTATAAAATTTACTCAGTGAGTCAAAATAAATCGTATAATAATTCTCCTTGCATTCTAAGAAAATTGATTTTACAATAGTTTTTAGATTATATAGCCATTCATTTTGAGATTCAAATATCTTGTAGTCTGGAAATAGCAAATCATTCAACAAGTCACTAAAAATTTGATCGCTTTTTTTATAATTAATTTCTACAGCTGCATCTTTTGGAAGTTCCTTTCTGTATTCTTCATCAAAATTTGCAATTATTTTACCGATTATTTCTGAGGATTCTTTTCTTATATCTTCCTCTTTATGTAATAATAAATCTCTTAAAAGACGTAATGAGATTTCTTTTTGTCTCTGTGTCAAATAAGTAGAGTATTCTCTTAGAATTTGAAGATATATTCTGAGACGTCTCCAGTCTTCTTCACCACGCGCCATTTCAAGGATTTCAAGAAATTTCTCTTCATTTATGAGGTTTGACATCAAATAGATGTTATTTTCTATTGATTTGTATTTGTATGTTGTTGCTATTTTATTGCTATCTAATAGGCAAGTATGTTGCTTTCTTCTTTGGCCTAATTGCCCTGATAAAGTAGTATCAACAGCCATAAATTGCAGATAGTCTTCAAAATCCTTTAGTTTAGCGTATACTTTTTCGTACCTTTTCATCTTTTGTTCAGTTAAATCGTCTAATTTATTGAGAATTACTTCAAATGAATCCTCCAATGTCAAAATTTTCATATTTGATACATCATTTTCTTTTACATTTTTTACTCTAAAATCCGAGTAGATTAATATCAATGATTCCAAGGGAAGAGTTTCCAATTCTAAATCCCAGGTTGAGTGATTTGAAGCTATATGACCCATTTTCTCCATATCATACTTATCAAACCAATATTGAGTGTAATAATAATGGAGGTATGGGACTCTTTTTTGTTCATTCATACTTACTCCGTATTTTCCAATGTCATGACCTAAAGATGAGGCCAAAACTACATTTAAGTCTATTGGCAAGCCTAATTCATTGAGCTGTAAAGCTATGTGCATCGCAACATTTTTTACACCTATAACATGTTCTAATGTGTTTCTTTCGTATAGAAACATATCTAATTGCATGATTTCATATATATATGATGAGAGATAAGCTTCTCTAAACTTGTAATATTCTCTAGATTTTTCAAAATCATAATTAAGATAGTCATCGCCATTGATATATGATAAAAGACTGAGCGTTATTTCATAAATCTCTATCAAGCTAGGATCTATAGCTTTGGATTTTTTATGAGGATATGACTTGAATATAGCATAATCAAACAATTCAATTGCCCAGTCTCTAATAGAGTTGTCTTTTAATTTGCTGAGATATGGATTGATTTCATTTAAGAATACATCAATATTGAAGTTATGATTGTACTTTAATTCCAAGAGCTTATTAGCTATATCATTTGGGTAGATTAAATTTAGGTTATTCGGTAGTTCCATTGTAGAACCTCCTAGCAATTTCTTTTGCTGCAGGAGTTGTAGCTATACCTCCTAAAGCAGTTTCTCTCAATGTTTCAGGCAAGGATTTGCCAACTTTATACATGGCTTCCAATACTTCGTCAAATGGTATTAGACTTTGAACGCCAGCTAATGCTAAGTCTGCAGAGACAAATGCATTTACTACACCAGATGCATTTCTAAGAAAACAAGGGTATTCAACCAATCCAGCGACAGGATCACAAATCAAGCCCATGACATTTATTAGCGCAAAACTAGCTGCGTTAAATGAGTCTATTGGACTGCCACCTGCCATTTCAACAATAGCAGCTGCAGACATTGAAGCAGCGACACCACATTCTGCTTGACAACCTCCTTCGGCCCCTGATACAGTTGCATTTTTTGTAGCTAATTCACCAATTACTGCGGCTGTAAAAAGAGCGTTGACTAGATCCTCATCGCTTGAACCCAATTTCTCTTTGGCATTCAATATGCTCGATGGCAATATTCCTGATGCCCCAGCAGTAGGTGCAGCACATATGACTCCCATGGAAGCATTTACTTCAGATGTTGAAACCGCCATAGCCATAGCTTTATTTATTAAATCACCACTTAGAGATTTATTGCTATTCAAATAATTATTTATTTTTACTGCATTTCCACCAGTAATCTTTGAATGTGATATTATAGGTGATTCTAATCCTGATGTTGCTGATTTTTTCATTATTTCAAGTACACTTTTCATTTCATCGATAACATCTTTTTCTGTCAAATTTCGCATTTTTGCTTCTTTGAGTATAGCAATCTCAGAAATCTTTTTATTTTCCTGCTCGCACAGTTTAATTACATCAAAAGCTTTATTATACATTTGTTCAACTCCTAACTGGATTGATAAATTTAGCAATTTCTATATCTTTTATCTTTAATATTTCTTCTTTGGCTGAATCTGTTATCAAATTATCTGTTTCACAAACAAATGTTGCTAGATTGTTTGATCTTGTTACCTTCATACTTGCTATGTTAATTTCATTGTTTGAAAGAATGGTACTTATTTGACTGATCATACCTTTTTTATCTATGTATTTTAGAAGAATCGTAGGATATTGTCCTGTAAATTCAACATCATCTCCATTTATATTTGTTATGACAACATTTCCGCCTCCAATTGAAGAACCAATCACAAAAAATGATGGGCTATTTAGATAGTGAAATTCAATTTTCGCTGTATTTGGATGTGCATACTCAAATTCAATTTCTTTAAACTCTATTGTTAAATTATTTGATTTTGCAATATCTAAGGAATGCTTTACCCTTTCATCTGAAGGCTCAAATCCTAAAACTCCAGCTACTAGAGCCTTATCAGTTCCATGGCCTTTGTAGGTTTTAGCAAATGAACCATGAAGGTAGAATATAACTTTATAGAATCCCTTTTCAGAAAGTTCCATAGCAGTCTTTGCAAGTTTTACAGCTCCTGCTGTATGCGAGCTAGATGGTCCAACCATTACAGGACCTATTACATCAAATATACTATAATCTTTCAATTATAAATCACCTCTAAGCTAATTATATTATTTATGTGAAGTTCTTTCAATCTAAGAATGGCATGTTATAGTATAATTATGGGTAATAATAGCTAGAGGTGATTGTATGATTTTGTCGATAGAATTTCTTCCGATATTTCAGAAACATTTAACATTAAAAAGATCAAGTATTAATGAATACAGTATTGTCAAGAGGGCTGAAAATGCAGTAGGACAAGGGATTGATTTTTGTTATATGTGTAAGATATTGGGCCAAGATTGCAAATTGTTATCTTTTATTGGCCAGGATAATTCAAGCCAACTATATTTAGATACATTAAATAAAGATGGCATTGATCACGTTACTGTCGAAATTAAAGATAAGATTAGAGAAAATTTAGCACTAAGATACCCTGATAAAGTGGAATTGATAAAAGATGATAATATGAGACTTACCAGTGATGAGATTAATAAGTTTTTTAAATTGGTATCTGATATAATTTTAGACTATAACATAGTTTTCTTGTCATACGACAACATCAATGTAATAGAAGACGAAGCGCTGAGATTTATCTTGAACAATGCATCAAAGAACAATATCAAATTGATTCTTAGATTAGATATGATAAATTATAATTATATACTTGGGACAGAACTGGATACGTGTTTAGTTGATGTGAATACGCTTGAAGAGATTCTTAATATTAAACTTTGCTCTAATAGCGAAATAATTAAAGCAGCTAATTATTTATTAGAACAAAATGTTAAAAGAGCTGTTGTAGTAATTAAAGATGACAATTACTTTTTAGTTAACCGGGAAAGAGTGTTTGAAATTGAGGTAAATTCACTGATAAAAGAATGCATTAATACAGGTTATTTAATGGCAGGTGTTGCAAATTCTATTAATAGAGAATATGATATTGAGATGATGATGAGATTGGCATTTGCTTGTGGACTTGTTAAGAGGGATGATCTTCATGAGACTAGTCTTGTCACAATTAAAGAAAATATGAAAAAAATCAATATAATATCCTATAATAATATTGAATAGAGGGATTGATATGATTAAGTTTATACATACCGCTGATATTCATTTAGGCACTAACTTCAAAGATTCATACTTTGGTGGGGAGATAGGTAATATCAGGAGAAAAGAACTGTGGGAAACATTTGAAAAATTAATTAATCAAGTTAAAAAACAGAGTATAGATCTCCTATTAATAGCAGGGGATTTATTTGAAAACGATACATTTACTTTTAAAGATTTTTTTAGATTGACTGGTAATTTAGAGAGTATTCCTTCAACTAAAGTGATAATAATTAGTGGCAATCATGATAAATTTCATTCGAATTCTTTTTATCTTACTGAACAATGGCCTGACAACGTGACGATTCTTGGGAAAAGTGGATTGGATAGCATATACTTTAGAGATTTAAATTTAAATGTAATCGGATACAGTTGGGATAACTATTCTAGAAAAGAGTCTTCTATAATCAATCAGATTGAGATAAAAAAAGATTCATCAAATATATTGGTGCTTCATGGAGATGATACTTCAGCTTATATGAATTTTGAATTTCAAAAACTTAAGGATTTAAATTTAGACTATGTTGCATTTGGACATATACATAAGCCAAAATTTATTTATGAAAACATGGCTTATTGTGGAAGCTTAGAACCATTAGACATTACTGAGACAGGGGACAGAGGCTACATTGAAGGAATAATTGGGGAAGAAAATACTTTTAAATTCATTCCATTTTCAAAAAGAAGATACCTAAGCTACAAGATATCAATTAATGAAGATATGAATTATCAAGATGTTGTAAATTCAATTATTAATAATGTAAGCCACAGCAATTTGGATTTTTTGATGCTAGAGATTAATGGAATAAAAGCAAGAGAATTTGACATCGATACACTTAAAGAGTATTTGAAAAGAGAATATTTCTATGTCGATGTAGTAGACAATAGTATTGAGGATTTTGATTTAGAAAGCTTAAGAGAATCATATAAAGACACATTGATTCAGTATTATATTGACAGTTTTGATGAAAATGAGCTTAATGAACCAACATATAAGAAAGCTTTGTATATTGGACTAAGTGCTTTATTACAAGGGGTTGAATGATTTGAAATTAAAGAAAATCATACTAACAAATTTTGGTAAATTCGAGAATTACATTTTAGATCTTGATGATGGCTTAAATGTTGTGTATGGAAAGAATGAAGCTGGGAAATCCACAATTCAAGCTTTTATTCATGGAATGTTCTATGGTTTTCTTAAACCAGATGCTAAAAAGACAATTTATCTTGATGAATTAAAAAAATATGAGCCATTTGATAGAATAGACTACAGGGGAAGTATGCTATTCGAACACGAAAAGGTCTATTACAGGATAGAACGAACTTTTAAGAAAAACTCTGAAGATTTAAGAGTTTACAACGAAGTGACCGGAGAAGATATAACAAAAAAATTTGCAAATTCAGGAAATACGCGAATTATTCAACCTGGATTTTATTTCTTTAACATGGATTATACAACTTTCAAGAATACAATAAGTTTAGGACAGAATGAAGCCACAGTAGATAAGAAGATTTCTGAAAAATTAAGGGAAAGATTATCCAATAGCTATCAAACTAACAGCGAGAATATATCGTTGAATAATGCACTGAATTTACTTGAGAATAAGAGAAAAGAAATAGGCAGCATAAAAGCAAAAACTAGTGATTATGCGAAAATCATAGATAAAGTGGGAAAGAATGAGGAAAGGCTTAGAGAGATAAAAGCAAAAGAACAACAGTATGATGAATATCTAATTAAAAGATTAAATGTTATAAAAGAGATATCTGAATTAAATACATATATCGAAGAACTTAATTCAAATCTAGATAAAATTTATTATTATGAAAAATTTGAGAAGTATTTAAAGGCAAAAAAATTGGTTGACAATATAGCTCTAACAAGAGAAAAGATAGAAATAATTAATCCTAAACTAGATATTTCGAATGAAGATATAATAGAGATTGAAAATATTGATAAAATTTTAGAAGGATATCAAAATGAATTAAATATGATCAATAGGGAGAAAGCTCAGATCATATCCAATATAAATGATATTGGATATGATGAGAATAGATATTTTAACTTAATTGAGTCGAAAGAGAAAATAAATAAATTAATTCAACTTGAGCCTAAGAAGGAAGTCAATAGTTTTGAAAAGGATATTGACAGAAAGACTAAGCAAAGGCTTAAATTCATTAATGTGTTGACTATTCTCTTTATAGCTATAGACACATCAATATCTGTTTATGCTTTTAATAAAAGGAATATGATTGCATTAATATCCATACAAGCAATTTGGGTTTTCATTCTTATATTACACGGATATAGGAAGAAAGTGCTCAAACAAATTGACATTTTAGATCAATATCAAAATGAAAAAAGCGATTATTTAGCTTTGTTGAAGCAAGAAGGATTTTCAGATGTTGAAGATTTGAAAGAGAAATTAGACGATATAATTTCAGAAATAAATCTTCTAGATCTAGACAAAAAAGATATTTATAGAATGAAGATGAGATTAAAGGATTTAGAAGATAAAGAGATTTCAACTCAAAAAACCTTTGACAATTATAGACAGAAAATAGAAGAAATTTTATCTAAGCACGAAGTAAATAGCATTGAAGAGATATATCAAGCGTATGAAAAGCACAGAGAAAATAAGGTTTTAGAAAACGAATTGAGATTAAATGAAGATATTTTGAAAACTCTTTTAAAAACAGATAGTTTTGAAGAACTTGAAAACGAGTTTAATAATATCAAATCCATAAGTCAGCCATTAAATTACGATAAGAAAAGCGATTTAGAGACAGAACTTAGGAATAAAAACAATGAACGTATGGAATTAGAAAAGAAACTTAGCAATTTAGAAGGAATTCTAAAGTCTACTGATAATTTATTCGAAGAAAAAATGTATATAGAGGAAGAAAATAAGGTGTTGAAGAATAAATTAGATGAATACGATTTAGAGCTTAAAGCAATTGAAATTGCTGAGAGCAAGATAAATAGAATTTCAGAAGATATTCATTCAAATTTTGCTCCAGAACTTAATCGAAAAATTGGTGAAAAGATTAATTTTATTACTAGCGGGAAATATTCTACTATAAAGGTTGACAAGGATATGTGTATGAAAGTATTAGAACCTAAAACCAACAAACTAATAAGTTTAGATAGATTAAGTTATGGAACTGTTGATCAAATAAACTTTGCGTTAAGATTAGCTTTGAGCGAGGAAATAGGTGCAGAAAAATTACCTGTAATTTTAGATGAACCCTTTGCACATTTCGATGATGAACGTTTAAAAAACACTCTAGATATGCTGAATAAAATAAAAGAAGAAAGGCAAGTCATTCTTTTTACTTGCCACAAAACTGAACAAATACTTCTCGAAAAAATGGAATGTGAAGTTAATTTTTTACAAATATGAAACGAATAGAGGTGTAAAATGATCTATGCAATAGGAGACTTGCACTTAGATGCGACAAAAAACAAACCAATGGACATATTTGGTGTAGAGTGGGAAAATCATGAACAAAAAATATTTCAGAATTGGATAGAAAATGTAAAAGACGATGATCTAGTATTGATACCCGGAGATATATCTTGGGCGTTAAAATTAGAAGAAGCCAAAGTAGATTTGATGAAAATAAACGACTTGCCTGGCGTAAAGGTTTTGATAAAAGGTAATCATGACTATTGGTGGAGTAGTGTAGCTAAATTAAATTCTCTAGGCCTTAATACAATACATTTTTTAAAAAATGATTCATATATATACGATGGAATAGCTATAGCTGGGACAAGAGCTTGGTCATCAAAGGATTCCGAGCTATTTACTGAAGATGACCTAAAAATATATAATAGAGAGTTGATGAGATTAGAGAATTCATTGACTACAATGCCTAAATCAGCAAAGCTTAAAATAGCAATGTTGCACTATCCTCCTTTCGATTTGAATTTAAAGCCCAATGATTTTTTTTATATGTTAAAAAAATATGAAGTAGACATATGTGTTTACGGACATTTGCATTCTCAAGGGCATAAATATGCAGTCGAAGGAGATGTGGAGGGCATAATGTGTTATCTTGTGTCAAGCGATTATTTAGATTTTAAATTAAAAAAGATTTGGAGTGATGATATTGAAAGTAATAGTAAAAGAGAATTACGATGAGATGAGTAAAGTTTGTGCACAAATGATTGGATCAAAAGTAAAAGAAAAACCTAACATCATATTGGGGCTAGCTACAGGTTCCACACCTATTGGAACGTATAAGGAGTTAGTAAAAATGTATAAAGAAGGCCAAATTGATTTTAGCAAAATAACAACATTCAATCTAGATGAGTATGTGGGATTGGATAAAGACAATCCTAATAGCTACTATTATTTCATGATGGAGAATCTTTTCAAGTGGATAAATATCGATTTGAAAAATGTAAATATCCCAGATGGAAAGGCTTTAGATTTAAGTAAAGAAGTGGAGGAATATGAGAATAGATTAGAAAAGTCAGGAGGAGTTGATGTTCAGCTATTAGGAATTGGTGGCAATGGTCATATTGCTTTTAATGAGCCTGGCGAATATTTAAATACTAAGACATCTGTTGTTGACTTAACTGAAGATACAATTATAGCTAATTCGAGATTTTTCAATTCACTTGACGATGTTCCCAAAAAAGCAATCTCTATGGGAATTGGTTCAATATTAAAAAGTAAAGAAATAATCCTATTAGCCAGTGGAAAAAGTAAAAGTAAAGCACTATTTGAATTTTTGACTAAAGACAGAATTACTACGTATCTACCTGTGTCTTTCTTGCATCTACATTCTAATTTAACTGTCATATGCGATAAAGATGCTTATTCTTTAGTGGAAGAGAGTTGCTTATGCAAAAAGAACTAGAAGTAAAAATACTAAATGTTGATTTAAATGAAGTTGAGAGGAAGGTAATTGATCAAGGAGGTACGCTCATTTCAGATGAGGAACAGGAGAATATTTTAATAGATTCCACAAAAAATCCAATTAAGTCTTACACCGATGCATATCTTAGAATAAGAGAGACTAAAGATAGGTTAAATTCAAAAACTGACTTAACTTTAACCCTTAAGAAGAACATTAAGAATGATGATTTGAGAGAAAACTTGGAGCTAAATGTTAAAATAGACTCCAAAGAGACAATGTTGACTTTGTTAAGAGAATTGGGATTTGACAAAATAAATATTGGATATAAGAAAAGAAAGGTATATGAATTTAGGGATGCACAAATATTCTTCGATATTTGGGATGAAGCAACATACCCTTACCCCTATATTGAAATAGAGGTAGGAGATGAGAGCAAGCTATACGAAATACTTGATCTATTAGACATAGATAGAAGCAAAATTAGTCTAAAGTCTATTGTAGAATTGCAGAATGAATTAAAGAAGTAAACATAAAACCCTTTTTATCTACTATAATCACAATTTCGATAAAAAGGGTTTTGTGTAAATATTGAAAAAATAATTACATTTTTGTAAACAAAGTTATATAATTAACAAAGAAGAACAAGTAGCTTTATTTATTGTTTATTTTCTAACTATAATATATAATGCTATTGAAGGCTAATATCTTTTGTAAAGGAGTTGGTATTGTGGAGTGCTGTGGTGCTAAAGATTTAAAAAAACACTTCAGAGACGAAGAAGTAGATCTAAGATTGATGGATGAAATCTTAGACAAGTACAAAAATGTACCGGGAAGTTTGATAACTATTTTACAGCATGCGCAGGAAATTTACGGGTATCTTCCATTATCTGCTCTAGAACATATTTCTAGAGAGACTGGGATTCATACCTCACAAATCTATGGAGTTGCAACTTTTTACACACAGTTTAGGTTAAAACCAGTTGGAGACAATTTAATAATGCTTTGCAAAGGCACAGCATGCCATGTTAATGGCGCAGACAGAATAGAAGAAGCTATCAATGAAGAATTAGGAATTAGAAATGGAGAGACAACTGAAGACAATGTATTTACACTAAATAATGTGGCATGTCTAGGATGCTGCAGCTTATCACCTGTAATGATGATTAACGGGATAACATATGGTAGTTTGACACCCGATAAAGCTAAAAACATATTGAGGGAAATAAAAGAAGCTACATTACAAAAAAGAGGTGAAAAGTAATGAAAGTAGTAGTTGGCTTAGGAAGTTGTGGTATAGCTGCTGGCGCAAAAAAAGTATACGATAAATTAAAAGAACAAGTAGACCAAGGATTAGATATAAAGCTCGACATAACAGGATGTGTCGGGATGTGCCATTTAGAGCCTATAGTCGATATATATTATGATGATGGCAAATTTGATAGATTTGTTAAAGTAATGGACGATGAAATACTTGATTTAGTAAATAAAGCAATGAATAAAGACATAATTACAGAAAAAAAGATTTCAAATGAAGATGAAGAAGCATTAAACAAACAAGTTAGGATTGCGATAGAAAATTGTGGAGTAATAAATCCCGAAAGAATTGAAGAATACATAGCTAGGGGAGGGTACAAAGCTCTTGAGAAATGCCTGACTCAATTGTCACAAGACGACATAATAGAAGAGATTAAGGTATCCGGACTAAGAGGCAGGGGTGGAGCTGGATTTCCAACATGGTTTAAATGGAATGCTGCTAAGATTGAGAAAGAAACACCTAAGTATATGGTATGCAATGCAGACGAAGGCGATCCAGGTGCTTTTATGGATAGATCCGTCCTTGAAGGAGATCCACATAGGGTATTAGAAGGCATGATAATTGGTGGGTATGCAATCGGAGCTCAAGAGGGAATTATATATGTAAGAGCTGAGTATCCACTTGCAATAAAGAGACTTGAAATAGCAATACAACAAGCTAAAGAGAAAGGTTACTTAGGGAAAAATATCCTAGGAACAGGATTTAATTTTGATATTAGAATAAAAGCAGGTGCTGGGGCATTTGTATGTGGAGAAGAGACTGCATTAATAGCTTCATTAGAAGGAGAAAGAGGTATGCCAAGGCTCAAACCACCTTTTCCTGCACAAAAAGGATATTGGGGAAAGCCTACAAATATAAACAATGTAGAGACATTTGCAAATGTGCCTTGGATTATTAGGAATGGTGGAAAAGCTTTTGCAAGTTTTGGCACTGATAAATCGAAAGGTACAAAAGTATTTGCATTGACTGGTAAGATAAAAAAAGGCGGACTTGTAGAAGTGCCAATGGGTATTCCAATTAAAGATATAATATATGACATAGGCGGCGGAATATTAAACAATAAGAGATTCAAGGCTGTTCAGATGGGAGGACCATCTGGAGGATGTGTTCCAGCATTTTTAGAGGATGTAACTGTTGACTATGAATCTTTGACAAAAGTAGGAGCTATAATGGGCTCTGGTGGGATGGTCGTAATGGATGAAACCACATGCATGGTTGATATGGCTAGATTTTTCTTAGATTTTACCAGAAAAGAATCTTGCGGTAAATGCGTTCAATGCAGACTTGGAACGAAGAGAATGTTAGAAATACTCGAAAGAATTGTTGATGGAAATGGAAGAGAAGGAGACATTGAATTACTTGAGAGATTGGCGGTTGAAGTAAAAGATGGTTCACTTTGCGGACTTGGTCAAACCGCTCCAAATCCAGTATTGAGTACAATTAGATACTTTAGAGATGAGTATGAAGCACATATAAGAGACAAGAAATGCCCTGCAAAATCATGCAAACCTTTAATTCATTATGAAATTGCAGAGAACTGTATAGGATGCGGAGTTTGTAGAAGAAATTGCCCAGTTGGAGCAATAAGTGGAAAAGTTAAAGAAATTCACATCATTGATCAAGAAACCTGTATAAAATGTGGGAAATGCTATGAAGTATGTAAATTTGATGCTGTAAATATATTATAAGAAGGTAGGGGTGAAATATGTCTTTAATTCATTTGAACATAGATGGAAAAGAAGTAGTTGGTAGGGAAGGACAGACTATATTGCAAATCGCTAGAGAAAACAATATAGATATCCCTACTTTATGCTATGATGAGAAAGTTGAAATATACGGTTCTTGTGGACTATGTGTTGTTGAAGTTGAAGGGAATCCTAAACTTCTTAGATCATGTGCTACTATGGCTAGTGAAGGGATGGTAGTTACTACTAATTCAGAAAGAGTTTTAAGCTCAAGAAAAAATACACTTGAATTACTTTTATCTGATCACACTGGAGATTGCAGACCACCATGTGTACTAGCTTGCCCTGGTAATACAGATTGTCAAGGATATGTTGGCTTAGCTGCAAATATGGAATTTAAAGAGGGATTGAAACTTATAAAGGAACAGTTGCCATTACCTGCTAGTATTGGTAGGGTATGTCCACATCCATGCGAAGATGCTTGTAGAAGACAATTGGTTGAAGAACCAATTTCGATAGCTCACATGAAAGCATTTTTAGCAGATTTAGATCTAAATAGCGAAGACGTATACATTCCAGAAATCCCAGCGCCTACAGGAAAGAAAGTAGCTGTAATAGGTGGAGGGCCTGGTGGATTATCATGTGCTTATTTCTTAAGAACTTTTGGGCATGAAGTCGATATTTATGATCAAATGCCTCAAATGGGTGGTATGCTAAGATATGGTATACCAGAATATAGGTTGCCATCTTATGTAATAGACAAAGAGGTTGAGACCATTCAGAAAATGGGTGTAAAGATGTTAAACAACATAAAAATAGGCAGAGACTTAGATCTGAATTATGTAAGAAATAATTACGATGCTGTCTATATTTCTATAGGTGCATGGAAGAGTTCTAGCTTGAGAGTGCCAGGTGAAGACCTAGAGGGAGTAATGGGTGGAATAGACTTCTTAAGGAAAGTCACTATAAATGAACCTCTTGCAATAGGAAATAGAGTAGCTGTTGTCGGTGGCGGAAACACTGCAATGGATGCTGCTAGAACTGCAGTAAGATTAGGTGCAAAAGAAGTTTATGTTTTATATAGAAGAACTGAAGCTGAAATGCCAGCAGAAGAAATTGAAATAAAAGAAGCTAGAGAAGAAGGAGTAGAGTTTAAATTTTTAGTTGCACCAATTGAAATAATCGGAGAAAATGGGAAAGCGACTAAGATTAAATTACAGAAGATGATGTTGGGTGAAGAGGACGCTTCAGGGAGAAGAAAGCCTATACCAATTGAAGGTGAATTTGAATTTATTGATGTCGATCTAGTAATTGGTGCAATTGGACAAGAGTCAAGTCTTGAAGGCTTTGAAATAATTGAGAAAACAAGGAAAGGCACTATTGCAGCTGATGAAAATGCTTTTACTACAAATGTAGAAGGCGTATTTGCAGGTGGAGATGTCATTAATCAAGGAGCCAATATAGCTATAAAAGCAATAGGAGATGCTAAAAAGGCTTCAAAAGTAATCAACTCTTTCTTAGAAGGAAATCTAGTACCTTATAGAAAACCATATGTTGTAGAGAGAAAAGATTTTTCTAAAGAAGATGTAAAGGACAAAGAAATAAAATATAGATCTAAAATGAGACATTTATCTGCTGAAGAAAGAAGAGATAATTTCAGAGAAGTTAACCTAGGATTTTCAGTAGAAGAAGCAGTAGAAGATGCTAAGAGATGTTTAGAATGTGGTTGCCATGATTACTTTGAGTGTAAACTTTATAAATATGCAAATGAATATGATGTAGAACCAGAAAAATATGATGGCGAAAAACATCACAGAGAAGAAAAAGACAATCATCCATTCATTGTTCGAAATGCGGATAAGTGCATTTTGTGTGGGCTATGTGTCAGAATTTGCGATCAAGTAATGGACAATGGCGCTTTAGGCCTTGTAAATAGAGGGTTTGATACAATTGTGAAACCATCTATGGAATTGGATTTAGCTGAAACTTCATGTATTTCTTGCGGACAATGTGTTGCAGCTTGTCCAGTAGGTGCTTTACAAGAAAGACTACAGATTGAGAAATCTGTGCCAGTTGAAACTGAAGGAACAAAGACAATTTGTTCATATTGTTCTGTTGGATGCAACATAAACCTTAACACAAGAGGCAATATGCTTTATAGAGCATTACCTGAAGAAAATAGTGAAGTTGATAATGGTTTACTATGTGCTAAAGGGAGATTTGGATACAATATTGCAAAACAGAATAAGAGGTTAGTAAAACCACTATTGAAGGTAAACGGAGAGTTTAAAGAGACAACTTTTGAAGAAGCTCTATTAGTTACTGCTAAGAAACTTCAATCTACAATAGCTAAGTATGGGACAGATTCAATTGCAATAGCAATATCAGATAGATATACAAATGAAGAGATATATTTAGCAAAGAAATTGGCTAAAGATATATTAAAGACAGATAATATCACCTGTTTTAACAGAAACTATGGAGGCATAGAAGAAGTTATCGGAGTAGATGCTTCAACCAGCACATTTAAGGAATTAGAAAATGCTGATTTTATATTGGCAATAGGAACAAATATGATGAAAAATCACACTGTCGCTGCATTAAAAGTAAAAAATGCTGTTGAAAAGGGTGCGAAATTGGTAACCATAAATGATTCCTATGATCAAATAAATGATTGGGCTAAGTTAAATATAACTCCAGAAAATAATTTAGATATTCTAAAACAGATATTAAAAGCAATAATTGATCTAGGATATGAACCAAAGAATGCAGATGGATTTATAGAGCTTAAAGATAGCTTAAATGGTATTGTTGCCAATGATGAAATTATCAGCTTATCAAAAGATTATACTTCAAGCAAGAAAGCTATAATAGTATTTGATGAAAACAATATAACTCCTGAAGCTGAAAGACTCATAGCAAGCATAGCTGTTGTTTCTGGGCAAATAGGAAAAGCTAGAAGAGGAATAATTCAACTGAAACCTAAAAATAACAGTCAAGGATTAGCTGATCTTAAAATAGACAAGCCTAACGCTGAAATTAAAAATATGATTGAAAACAATACAATCAAAGCGATGCTTATACTTGGAGAAGACATTGAAGGGCTACCTCTAGAAAAATTAGAATTTTTAGCTGTTAGTGATCTTTACTTGACAACTACTGCCCAAAAAGCAGACTGTGTAATTCCAGCTGTAAGTTATGCAGAGTCAATGGGTACTTTCACTAATAGTGAAAGAAGGATACAAAAATTACATGCAGCTATCCCAGCGTTATCAGGACATCAAAATTGGGAAATAATATATGCTATGATGCAAATATTAGGAGAAACCAAAAAATACAATTCTGTGAATGAAATTACTATTGATATGGCGAGAGAAGCATATAATTACTTTGGTTTTGAAGATCTTGGAGAAAGCGCAATATGGCCATTAAATTCCAATGGAGTATTCATGAATGATGGATTTATGTTTGAAGATAAAAAAGCAAAATTAAAAGCTGTAAAAGATGCAAAATTATTTGAACCTAAGAAAACGACTGACTATGTAGAAAAAGAATTTAAAGAAAAATATGAATCTATTTGTTAAAAGGTATTGAAATCAAAAAAAGTAGAGCTGATATCATTCAGCTCTACATTGCTTTTGAGTAGTATTCCACAACTAATTGATCTTCTATCTCAATTGGTATTTCTTCTCTGTTTGGCATTCTTTCTAGCTTTACTGACATATTTGATTCGTCCTTTGTTAGATAGGGCAGTGTGTTTAATAAATTACTTTCAAATTTGTTTTTAAAAAGTTCTACTGATTTCGATTTTTCTTTCAAAGTAATTATGTCACCGACAGATATAATATAAGAGGGTATATCCACTTTTTTATTGTTCACTAAAATATGACCATGGACTACCATTTGTCTAGCCTGCCTTATAGAACTTGCAAATCCAGCCCTATATACAATATTATCCAATCTAGTTTCTAATAGCTTAACAAGTGCATGTCCAGTTTGATCTGGAGATTTCTTTGCCATTTTTACATATTTTGTAAATTGCTTCTCCATAACACCGTAATAAGCTCTTAATCTTTGCTTTTCTAACAATTGTCTTCCGTATTCTGACAATTTTTTGTCAGCTCTAGAAGTGCCTTTTTGGGCTCTATCCATAGCTTTAGGATGACCACATACATTAAGCCCCAATCGTCTCGATTGCTTAAACCTTGGTTGCTTCATATTTGCCATTAAATTATCAACTCCTTTAAAATTGCCGCGATAATTTAAGCCGAATTAATTATAGCATAATATATGACCGTTGTAAATGATAATTATTATCATTTAACTCTCATCTTTTAATTTTTTGTATGCTTCTATTGATCTTTCAATAGCTTTTATAGCTTCATCAATTCCAGCCCAACCACCAACAATTACTTCTTTTCCTTCCAATCTCTTGTACTCTTTAAAAAAGTGCTCAAACTCCTTTCTTAAGTGTGAACCCATGTCATCGATTGATTTCATATCCTCAAATCTTGGATCATTTAAAGGAACTGCTATTATTTTTTCATCTTTTCCCTTTTCATCCTCCATCATAAACATTCCTATAACTCTAGCGGTTATTAAACAACCTGGAAAAGTTGGATGAGCTAAAAGAACCATGATATCAATTGGATCTCCATCTTCTGCTAATGTATCCGGTATATATCCGTAATCTGTTGGATAAAACATTGGGGAAAACAATGCTCTGTCAAGTTCAAATACCTTGTATTCTTTGTTGTATTCATATTTATTGCTACTACCTTTTGGTATTTCAATGAAAGCTTTTACTATGTAATCCATAAATTACCTCCTAAAAGAATATTGTAGTTACTAATTATATCAGATATATTTCGTATTTACATTAATAATTATGGCAATTAATTTAAATCTGTTATATTATTTAGAGTATAGAAATTAAGAGGTGATTAAAGAATGAAAGTATACATAAGCGCTGATATTGAAGGAATAACTGGTACTACAACTTGGGATGAAACAGAGAAAAACAATCAATCATATAATATCGCATCATTGCAGATGACTAGAGAAGTAAATGCATGTTGTGGAGCACTCAATAAAGTTGGTGTTGATGAGATAATTGTAAAGGATGCTCATGATAGTGGGAGAAATATAGACCACAATGCTTTACCTAAAAATACTAGACTCGTAAGATCATGGAGTGGTAGTATTTTTTCGATGGTAGAAGGATTGGATGAAAGCTTCGATGCAATTATATTTATTGGGTACCATTCACCTGCTTCTTCTCCAAGCAATCCATTATCACATACGATGAGCCTTAAAGTATCTAAAATAACAATTAACGGACAAATTGCAAGTGAATTTTTAATACATGCTTATATTGCAGAGTATTTCAAAGTGCCAATCGCCTTTTTATCTGGAGACAAAGGGCTTTGTGATGAAGTTAAAAAGTACAATCCAAATATAGCGACTGTCGCGGTTAAAGAAGGAATAGGCAATTCTACAATAAATATTCATCCTGAATTAGCACTTGAATTAATAGAAGCATCAGTAATTGAATTATTTAGCAAACCACTTATAAATAACAACAAGGATTTGCCAAAATATTTTACAGTCGATGTTGAATATTATAATCATAGTGATGCATACAGGTACTCAATGTATAAAGGAGTTTCTCAAGTTAATGAAAAGACTATACAATTTAAATCCGACGACTATATTGATATATTGAGATTTATAAATTTTTGCTTATAGGTAGGTCATTATATGGTAGATGACAAAACAATAAGATCGAAAATTTTATCAATGATACTTCCAATCACAGCAGAGAATATATTGCAGATGACAGCAGGAGTTGTATCAATGGCTATGGTTGGAAGAATAAGTGAGATTGCTGTAGGCGCAGTAGGAATTAGCAATATAATTTTCAGGATAATATGGGCAATATTCAAGGGAATTTCAACGGGGGCTTCAGTATTTGTTGCACAAGGATATGGTGCAAATGACAAGGATAAAATAAGGAAAACAACTCTTAGCGCATTTATGATATTGTTATTATTATCTATCTTTTTTATGTTCATACTGTTAAGATTTAACGCCAAATTATTACTGATTTTTAATCCTAAAACATCATTATTAGAATCGGCAAAATTATATTTGACTATTATAGCATTGAGCTTGCCTTTTACAGCTATGATATTATTAATTTCTGGAATTTATCAAGGCATGGGAAATGCTAAGACACCTATGTTTATTGTCTTAATATTAAACTTTTTTAACATAGTATTAAGTTATCTATTAATATTTGGCAAAATTGGCTTCCCTAACTTAGGACTAAAGGGAGCTGCAATAGCATATGTTTTAAGCTATTTTATAGCATCTATAGTGGGATTGATCTTCTTAATACATCAAGAAGAGATCTTTAGAATAAAGAATTTTAAAATTCATAAGCTAATTGATATAAACGAGATCAAAAACTTAATTAAATTCTCAATACCAACTGCATTTGAGATGAGTTTTTGGCAATTTGCATCAATTATCATAACGAGAGCAATCCTTAATTACGGAGAAGTAGCCTATGCTGCTTATCAATTAGGGCTACAAGCCGAATCTATGTCTTATATGCCAGCAGCTGGTTTTGGGATAGCTGCATCCACATTTGTTGGGCAAGCTGTAGGGGCAAGAGATAATGAATTAGCCCGAAAATACATGAAATATTTATGTAAGTATTCAGCTATAATTACATCAATAGCAGGATTATCTTTAATTTTATTTCCAAATCAAATAATGAGACTATTGACAAATAACACAGAAGTCATACAAATAGGAGCTCAGTACTTGTTTATAATGGGTTTAGTGCAATTGCCACAAAATATAGCTGGAGTTTTAAATGGAGCTTTAAGAGGTGCTGGCTTTTCTAGAATAAGTATGATAAATGTTGGAGTAGGATTATGGGGCGTTAGAATTCCTTTAGTTTTAATCTTCACCAATATTTTGAAAGCAAAAATATATTGGATTTGGATAGCAATGGGTATAGATTTAATCGTGAGATTTATTTTTTCAGCAATCACTTTTAAAAAGAAAGACATATACAATACCAAAAATTTAAAAAGTTAAGGGAGGATAACATGAGAATATTGATTAAGAATGTTGACATTGTTACGATGAATGAGCAAAACGGATTTTACGAGAATTCTAATATTGTAATAGAAGACAATATTATTACACACATTGGAAACATTGAAGAAATTGATAAAATTAAAGCTGATTATATAATAGAAGGAACAAACAAATTAGCTATGCCTGGTTTAATAAATTGTCATACACATCTAGGCATGAGCCTTTTTAGGAATTATGCCGATGATATGGTTCTTTCAGAGTGGTTAACCAAGAAAATATGGCCAGCTGAAGCAAAATTGATTTCAGAAGATATTTATTGGGCTAGTTTATTAAGCATGTCAGAAATGATAGCTTCAGGTACAACTAGCTTTTGCGATATGTATTTTTTTATGGATCAAGTTGTTAAAGCACTCGAAGTTTCGAATATGAGAGCATCTTTAGCTAGAGGTATTGTTGAAGAAGACATTAATTCTAAATATAAAATAGAAGAAAATGAAAAACTTTTTAAGGATTATGATAATGCTTTAAACGGTAAAATAAAAATAATGTTTGGCCCACATGCTCCATATACTTGTAGCCCTGAATTTTTATTAGAAATCATAGATTCAGCCTCAAAATTAAATGCGAGTCTACACATCCATCTATCCGAAACTAAAGAAGAAGTGGAAGAGAGCTATAGGAAGTACAATAAATCACCTATTAAGCATATGTATGATTTGGGGCTATTTGAATTACATACAGTAGCTGCACATTGTGTGCATATAGATGATGAAGATATAAAATTAATTAAAGAAAAAAATGTTTATCCAATAAACAACCCAAGCAGTAATTTTAAATTAGCTAGTGGTTTTTCACCTGTAAATAAGATGCTAAAAGAAGGAATAAAGGTAGCTTTGGGTACTGATGGAGCAGCGTCTAATAACAATCTTAATATGCTTAAAGAAATAAGCATGGCAAGTCTAGTTAATAAAGCAGTTGACAATGATCCCATGAGTGTAACAGCATTAGAAACGCTTAAAATGGCTACATTAAACGGGGCATACGCATTAGGTATAGAGAAAGAAATAGGCTCATTAGAGGTTGGAAAGAAAGCCGATATAATAATTTTGGACATGGACAAGCCACATCTTTGCCCAAGAAATAATATTTTTTCAACATTAGCATATTCCGCTTATGGAAGTGATGTTGACACAGTTATTGTGGATGGCAATATTTTAATGGAGAAAAAGGAATTTAAAACTATAGACATTGAGAAAGTAAAATATATGGCAAATGAAATTTCTATAGATTTATTGAATAATAGATAAATTATTGTTGCAAAACTTAAAAATATTTGTTATATTATCTAATAGATACTAAAATGCTAGGAATTGGTAAAGTACCATAATGATTACATCAAAGAGAGGACTTCACTTGCTGAGAGAAGTTTATGTATAGTTATTGGGAAGTGCACCAATGAGCAAAAAAGTCGAAGGCTCAGTAGACTTTTTCGGATGCCGCCGTTATATGGCTAAGATATGAAAGTATCTAAAGAGATGGGATTTCCCAAACAGAGTGGAACCGCGAAGTAGACCTTTGCCTCTGTATATTTAATATACAGGCGCAGAGGATTTTTTATTATAAAAAATAGGAGGGCTTTATATGGTATATGAAAATATTTTAGAATTAATTGGAAATACACCAATAGTAAAAACTAAAAATATAGTTAAAGATCAGGCAGATATTTATGTAAAGATAGAAAGTTTTAATCCTGGAGGAAGCATAAAGGACAGACCAGCCTTATATATGATTAATGAGGCATTAAAAACAGGAAGATTGAAAAAAAATCAACCTATTGTAGAAGCTACCAGTGGGAACATGGGGATTGCATTGGCTATGATAGGAACGGTTATAGGAAATCCAGTAATTTTGGTTATGCCAGATACAATGAGTGTCGAGAGAAGAAAGATTTTAAAAGCTTATGGGGCAAAGTTGATATTGACAGAGGGAGCAAAAGGTATGAAAGGGGCAGTAGATAAGGTAGAAGAATTAGTAAGAGAAAATGCCTATTTTTGGCCAAGACAATTTGAAAACACTGCTAATGTCTTAGCACATTACGAGACAACAGCAAGAGAAATATTAAGAGATTTCGAAGGTAAGATTGATGCTTTTGTCGCTGGAGTAGGTACTGGAGGGACGGTATCTGGTGTTGGAAAAGCTTTAAAAGAAATCAATCCAAATATAATGATAGTCGCGGTACAACCTGAAAAATCTCAAGTGCTTACAGGTAAAAATCCAGCAGGCCATGGAATACAAGGAATTGGAGCTAATTTTATTCCTGCAATATATGACGATAGCGTTGTTGATGAAATAATTAGTGTAAAAGATGAAGATGCATTTAAATGGGCTAGATATTTAGCTGAGGAAGAAGGCTTGCTAGTGGGCATTAGTTCAGGAGCAAATTACTATTCTAGTCTTGAAATAGCCAAAAAATTAGGTTCAGGCAAAAAAGTTGTCACTGTACTACCAGACACAGGAGAAAGATATCTCACTACTGCATTATTTAATTTGGAGTGATAAAAATGATTAAGACTTTAATTGAAGAAGGAAGAAATGTTTTAGAAAAAGATCCTGCAACAAATAGCTTATTTGAAGCTATATTCTTTTCCCCAGGGGTAAGAGCAATATTGGCTCATAAAATATCCCACTCACTATATAAGAAAGGTCATCTCACTTTAGCTAGATGGATTTCATACAGAGCGAGGAAGAAAACAGGAATAGAAATTCATCCTGGAGCTAAAATTGGAAAAAGAGTTTTTATAGACCATGGGATGGGTGTAGTTATTGGGGAAACAGCTGAAGTTGGGGATGATGTTACGATATATCATGGAGTTACCTTGGGAGGAGTAGGCACTCAAAGGGGCGTAAAAAGGCATCCAACAGTTGGGAACAATGTAATGATTGGTGCAGGAGCTAAAGTTTTAGGGCCTATTAATATAGGGGACAATTCAAAGATTGGAGCAAATGCTGTAGTGCTAGAAGATGTCCCAGAGAATTCAACTGCTGTAGGGGTTCCTGCAAAGATAATAAAAAAAAATATTCATGACTATATATATGCAATTTAAAGACAGTAAAAACTGTCTTTATTTTTTGCTCAATTTTTGAATTATTTCTAAAATAAAGTATAATATAGATAATATATGAATATATGGAGGAGAAAATATGAAATGCGAATATGAACTATATAAACCATCATGGTGCCCTGGCTGCGGAAATTATATGATCAGAGACGCTTTAAAGAAAGCTTTAGAAGATTTAGAGATAAATCCATCTAAAGTAGTTCTAGTATCTGGCATAGGACAGGCTGCAAAAATGCCACACTACATAGGCCTGAACGGATTTAATGGATTACATGGAAGAGCACTTCCTCCTGCAATCGGAATAAAAATGTCTAATAAATACCTTACAGTAATTGTTGAATCTGGAGATGGTGATACATATGGAGAAGGAGCAAACCACTTCATTCATACTATTCGAAGAAATGTAGATATAGCACATTTTGTACACAACAACCAAATTTACGGGCTTACAAAAGGGCAAGGTTCGCCAACTACTGCATTAGGCCAGAAAACAACTTTACAATTCGATGGTGTAAAATTAAATCCGCTAAATCCTTTAGCTTTAAGTTTAACAATGGGCGCTGGATTTGTAGCCAGAGGATTTTCTGGAGATATTGAGCATTTATCAAATTTGATGAAAGAAGCAATATTGTATAAGGGCTATGCACATGTTGACATATTGCAACCATGCGTAGTTTGGAATAAAATAAATACATTTAAATGGTATAAAGATAGAGTTTATAAATTAAATGATGACTATGATTATACAGATTTTGAACTAGCTTATAAAAAGTCATTAGAATTTGGAGATAGAATCCCAATTGGTATTTTCTATAAAGTAGAAAAAGAAACTTATGAGCAAAGATTTCCGTTTGTTGAAAATGGGGAGCCATTAGTAAAAGCTGAACTAAACCCTACAAATGCGCAGAAGCTATTAGAAGAATTTTATTAGGAGGGTAAAAATGGATTATTCAATATTAATTGGTGGAGCAGCAGGGCAAGGAATTGAAACTGTTGTTGAATTATTAGAAAAAATAATAAAAAGAGCAGGTTTCAATGTATTCACCTACAAGGACTATATGTCTATGGTAAGAGGTGGACACAATTTTATGCAAATTCGTTTTTCTGATGATGAAATATATACTTACAATAGCAAAGTAGACATCATATTCGCTATGACACAAGAAACTATATCAAAACATCACGATAAATTAAAATCAGGTGGCATTATTATATGTGATGAAAGCTTTGAAGAGAACGACTTTATTAAGCTGCCTTTGCAAAAATTAGCTAAAGATCTTGGGAATACTAAAGTTGTAGGCACTATTGGTGTTGGATTTATCATTAAATATTTAGGTATTTCATATGATATTGCAGCAAATACTATTAAAACTTTTTTTAAAGATGAAAATATCGATGTCAACTTAGAGGCTTTTAAAATAGGATATAATATTGGAGAGAATAAATATCAACTACAGAGTCTAGAAGACGATAAAATTTTGATAAATGGGAATCAAGCATTAGCTTTAGGCGCTATTGCAGCAGGGGTTAAATTTTACTGTGGTTATCCAATGACTCCATCAACTAGCGTGATGAGTTATATATCAAGACATGCTAATGAAATGGGCATTGTTGTGGATCAAGTAGAAGATGAAGTAGCTGCCTTAAATATGGCTTTAGGGGCATCTTTTGCAGGAGTTAGGGCAATGACAGGATCGTCAGGCGGTGGATTTGCACTTATGGTAGAAGCTCTAAGTCTAGCAGGTATAATGGAGATTCCAATTGTACTTTTCAATGCACAAAGACCTGGGCCTGCAACAGGGCTATCTACAAGAAGCGAACAAGGTGATTTAAGATTTGTAATACACGCAGGGCATGGAGAATTTCCTAAAATGGTTATCGCACTAAGAAGCCCAGAAGATGCTTTCTATCAAACCGCAAGGGCATTTAATTTAGCTGATAAATATCAGATTCCAGTTGTTTTATTGACAGATGAATATCTGGCTGACTATGATATGACTATAAAACCCTTTGACTTTACAAAAATCACAATAGAAAGATATATTTCCAACGAAAACGAGATAGAAGACGAAAGATATAAACGATACAAATACACAGAAAGTGGCATTTCTCCTAGATTGGTTCCAGGTATTGCAAATGAAAAATTAGTTTTAGTTGATAGCCATGAACACAATGAATATGGCAATATAGATGAATCTATCGAAACAAGAGTCAATATGATGAAAAAAAGAATGAAGAAATTAGATAATTTAAGAACAGAAATTCAAGAACCCGATTATATTGGAGCAGAGAATCCTGAATATTTGTTAGTTGGGTTTGGTTCGACCTATGGTGCTATAAAAGAAGCTGTGTTAAGGTTAAATTTAACTAGTGAGAAATTTGGAGCATTAATTTTTGGTGACATTTATCCATTTCCAGTTGAGAGATTAAATTATTATTCAAATAAGGCAAAAAAAATAATAGTTGTAGAGCAAAATTATCTTTCTCAATTAAAGAGCCTGATTGACGAGTATACTGACATAAAAGTAGATAAGAGCATACTTAAATATGATGGCAGAGCTATCAATTCAGATGATATAATTCAAGAATTAAATAAATTTTTATCAAATTATACAATATGATTGGAGTGTGTACTATGGAAGAGAATAAATCTACCCCAAGATATGAAAAGATAGCACTGGATATAGCCAATGCTATCTACAAGGGTCAATATGAAGAAGGGGATAAACTTTATGGCAGATCTACATTAGCTGGAACTTACAATGTTTCTCCAGAAACAATAAGAAGAGCAATAAAGATACTTGAAGATGTAGGAGTGGTAGAATCATCAAAAGGCAGTGGAATTACTATAATTTCAAAAGAAAAAGCATATAAATACATAAACAGATTTAAAAATATAGAAAGCGTTACATCTTACAGAATTAAGCTACAGGAGTTATTCGATAAAAAAAGAGAAATAGAAGATGACATATTGCATATTGTGGACAGAATTATAGAAAGAAGTAGTGTATTAAGCAATATCACAGCATTGACCCCATTTGAATTGGAAATAACAAATAAGTGTCAATACATTGGCAAGTCAATAGGAGAACTTAATTTTTGGCAAAATACAGGAGCTACAATAGTAGGGATAAGAAGAAACAATGAAACCATTCTTTCGCCTGGACCTTATGCTACTTTGGAGAATGGTGACATACTATTGATAATAGGAGAAGATGGAGTGGTAGAAAGCGTAAAAAGATTTTTAGAAGAGGATTAGTTTTTTAAAACATATGGGTATTTATATTAAAAGGGAGGGATTGGATATGAAGAAAATTTTAGTACCGGTAGACGGATCAGAAAACTCTAAGAAAGCCTTAATAAAAGCGAAAGAATTTGGCCTTAATAACGAGTCGGATATCATCATTTTATGTGTAGTAAATAGTTTAAAAGACAATCCTTATGTTGTTGACCAAGATTTTACCACTGAACTGAGCAAGAAAAACATTGAGACAGGGAAATCAATACTTAATGAAGCTTTAAACATATTTAAAGATTATCCTTACAAAGTAGAAACTAGATTAAGAAATGCAGAAGATATTGCAGAAGCAATAATTGAAACTGCAGAAGAAGAAGCCGTTGATTTAATAGTGATGGGTAGAAGAGGCTGGAACATATCCTCAAGATCTCTCTTGGGAAGTGTTTCTAATAAGGTATTAAATTATGCTAATAAATCGGTATTAGTAGTAAAATAGGTAGCGAAAGCTACCTGTTTTACTTTGTATAATTATCAAAATAACCTTGAATATATACTAGTGGAGTGCCTTTATCTCCGCTTCCTGAAGTTAAGTCAGCTAATGAACCTATTAGATCTGTAAGTCTTCTAGGTGTAGTTCCTTGAGAAATCATTTCTCCAACTAAAGAACCATCTTTATTTGCGATATAGTCAGAAATTGCTTTTCTTAATTCTTCACCAGACAAGTCCTTAAAGAGATCATCTGCTAGGTATTTTAGTTTTATTTCATTAGGTGTTCCCTCCAAACCTTTTGTGTAAGCAGGGGATACAACTGGATCTGCAAGCTCCCATATTTTTCCTACAGGATCTTTGAATGCGCCGTCGCCATATATCATAACTTCTATTGTTTTTCCCGTGATATTTTTTATTTCATCTTGAATAGATTCAACAATTGGCTGACCATCTCTTGGGAATAGTTTAATTTTCTCCTCACTGGATTTATTTGAACCTAACAAGCCGTATTCTGGATTATAACCACTTCCATTTATTGGAGCGTTTAATATATCATCTAAACCATATACTTTTCTTCCACCATATTTTTTCAATAAGCTTTTAGTTCTCTCTCTAGTGTGAATATCACAAGCTAAAACATCCTTTGTATATTCAAGTATAGTTAGAGGATTGTTGGAGAATATTATTTCATAATCAACATTATATTCTTCTAATATAGATTTATAATACTCAATATAATCAACCCCAGTAAATCTATGTTTCCTATATCCAAAGTATTCTCGAAATTGTTTTTCTGTTAATACATCTGTCCATGGATTTACTCCTTTGATATCTAACACATCCATGTCAACCAGATGATTACCCACTTCATCAGAAGGATAACTCAACATTAAAGTGATTTTCTTTGCCCCTTTTGCTATTCCTTTCAATATAATTCCAAATCTATTTCTACTAAGAATTGGGAATATAACACCAAAGTGTTCATTTGAATATTTATTTTTGATATCTTGTGCTATATCATCAATAGTTGCATAATTTCCTTGCGCTCTTGCTACAACAGATTCAGTTATACAAAGGCAATCCCTATCTTGAATCTCGAAATTAGCTTCTTTAGTAGCTTTTGTTATGGTGTCTATGGATATTTTTACTATGTCATCTCCTTCTCTTATGATAGGTGTCCTAAGACTTCTTACAGTTGTTCCAATTGTTCGTTCCATGATAACCTCCTAAAAATAATGGCTTGCTTTATGAATTAAGTATATAATATATTATATCATAAGTAAAATAAATATATTTAATGATAAGCATAAGGAGAATTTATATGATAGAAAAATTAGATTTGTTTAGAATATTCAATGAGGTTGCTGAACAGCAAAGCATCACTAAAGCTGCAAAAAATCTATTTGTGAGTCAACCCGCTGTTTCCCAGGCAATAGCTCAATTAGAACAAGAGCTAGGAGTTACCTTGTTCATTCGTACTTCGAAGGGAGTTAATCTGACTAGTGAAGGAAAGGTGCTATTTTCATATGTCAATAAAGGGATAAATCAGATAAAATTAGGTGAGCAAAAATTATTAGAAGCAAAAAAATTAGACTCAGGGACATTGACAATTGGCGTTGGCGATACAATTTTAAGATATTTATTATTGGATACTTTATTATCATATAAGCAACTTTATCCAAACATACAATTGAGGATTGTAAATCGTACATCTCATGATTTAGTAAAACTAGTTGAGCTTGGAGAAATAGAATTAGCAATATGTAATTTGCCAATTAGCGACAGCAATTTGAAAATAAAAAAAATCAAAGAAATTCAAGATATCCTTGTAGCTGGTGAAAAATTTGGTAACATTATCAAGGGTGCTACTAAATTAAGAGAGGTTTTAGAATGTCCATTGATAATGTTAGATAGCAGGTCTAATACTAGAAAATATGTTGAAAATTTCTTGTTCTCTAAGGAGATAATAATTGAACCTCAAATAGAACTTGGTTCACATGATTTAGTGCTTGAATTTGTGAAGAATGGATTTGGGGTAGCTTTTGTTGTAAGAGAGTTTTCAAATGAATACTTAATGAAGAAAGAGATTGTAGAAATTTCAACAGATATAACAATTCCTGAAAGAAGCATAGGAGCTTGCTATATTGATGAAAATGTTATTTCTTCAGCTGCAAGTGAATTTTTGAAAATATTGGCAAATAAAGTCCAATAAAATGGGTATAAATAGAAAAAATCATGGAGGAATATATGACGAATTTAGATTTTAATGAAAAAAATCGAATAGATTTAACAGAAAATCTAGATCCTAAAAAAAGAAGCTTTAAACTGGCTTTGATTTACTTTGCGATTGGGGTAGTTTGGATTTTCTTTTCTGATAAAATAGCATCTCTATTTACTGACAACTCTCAAACTTTGTATTTAATATCTTTATACAAAGGCTGGGTCTATATGTTGGTAACTGCTTTGATATTTTATTTTATATTGAAGAGACAGTTCGAAATGTATAGACATGCAGTATTAGAAGTTAAAAGTGCTTATGGTGACATTTCAAATCTTGAGAGCAAATTAGAATATGTAAAAAGCGAATATGAAATATATGAAGAAAAATTAAGAGAAGCAGAACAAAAGTTCGAGTTTTCAATCAAAGGATCAAATTATGGCATATGGAACTGGGATATTCAAAAAGACATCTATTTTACATCTTTACTTGCAAAACCTCAATTCGGCTATTCAGAAGAGTATCAAGAAGAAATTAATACCATAGAAAAATGGAGAGCGCACATACATGAAGAGGACTTATCTTATTCCTTACATAAGTTTGATAAGATGCTTTTAGATTCTGATGGAGTTTATGAAAATGCTTTAAGGGTTAGGACAGCGAAAGGTGATTATAGATGGATTGTAACGACTGGAAAAGTAAAGTATAACGAGTACGGCAAACCAATTGCAATTGGTGGTTCGCACATCGATATAACTGAAAAACTACAATTAGAAGAAGATTTAAAAATGGAGAGAAAATTATTAGATATAATTTTAAACGACATTCCAATCGTGGTTATCAGGTGCGATTCACAAGGCAAAATAATAAGTGTAAATAAATTTTTTAAAGAGTTGTTTAAATTTGAAGAAGAGGAGTTTATTGGGATTAGCATTTTAAATTTAGTTGCTGATGATACAAATAAGACAATGTTGAATGATTTGATTTCAGATACAATTTCAGGTAATAAGATAAATGACATGGAAATTGAGTTAATTACAAAAGACAAACAAAAAAAGACAATAATTTGGAGCAGCTCATTTTTATTTGATGAAGAAAATAGAGTAAGAGATATAATATTTATTGGTGGCAATATAACTGAAAGAAAAGAGATGGAAAATCAATTATATGATCTTGCATACTATGATCAGCTAACTGGTCTTTCAAATAAATACAAGCTAGAAAAGGACATGATAGAATTGCAAAGAAAAGCACAGAATGAAAATCTCGAGATAATGTTTGTGTATGCAGATATAGATAATTTCAATTTAGTTAATCAAATATATGGCCATAGTGCAGGAGACAGATTACTTGTAGATATTGCAGATAGGATATTCGGACTTTTTCAATATGAACATTATATGTATAGATTTGGCGGAGACGAATATGTTTTAGTCTTGCTCCTTAAAGAAGAACAGAAAATCAAGCTAGAGGATAAAATAAAAGAGATATTAAAATATGCTGATCAAGTACAAGACATATTGCACAAGGAATACAATGTAAATTTCAGTGCAGGGGTTGCTATTTATCCTCTACAGGCTAAAGATTATGAAGATTTACTAAAAAAAGCTGATTTAGCATTAAACCATGCTAAGAAATATGGCAAGAACAGGACCGTACTGTATTTCGATGAACTGGATACGGGTTTAAAAGAACTTGTAGAACTTGATGAAGACTTAAAGAGAGCTATAGATAAAAATCAATTTTTCTTATTGTATCAACCGCAAATTGACTTAAAGAAGATGACAATTGTAGGTGCAGAAGCGTTGATCAGATGGAACAGACCAGAGCATGGTATCGAAAGTCCGCTTTATTTTATACCTCATGCGGAAAAAACAGGGGATATAATTAAAATAGATGGTTGGGTAATGGAAGAAGCTTTGAGAGAAACAACGAAGCTATCACAAAGCGGATTGACTGATTTTGAGATATCTATTAATATATCAGGTAAGCTAATTGGTGACTTGGAAAAGTTTAGGCAACTTATTACAGAATTGTCATCTGTTTACGATTTTAGCAAAACTTGTATAGAAATAACTGAAACAAGCCTAATAGAAAATCTTGAGAGCTGTACTGAAGCCTTGGAAATTATAAAAGCAGCTAATGGGAAAATTGCTTTAGACGATTTTGGAGTTGGGTTTTCTTCTTTGTCTTATTTGCAAGTTTTATCTATAGATATAATAAAAATAGATAAATCTTTTATCGATTCAATTGATATGAATCCAGAAGGCAAAAAAATTATGGAGATGATTGTAAATCTATCTCATGAACTGGGAATGAAAGTATTAGCAGAAGGCGTTGAAACTAAAAAGCAATTAGATCAAATTATCGAAATGGGATGTGATTACGCCCAAGGATATTATTTCTATAAACCATTACCCGTAAATGAGTTCGAGGAATTGCTTATAGAACAATCCAAGAAAAGAGAGATTATAGATAAAGAAAGGGGCATAATTGATGAGTAAAAAAGAGAAACAGGAAATTAATTTAAAATTGCTTATAAAAACATCAGATAGAATTATGCTTTCTTTGATAGAATCGATACTTAAAGAGAATGGGATACCCTATATTCTCAAAGACAAAGGCACAGGAGGATATTTAAAAATAATAACCGGAGCTTCAATATATGATACTGAAGTGTTAGTTTCAGATAAAGATTTTGAGAAAGCAAGGGAATTAGTTGATTTAGTGACAAAGAGTGATGGCATTTAATTTCAAACATTGCTTTGATGTTCTTTACAATACACCTAAAATTAGGTATAATCGAATAAGTATTTTATAAAATCCCTTTACTTTAAGTGGTAAAGGGATTTATAATATCAATAAGGGTGATAAAATGGATAAAAAAACAGTATTAAGTGGCATACAACCATCTGGTTCGCTAACATTAGGAAACTATATAGGCGCTTTAAAAAATTTTCCAGAATTTCAAAATGAATATGATTGCTATTATTGCATAGTAGACTTACATGCTATTACGGTACCACAAGTACCACAAGATTTGAGAAAAAACACTTTAGAAGTATTAGCTCTCTACTTAGCTTGTGGATTGGATCCTGATAAGTCAACTATATTTATACAGTCACATGTTCATGAACACGCTGAACTTGCTTGGGTATTGAATACCATAACATATATGGGCCAACTTAACAGGATGACTCAATACAAAGATAAATCAAAAAAATACAACGAAAGTATAAATGCAGGACTATTTACTTATCCGGTTTTGATGGCAGCAGATATTTTACTCTATCAAGCTGACTTAGTCCCTGTCGGAGAAGATCAAAGGCAACATTTAGAGCTTGCAAGAGATTTAGCGATCAGATTTAACAACAAATACAGCGATACATTTAACATACCAGAACCGTTCATCAAAAAATCAGGTTCCAAAATAATGAGTTTACAAGATCCTGCTGTCAAAATGAGTAAATCTGATCAGGATAAGAACGCATATATTTTACTTTTAGATGACAAAGACACAATACGTAGAAAAATCAGGAGGGCAGTTACAGACTCTGAAAATCATATCGACTATAATGACAACCAACTTGGATTAAAAAATTTAATAGATATATACTCATCACTAACAGATAAAAAGGCAGAGGAAATAGTTGCAATGTATCAAAGCAAAGGATATGGAGAATTTAAAGATGATTTAGCAGAAGTTATCATTGAAAGCTTAGATCCTATTCAAAAAAGATACAAAGAAATCATATCAGATAGAGTGTACTTAGAACAGGTTTATGCTTCAGGTGCTGTAAAAGCAGGAAGAAAAGCTAGTAAAACATTGAGAAAAGTGTACAAAAAAGTTGGATTTGTACCAAAAACTGACATAACTAAATAAGATTGTAATAGCCAAATAATTTTGATTTTTGATTGGAGAGAAAAATTGTGACTTTACCTAATATCATAACATTCTTTAGACTGTTGTTAATACCAGTGTATCTTTTGGTGTATTATTCTAATTTAGAAAATAGAATAATAATTGCTGGAGCTATTTTCTTCTTGGCAGGAATTTCTGATGTACTGGATGGATACATCGCAAGGAAGTACAACAAGTCGAGCAAGTTAGGAACAGTGCTCGACCCTTTTGCAGATAAATTGATGGCTTTTGCAGTTTTGATATCATTTTATTCTGATGGATTAATGCCTTTGTGGATATTGATACCTATATTTATTAAAGAATTGGTTATGATATTAGGCGGCACAAAGTTATTTGTTAAAAATGACAGCTCTGTTATTCCATCAAATAAATACGGCAAAGCTGCGACATTTTTACTCTATCTATCAGTATTTCTTATTATAATAAAAGCACCGCATTATATAGTAATATTTTCTCTAATTCTAACATTAGTGACAAATATACTAGCTTTTTATAATTATTTAAAAATATATAAGGAAGTTACTCAGTCTTAGTGTAAAATAATTGTTGGACAAAGAACATAAAAATATAGAGAATAATTCTCCTTTTGATATAATGTAATTGGAAAACCACAATAAGAAAGGAGAATATTCTCTATGAATAATATTATACAATTAATAGCTGAAAAA
>JAHDQA010000006.1 GCA_018434075.1 Tissierellaceae bacterium
AAGAACAATTTGAAATAATAGTTTCGTTTTTTAAACCAATAATTATTGGTTTATTAGGTGTGCATTTTTTTATTATTAGTTTTTCAAAAAAATATTTAATATTATTTTGCTAAAATCTATTGACTTTAATTAGCTGGTCTTTTTTATAAAAAAACTCATTGAGAGGATGTCAATGAGTATATTTCTATACACACTTCCCTCCGCTAGTATTACCTAGTTCAGGTTATAAGGGTCGGGATAAGATCCTCTCTCAGCTAATGCCCCCCTAGTGTTAAAGCCTATTCAATTTATTTAAATATATCACATTAGAGATAAATTAACAACATAAATTATTCTTTTAGAAGTATTTTAAATTGTTCTGTGCGGGCTTTTACATCATTATATGAAAATATATCAGAACCAATCACTAATATATCAGCTCCTAAATTTGCAATATGTTTAGCATTATCTAGTTTTATCCCACCATCTACTTCAATTAAAATATTAGGATAATCTGTACTTATTCTATTTTTCAAAGCTTCTATTTTCCTTTCTACCGGTTTGATAAAACTTTGGCCTCCAAAACCAGGATTAACTGACATTAATAATATTAAATCTAACTCATCAAATATATATTCTAGTATATCAAGTGGAGTAGCTGGATTTAATGAAACACCAGCCTTTATACCTTTTGATTTAATTAGTTGAATCGTACGATGTAGATGAGTTGTTGCTTCTGCATGAATTGTTAATATATCTGCACCAGCATCTATAAAATTGTCTATATATCTTTCTGGTTTGTCGATCATCAAATGAACATCGAGTGGTATTGAACTAATTTTCTTTATGCTTTTAATGATTGGCATTCCAAAAGTTATGTTTGGTACATAATTTCCATCCATTACATCTAAATGGATAAAATCTGCTCCACCTGCTGTAATATCTTGAATTTCTTCTTTCAGTTTTAAAAAATCTGCAGATAAAATTGAAGGTGAAATTTTTGCCACATCAAAACCTCCTATTATTTTTAATTTCATTTAATATGGATACATAGTTTTCATATCTAGATTTATATATTTTATTATTTTTAACTTCATTTATTACATTGCAATCTGGTTCATTAATATGCAAACAATTACTAAATTTGCACTGCTGTGAACTTCTATATATGTCAATAAAATAAGTATCGAGTCTATTTGCATCGATATGATTTAAATCAAGATTACTAAAACCAGGAGTATCAGACACATATGTGTTTTCCTGCAATTTAAATAATTCTACATGTCTTGTTGTATGCTTTCCTCTAGATAATTTTTTACTAATTTCTCCTGTTCTTAAATTTAAATTTGGATTAATAGCATTTAATAAGGAAGATTTTCCAACTCCAGAAGGACCCGAGAATACACTGATTTGATTTTGTAATAAACAATATAATTTATCAATACCTTCTTTTGTTTTTGTGCTTGTCTTAATTGTTTCATATCCTATATTTCTGTACATATTAATTATTTCATTTGCCATTTCATCATCAATATCTGATTTATTTATGCAAATAATTATATTTAAATTTGCATCATGCCCTATTACAATTAGCCTATCTAAAAACCATAAATTAATTTTAGGGCTATCTATACTCATAACAATAATTAATTGAGTAACATTAGCAATAGGTGGTCTTGTCAGAACAGTATTGCGAGGATATATGTCTTCAATATATCCTCTGCCATCGTCCTTGTTTATTCTTATTGATACTCTATCCCCAACTAGTGGTTCAATTTTTTGCTCTCTAAACAAACCTCTTGCTCTACACTCAATAATGTTATATCCTGTGTCAACATAATAAAAACCACCAATACCTTTAATAATAATACCATCTGCCATGTTATCCCTCAATACTTTTGCTATATTGGAATATACCGTCGTAATATACTTCAAATACCGCGCCTTTTTTGCCAGTTACGGGTATATCGAAAGTTCCATCTGCTGGTTTATGCTTTTTTGTATAAACAGTAGTTGTATTTCCATCTTGTTTTTTAATTATTGTTATTTCAGTCTCATCTTTATCAGCAAATGGTGTCACAGTTAAATTAGTAGTAAATTCTTCAGCACCTGGAGTTTCAGTTCCACCAGGGGTTTCTGGGTTATTTGGGGTAGTACTAGATGGTCCTGAGCTTACTTTTAGATCAATGGTAGTGCCTGGTTTTAAAGTACTACCTGGATTTTGAGATTGCTCCATTACTATATTTGCTGCATAATTATCACTTGGTTCATATTTAATTTCTCCTACTACTAAGCCAAGGTTTTTAATTTCCGATATCGCCTTATTGACATTTTCTCCAACTAATTGGATCATTATTACTTCGTCTACTTTTGGACCCTTACTGATGACTAAATCTACTCTTGTATTTGGTGCAACAGCTGTATATGGATCTATGCTTTGTGAAATAACATGATCAATTGGGATAGAATCATTATATTCATACTCAATATTATTTCCAAGTCTAAGACCTGCATCTTTTAATAGTCTTTCTGCCTCTGTTATCGATTTATTAACTAGATCAGGCACTTCTACATTTTCAGAACCCAAACTAACTACTACTCCAATTGGATAACCTGGCTTTATTTTAATTCCTTCATCTACATTTTGAGAAATTATAATACCTTCTTCAAAATCACTGCTCTGAACTCTATCTATAACATCAAGTTCAAATCCCATTTCCTCTGCGATTTTTGTTGCTTCTTCCTCTGTAATACCAACCAATTTTGGAGTGACAATGTAATCATTATTATTTAAATTATTTCTAAGTTGAAGATATCCGATAAACAATAGCGAAGCTATTATGAAGGCAGAAATAATCGCTATAGCAGTTGTCCTTTTCTTTGTCGGATTTTCTTTTTTACTAGTTCTGTTGTGTTTATCTTGTTTTCTTTCTGTCATATTATCTATTTCTCTTCCATTAATTGGTGGTATCAATTTCGTCATATCAAGAGTTTCATCAGAAACTATATTACTACCTATTTCATTTTTATTTATATTTAAGTTCTTCAAATCTCTCAACAATTCGTCTACATTTTGATATCTGTCACTTTGCCTTTTTTGAACACATTTCAATATAATTTTGTTGAATTCAGAAGATATATTGGGATTTTTTTCTATGGGTGGTACAATTTCATCTTGGACATGTTTTAAAGCAACTCCAATAGGAGTTTCTCCATTAAAAGGAACTTTTCCTGTCAACATTTCATACATAACTATGCCAAGTGAATAAATATCAGATTTTTCATCTGTATATCCACCACGAGCTTGTTCTGGCGAAAAATAATGTACTGAACCTAAGACATTAGATGTAGTTGTAATTGTAGATGAAGTTACTGCTCTTGCAATCCCAAAATCAGTTACTTTTACAATATTATCTTCAGTTATCATTATATTGTGGGGTTTTATATCTCTATGAATAATATGGTTCTTATGTGCATGTTTTAATGCTTCAGCAATCTGAGTTGAATAATATAATGCTTCAGATTCACTTAATTTACCTTTTTCAGTAATTATCTCTTTTAATGTTTTTCCATTTATATATTCCATAACAATATAATGAATATCTTTACCATCGATTTTATCATATCCAACATCATAGATACTTACAATATTGGGGTGAGACAAGCTAGCTGCAGCTTGTGATTCCTTTCGAAATTTTTTTACGAATTCTTCATCATTTGTCAAGTCTTCTTTCAATACTTTAATAGCTACATATCTATCTAATAAATGGCATCTTGCTTTATATACAACAGACATTCCACCAATGCCTATTTGTTCTAAAATTTCGTACCTATTGCCTAACATTTTACCTATCATCTTATCACCTCACTAAAATATTATACCAATCACAGTTATATTATCATATCCACCATTGTTTTTTGCTAATTTTACACATTCATCACATGCTATTTGGATATCTTTTGTATTTGTAAAGATTTCTAATAATTTGTCTTTACTTACCATGTTAGTTAATCCATCGCTGCAAATAAAAATTAAATCTCCTGTCATAACTTCTACTTCGATTATATCGACATCAATTTTATAGTCAGTGCCGACTGCTCTGGTGATAATATTTTTTTGAGGATGATTTTCAGCTTCTATCTCTGTGATTTTTCCTTCTGATACTAATTGCCTTACTAGCGAATGGTCTTCAGTAAGTTGAGTAATAGAGCCATTTCGAATTATGTAAGCTCTGCTATCTCCGACATGCCCTATGATGAAAATATTATCATAGAGATATCCTAAAGTTAAAGTTGTTCCCATACCAAATAAATTTGGATTTAATTTTGACTGTTCACAAATATATCTATTCGCCTCTATAACAGATTTCTTTATAGTTTCTTTCACATCATCTATTCTTCTAAATGATGTATAATCATTTTTAAAGACCTCTTCTACTTTCTTAACTGCAACTTGACTTGCAACTTCACCTGCATTATGGCCACCCATACCGTCAGCTACTATAAATAAAGGAAATGAATTATGAAAATTTGAAACAAAAAAACTATCTTGATTTATTAATCTGACATTTCCAGTATCTGTTGAAAAACCAACTTTCAAATAAATCACTCCTCTTTTTTAGGAAGTACTCTTCTTTTTAATTGCCCACAAGAAGCACTTATATCAGAGCCCATTTCCCTGCGTATTGTTACTTTTAATCCATTTTTCACTAACAGATTATAAAACTTTTCTAATTCTTTGTTTCCATCAAAACCATAGTTAAATTCTTTTATTGGATTGAGTGGTATGAGATTTATGTGTACATCCATACCTTTAACTAATGATCTAAGTTCCTTAGCATCCTCAGGTCTATTATTAAATCCATCAATTAATGTATATTCGAAAGTAATTCTCCTATTTGTCTTTCTAAAATAATACCTCATTGCTTCAATGATATCATTTATCTTGTATTTCTTAGCTATAGGCATTATTTGCTGTCTTTTATCATCAAAAGGAGAGTGTAATGATAGCGATAAAGTGATGGGAAGGTCTTCTTTAGATAATTCAATTATCTTATCTACAATTCCGCAAGTCGATAATGTAATATGTCTAAGGCTTGTATTATGACCATTTTCATCACTAACTAAATTTATAAAATTAAGTACATTTGAGTAGTTGTCTAGCGGTTCTCCACTTCCCATTAAAACAATGTTCTTTACTTTAATGTCTAAATAATTCTCAGCACAGTATATTTGATCCAATATTTCTGATGCTGATAGATTTCTTATAAACCCTTCTTTTGTAGATGCGCAGAATTCGCATCCCATTTTGCATCCAACTTGTGTTGAAACACATTGTGAATATCCATATTTGTACTTCATAATTACGCTTTCAATAATATTGCCATCATTCAATAAAAATAGAAATTTTACCGTTTCATCCTCTTTTGATTCAAACACGTCATATATTTTTATTTTATTTAATGTGTAATTTTCCGCTAATATTTCTCTCGTTTTTTTTGGTATGTTAGTAATTTCATCAATGCTCATTATTTTCTTATTATGAACAAAATTAAATATTTGCTTTGCTCTATACCTTTCAATCCCAAGAGAAATTATTTCATTTTCTAGATCAGTATAAGATATTCCATTTAATTCTTTTTTCAATTTAATCCCTTTCCAATACTTAAATATTAATATAACTTTTTTAGTTTTGCTATAAAAAATCCATCTGTCCCATGTATATTTGGAAATAATTGAACATATCCATTTCTCGCTGTTTTAAATAGTTCATGGAATCTATGATCAAATTCAACTAAAGTATAATTTGGATGTCTATTTAAAAAGTTTTTTACTTGAATTATATTCTCATCTTCATTTATAGTGCATGTGCTATAAATTATTTCACCACCAATTTTTACATATTGAGATGCAACATCCAATATATTTTTTTGCAGCTCAATTAGCTCCTTTATACTTTCTATAGTTCTATTCCATTTTATATCAGGCTTCCTTCTAATTAATCCTAACCCAGAGCAAGGAGCGTCAACAAAGCAATAATCAACTTTATTTATCAATCTATCATCCAATTTAGTCGCATCGAAAATCTCTGTTCTTATTGATTTCAAATTTAGTCTTTTTATATTTTCATTTATTAATTCTAACTTAGAAATGCTTTTATCCCTAGCTATGATAATAGCATCATCTTGGACATATTCGGCAGTGTGCGTAGCTTTACCCCCTGGCGCAGCACACACATCCAATATCAATGAACCTTTCTTAGGATTTGCTATCTCAGTGACAAGCATACTACTCTCATCTTGGACAGTAAAGTAACCATTAATAAATTCAAAAGTGTTAAATAAATTTTCAGGGTTATTTACTATCAAACCGAAAGAAGAATATTTAGTTTCGTCTATTTTATAGCCTTGTTTAGAAAGTTCATATTTTAAGTTATCTCTTGTAGTTTTTGTTGTATTTACTCTAATATTTAACATAGATTTTGAATTCAAGCTGTAAAGTAGCTGTTTAGTGAAATCAATTCCATAATCATCAATCCACATTTTTACAATATATTCTGGAAAAGAATAAAGCAATGTTAAGGAATGGATATCTAAGTTGATATTCGAATAATTTTCTACTATCTTATCTTTATTAGCAGCTATGTTTCTTAACATAGCATTGACATAGTTCGCATTTCCTCTATGTGTATATTTTTTTACTAGATCAACACAGTCATTAATTATTGCGTAACTTGGTACTCTATCAAGATAAATCAATTGATAAATGCCTATCCTTAAACAATTTAATACTACCTTATGCAATTTATCAATTTTGATTTTTGAATACTTTTCAATGATATTATCTATCAATGTTAAATTCTTAACTATTCCATACACCGTTTCTCTTATTAATCTAGAATCGGATTGGTTTTTTATATCCTCTAGATAATTGTCAATGGTGTATTTTTTAAAATTAAAATTTTCTATCGATTCATTCAATATATTTAATATAATTTCTCTACTTTTAGTCATATCTTCATCCTTAACAACTATTTATCTACGTCTATTATCAGTAATAGCAAGCAGTCTTAGCAATTCAGATATTGCCACCAATGTTGCAGCTACGTATGTTAAAGCTGCAGCTCTTAGCATGCTTTTAGCATGTACAATTTGGTCTCTTGATATTACACCATTTTCTAATTGCTCAAGAGCCCTATTACTTGCATTAAATTCTACAGGTAAAGTTACTATTTGAAATAAGACAGCAGCTATAAATAGAGCAATGCCTAGATCTATAAAAAAAGGGCTGATAATAAATCCTAGAATTATAAAAATCCAGACTAAATTTGATCCAAACATAGCTATTGGTGCGATAGTATTTCTTAAAATAAGAGGGAAATAACCATCATTATGTTGTATTGCATGACCTACTTCATGAGATGCAACACTTACAGATGCAATGCTTGAACCAGAATAAACCTCTGGAGAGAGTCTCAATATTCTAGTACGTGGATCGTAATGATCAGTGAGAACTCCTCTGACCTGCTCTATTTTTACTTGACTTAATCCGTTTTTATCAAGAATATATCTTGCTACTTGAGCTCCAGTTAGTCCGGTATTGCTAGGCATTTTAGAATATTTTTTATATGCAGAGTTTACTTTCATTTGTGCATAAGAAGCAAATAAAATAGCAGGCAATACAAATATATACCATGAACTATAGTATCCTGTGTAAGATAACATATTAATCCTCCTTCTGTGATTACACTATTTTACCTATTTCAATTCGATTACCCTTAATATATTCACTAATAGGCATCATTTTTTTCCCTGGAAATTGAAATTCTTTAACAACAACAAACCCATTATTTGCAGCAATCCAAATGCCGTCGTTGCCAATTTTATAGATAGTACCTACAATCAAATCATGCTCGATTTCTACTATATCAACACTATTTACTTTTACAATTTTATCATCATAATAAAAATAAGAACCTGGCCAAGGTTTAAAAGCCCGTATATGATTTTTTATTTTATTTATATCACTATTCCAATCTATCCTGCCCATTTCTTTTGTCAACATAGGTGCATACGATGAGAGTTTATCATCTTGTTCAATATAAGCTGCTTTTCCTGATACTATTAAGTTGATTGTTTCAAGCAGTGATTCTGCGCCAATTTCAGAAAGTTTATTTGACAGTGTTATAGAATCATCATTTTCTAAAATAGGTAACTCTCTTTGTAATATAATTGGTCCTGAATCTAGTCCTTCGGTAATTTTCATGGAGGTTATACCAGTGACCGCCTCTCCATTTGCTATTGCCCAATTAATAGGTGCTGCACCTCTATATTTGGGTAGTAAAGATGCATGTATATTTATATTTTCATACTTAGCTATGTTTAATATTTCTTTTTTTAATATTTGCCCATACGCTATAACAACTAAAAAATCTGGATTGAGTTTAGTTATAGTTTCAATAGATTCAATACTGTTAATGCTTGTTGGTTGATAAACATCTAATCCCAATTCAAGAGCTGCTCTTTTTATAGGCGAAAACTGAAAAGATTTCCCTCTACCTTTTGGTTTATCAGGTTGGGTAATCACTAGCGAGATGTCGTGACCGTTCTCACATAGTTTTTTTAATGGTTTGACTGCAAATTCTGATGTGCCCATAAAAACAATTTTCAAATTTATACACCTTCCTCAGCTTCTGATTCTTTGTATATTTTCTCTGCTCTATCTATATATAGAATACCATCTAGATGGTCAATTTCATGCATAAAAGCTCTTGCCAAATAACCAGAAACTTCACGTTTTACGGTGTTTCTATTTTCATCAATATATTCAACTATTATTTTTTCAGCTCTTTTTACATATCCTGAATATCCAGGAATTGATAAACAGCCTTCTAAGTCTGTTATTTCTCCTTCAGAATAAGTAATATTTGGATTGATAGCAATAATTGGACTGTCTTCACCTTCTAACACAATAATTCTTCTTAATATTCCTACTTGTGGGGCAGCTAGTCCGATTCCGTTAGCATCTCTCATAGTTTCTATCATATCTTGAGCTAATTGTAAAATTCTTTCATCAATTGTTATAATTTCTTTAGATTTTTTACGGAGAATAGGATCCCCTTCTATTCTAATTTTTCTTATAGCCATTTTTTCCTCCTATAAAATACTTACTGGATCTATGTCAATACTTATTTTATTAGATCTGTATTTTTTCCTATTTCTATTAGTTATAAATACCCACTCAACATATTTTATTAACTCTTCTTTTACTGAACGATCAAATTTTATTAGTAATTGATATCTATAATTATTGTTTATTTTCTCTATTGGAGCGATATGAGGAGTCCCTATCATTGATATATCTTTGTTCTTACTTTTTAAAATAGAAATAAAATCATCATAATATTCTCCAATTTCTGATTTAACATCATTCATATTAGGTCCATAAATTGTTATTAGAATAATATTCATAAATGGAGGATATCCAAATTCTTCTCGAAGTTTTATTTCTAAATTATAGAAATTTTCATAGTCGTATTCTTTTGCATATTTTATGCTATAATGGTCAGGATTATAAGTTTGAACTATCACATTCCCAGTGGCTTTACCTCTACCTGCTCTCCCTGACACTTGTGTTATTAACTGAAAAGATCTCTCTGCTGACTTAAAATCAGGTAAGAAAATTGTGCTATCAGCTGCAACAATGCCCACAAGTGAAACATTAGGAAAATCAAATCCCTTTGATATCATTTGGGTGCCAATCAATATATCTATTTCATTAGCCTTCATCGCTTCATAAATATTTTGATAATCATCCCGTTGATTCATTGTGTCACTGTCAACTCTTTTTATCTTAGCATTAGGAAACATTTTTTTTGTTTGCTCTTCTAGTTTTTCTGTCCCAATGCCAAACTGTTTAAACTTATTGCTACCACAATTAGGACATACACTAGGATATTTTTTTGTTTTCCCACAATAATGACATAGAAGCTTATTTTTTTGTTTGTGAACTGTCATACTTACATCACAACTATCACATTTTATAACATAACCACAATTTCTGCAAGAAACAAAACTTGAATACCCTCTTTTATTCAAGAACAGTATTACCTGTTCTTTTCTCTTTAGTGTTAGTAATATTTCTTCATAAAGTGATTTGCTGAATATTGACATGTTGCCTGTATTTAATTCCTCTCTCATGTCAATTACTCTGATTTCTGGCAATGATGCAAATTCTATTCGATTTTTAATTTCTATTAGTTCATAAAATGAATTTTTAGCATGATAATAACTTTCAATCGAAGGTGTAGCAGAACCTAATACTAACTTACTATCTTCTAATTGACATCTTTTTATAGCTACATCGATGGTATTGTATTTAGGATCAATCGAGGATTTATAGCTATATTCATGCTCTTCATCGATTATTATTATTCCCAAATTATCTACTGGCGCAAAAATCGCTGATCTGGCACCAATAACAATATCCAGCTCACCTTTTTTTATTCTTTTCCATTGGTCTAGTCTTTGTGATGCAGTGAGTTTGCTATGTAATACTGCTACTCTATCGCCAAATCTGCCAACAAATCTTTCTATAGTCTGTGGTGTTAATGATATTTCAGGAACTAAAATGATGGAACTCTTATTTAATTTTAACATTTGTTCAACTAATTGCAAATATATCTCAGTTTTTCCGCTTCCTGTGATGCCATGAAGTAAGAAAAACTTATTATTGCTATTTATTATTCGATCATAAGCATTTTTTTGTTCTTCATTCAATACATGTTTTTTATAAATACAAGAATTATAATGCATTGTTTCATAATCTATTTTTTTATTGTTTTCTATTAGCAAATTTTTTTCAACAAGTTTATTTACTGAACTATTTGAAGTGTTAAATTTTGTTAAAATTTCATTTAATGACATTTCTTCTTTATCCCACTCGTTTAGCCATATATCTCTTTGCTTAGTAGCATTCTTAGGTAGTAACTTTAACCCCTCATCTATACTGTAATTCTTGGATTTTGAGTAAAGCTTAATAAATCTCTGATTTGTATTTTTTAATATAGTGTATTTTAAATCTAAAACAGAATTGTCAACTAATTTGGAGAGTTGTTTTTGAATCTTTTCTCCATAAAGTTTATATAGTTGATTAGCTTCAATTATATTGCTGGATTTAAATGCTGCAATTATTTCAACATCATCATTTTGGGGAATATAATTTATTTTTTTATTTATTTTATAATATAATTTTATACTTTTGATGTCTGACGGTGGTAAAAATAACGATAAAGCGTCAATATATGTAGAAAGATATTCATTCTTAATCCACAATGCTAATTCAATTTGTTGTTTTGTGATTAGTGGAACGTCATCAATAATCTCATATATGCTTTTTATATTTTCTAATTTATCTGGTTCATTAATATCAGATCTCACGCTAATAATTATTCCAATAGTTGGAGCATTTGTTTTCCCGAATGGAACTAAAACCCTTGCACCAACAGATAAATTAATAGACATTTCATCTTCTGCTTTATATGTAAAAGTTTTATCTAATAATTTACTTTTACTAAATAAAATAATATCTAAAAATAGCAATTTTCCACACCCTTTATATTAGAATAAAGCTAGTTAACTAGCTTTATTCTAATATTGCTTTTATTCTATCTATTATAATTCTTGCCAATTCACTTTTTTTCATAATTGGTAAATTTTCTATGGTTCCGTCGCTATAGATTATTGAAACTATATTTGTATCAACTTCAAAGCCTGCGCCTTCAACTGTTACATCATTGGCAATTATGAAATCAAGATTTTTCTGTTGTATTTTTTTTGTTGCATTTTCAATTAATTCTTCAGTTTCTGCAGCAAAACCCACTATTATTTGGTTATCTCTTTTCTTAGCTCCAAAATATGCAGCAACATCTGGATTTTTTTCAAAGTCTATCTCAAGTATGTCTTTCCCTATTTCTTTTTTTAATTTTTGATCTGAGAAATGTGTAGGTTTGTAATCCGAAGGTGCAGCAGCTTTTATTAATACATCTGCATTATTAAAGTATAGGTCGATCTTTTCTAGCATTTGCTGTGTTGTAGTAACTCTTTCAAACTTTACATTTTCTGGGGTGTCTAAATCCGTTGGACCTGATATTAGTATAACATGTGCACCTCGTCTACTAGCTTCTCTTGCAATTTCATATCCCATTTTTCCACTAGATTTATTCGTAATATATCTAACCGGATCAATAGCTTCCTGTGTCGGACCAGCGGTAACAATGATTTTTTTACCTAATAAATCTTTCTCAGTAAAGTAATTTTTGAGATATTCAATAATTTGAATAGGTTCTGCCATCTTGCCAGTTCCCTCATCTCCACAAGCAAGTCTACCCTCCCCCGGATTTATAAATTCATAGCCTAGCTCTTTTAATATTCTTATGTTATTTTGGAGAATTGGATTCTTGTACATTTGAGTATTCATTGATGGTGCAAAAATAACTTTTTTGCTAGTAGCCATAATAACTGTAGTTAGTAGATTGTCAGCTATTCCATTTGCCACTTTACCTATTGTATTAGCAGTTGCAGGCGCAACTAAAATAACATCAGCTTTTTTTGCCAAAGAAATATGTTCAACTTCCATTTCATTGACTAGACCAAACATATCATAATGAACTCTACTTTGCGACATTGTTTGAAATGCTAGAGGTGTTACAAATTCAGTTGCTGCTTTTGTCATTATTACTTCAACATTTGAGCCTTCCTTCTTCAATTTACTTATCAAATCCAGTGTTTTATATATCGCAATGCCGCCTGTCACACCTATTATTATATTTTTATTCTTGAGCACAGCATTCACCTACTTACTTAAATATTGGACGGGAATTTCATATTTTACTTGTCCAGTCGCAATCTCTTCAAGTGCTATGCATACTGGTTTGTTTGATTCAGAATTCACTCTAGGTTTTGATCCATCGATTATTTGCCTTGCTCTCTTAGCGGCTACAGTAGCTAAAACATATTTATTATCGCAACTGTTTAAAAAATCATCTAAATTTCTATTCATTTAATACGCCTCCTAAACCTAAGATTTTTTGTTTAATGTCTTTTTGCCTTTTAACCCTTAACTTTTCAGCATGAATTATTGCTTCTATATCTTCAACGGCCTTTTCTACTTTATCGTTGACAACAAAGAAATCATATTCACCAACAAAATCCAATTCCTTAAAAGCATTCTCAAAACGGGTGTTAATATCCGCTTCGCTCTCCGTACCCCTCTTTACAATTCTATTTTTGAGTTCATCCATCGTAGGTGGCAACAAGAATATGAATACTGCATCTTTACAATTATTCTTAATCTGCAATGCACCTTGTACATCTATCTCCAATAGAACTATTTCACCATTATCTATTTGTTCATAAACAAATTCCTTTGGTGTCCCATAGTAGTGATTATGTACCAATGCATACTCTAAGAATTTATTATCATTCACCATATTTTCAAACTCTTTTTCTGAAACGAAGTAGTAGTTCTTGCCATTCTCTTCACCAACACGCGGCTTTCTTGTTGTTACAGATACTGAAAATATTATGTCATTTCTTTTCTCCATCAACGCTTTACTGACTGTTCCCTTTCCGCTACCAGAAGGGCCAGACAACACTAACAGAAATCCTTTACTCATATTTCTCACCTTCTTTAGTTTGTTCGTGGTATTCTTTGTTTTGTAATCTATGTGATAATGTTTCTGGTTGCAAAGGAGATAATACTATATGTCCGCTATCCATAATTAAGACTGCTCTAGTTCTTCTCCCATAAGTAGCATCAATAAGTGAATTCGATTCTTTTGCTTCTTGTATCATTCTTTTTATTGGAGCTGATTCTGGACTTAAAACCACTATAATTCTACCTGTAGCTACCATGTTTCCAAAGCCTATATTAGTAAACAAAATATATCATCTCCTTTACTCAATATTTTGAACTTGCTCTCTTATTTTTTCTAATTCTGTTTTTAATTCTACAACTTTATTAGTAATATTTAAATTAGTAGATTTACTTCCTATTGTATTACATTCTCTATTAATTTCTTGAATTAAGAAATCTAATTTTCTTCCTACTGAATCCTCATTTTCTATTATATGTTTAAATTGAATCAAGTGACTTTTTAGTCTTATTAATTCTTCATCTATACTTGATTTATCTGCAAATACTGCTATTTCCATTGCCAATCTATCCATATCAATTGGGACATTTTCTAATATTGAGCTAATTCTTTGCTCTAGTTTTTCTTTATAATCTTCTACCACAGTATTGGAAATTGATTCTATCGAGCATATTATATCTTCGATATTTTTAATTTTTACTAAGAAATCATTCTTTAATTGATTGCCTTCTTTTGCTCTCATAGCATTATAATCATCTAGTGCTCCTTGAAGTGCTAAGCTTATCGCATTTAACAATATTGTCTCATCTATTTCTTGTTCTTGATGTTTAATTATGTCAGAGAATCCAATGAAATCAGAAATGTTAAGTTCTCCAGGGATTTCCAAGCTGTTTTTAATGTCATTAAAAGCAGATAAATACGATTTGGCAACATTTACTTCCGGCACAATTTTTACTAATGATGCATCTAGGAAGTCGAAAGAAAAATAAATATCCACCTTTCCTCTACTAATATTTTGCTTTGTTATCTTTTTTATAAAATCTTCATGCTTTTGCAAATACCTAGGTAATTTTATATTTATATCTAAGTATCTATGATTAACAGATTTTATTTCACATTGTACCTTCAAATTAGAATCTTCAAAAATACTTTTTCCATATCCTGTCATGCTTCGTATCAATATATCACCTCATTTTTATACTATTATATTTCTATTTTATAAATTATAATATACTTTATTAAGATATTTTAATATTTATATTAACTTTTACTTTTTTTTTCAATCTGTTATTATTGTATAAGAAAGAGATGGTGATTTATCAATGTCATATGATGGAATAGTAACAAAAGCGGTTGTGAATGAATTGAACACTTTATTGAAAGATGGAAGAATTGATAAAGTTTATCAACCAGAAAAAGATGAAGTAATTATCCAGATATACAACAATGGTACAAATTATAAATTACTAATTTCCGCTAGCAGTACTTATCCTAGAATGTATATAACAAATAATACTTATAAAAACCCTGTCAGTGCTCCTGCATATTGTATGCTATTGAGGAAGAATTTACAAGGCTTGAGAATATCTTCTATTGAACAACATTTATTAGATAGAGTAGTTATCATTACTGTAAGTGGAAAAGATGAATTAGGTTATCAAGAATATAAACAAATTGTTGTTGAAATAATGGGAAAGTATAGCAATATTATATTAGTAGATAAAAGTTCAAATAAAGTGATAGACGCTATCAAACGCGTTAATAAAGATATGTCAAGAGTAAGAGAAGTTCTACCAGGTTTGGAATACACTCTTCCACCTTTGAATGATAAAATTGATCCTAGAGATGTAGATTTGAATCTATTTAAGGAAATAATTGACAAAAATAATAAAAATCTCAGAGTAGATAAGTTTCTTTATCAGAATTTTTTAGGATTGAGTCCACTCATATCAAAAGAAATTTGTATGCGTTCTAATATCTTTATCGACAGAACATTGTTGAGCTTAGCGGATATAGAAATACTTGCAATTTACAATGCTTTTATTGATGTTATCAATAAAGTTAATAACAACGAATTTTTGCCTACCGCAAATATTGAAAAAGATGGAAAAGTGAATTATTTCTATGTTTTTCCATTAGCTCAATTTAATGCAGCAAATGATATATATTTCGAAAGTGTATCTAAGTTGCTCGATTTTATATATTATAAAATCGACAAAGATGACAGAATAAAACAGAAATCTTCATCTATTCGTAAAATAGTTGAAAATAGAATTGAAAAGCTGGAATACAAATTGTCAAAAATCCAAGAAGAGTTACTTGAGAGCACAGAAAGAGAGAAGTACAAGATATATGCAGACTTAATTCAATCAAATATCCACATTATTCCTAAAGGAGCTGCAATAGTTAAATTGAGTAATTTTTATGATGCAGAACAAAAAACAATCGAGATACCTCTAGATGTTAAATTGTCACCTGCCGCAAATGCTCAAAAATACTATAAAAAGTATGCAAAATTAAAAGCTGCTTCAAAAATCCTAAAAGAACAAATTGCAGAGGCTCAAAACGAGATATTTTATTTAGAAAGCATCATAGTTAGTTTAAATTTAGTTAATGAATTTGATGAACTGGAGGAAATTAAAGATGAGTTAACAAAGAACGGATATATAAAAAAGCCTTCAGGGAAAAAGAAAATAGAGAATGGCAAAAAAACTAAACCACTTCATTATTTGTCTAGTGATGGTTTTGATATTTATGTAGGAAAAAATAATAAACAAAATGAATATTTAACTACTAGATTTGCTAAAAAAGACGATTTGTGGTTCCATGCAAAAAATATTCCAGGGAGTCATGTAATTGTAAAAGCTCAGAATTCAGAAATCCCAGAATCTACTATTATTGAAGCAGCTTATTTAGCCGCATTATTTAGTAAAAACAATATGGAAAGAAAAGTTGACGTAGACTTCACTAAAAGAGTGTTTGTGAAAAAACCTAAAGATACTAAATATGGTTTTGTTAATTATGACAATTTCAAAACCATAACAATTGATTTAAATGAATTTGATGCAACAAAAATAAGAAAGATAGATTAAAAATCTATCTTTCTAGTATTATTACTTCATCAGAATCATCAATTTCTATTAATTTAACCGAAACAATTTCGTTGGATGCTGTAGGAACATTTTTGCCTATAAAATCAGGTCTTATTGGCAATTCCCTATGGCCTCTATCTACCAAAACAGCAAGTTGAACCTTTTTTGGTCTTCCTTGATCCATTAGCGCATCTAACGCAGCTCTTACAGTTCTGCCCGTATAAATAACATCATCAACCAGGACGATAATCTTATTGTTGATGTCATAATTTATTTTTTCCACTACATAAGGATCATTATTTATCTTATCTAAGTCATCTCTGTAAAATTGTATGTCTAATATACAAACAGGTGGTTTTTCACCTTCTATTTCTTCAATTTTCTCACTTATTCTATTTGCTAATGGCACTCCTCTTGTCTTAATTCCGACCAAGATCATGTTTTCAGTGCCTTTATTTCTTTCAATGATCTCATTAGATATTCTAGTAATTGCTCTTTTTATGGCTAACTCATCCATTATTTTAGCTTTTATTATCATTACATTCCCTCTTGACTATTTTTTTTATTATATTTTTAAATTCATCTGGTAAAGGAGCATAAAATGTCATTATTTCTTTACTTCTTGGATGATTAAACTCAATTTTAAATGCATGCAACATTTGTTTGTTAATGCCAAACTCATTTGAAATTTTTGAATAAATAGGATCTCCTACAATCGGGTGATTAACATGACTCAGATGAACTCTAATTTGATGAGTTCGTCCGGTTTCAAGCTTAAGTTTTAACAAACTGTAATTATTAAAATTTTTTAAGACTGTATAATGTGTAGTTGCATTTTTACTGTTAACTTCAGTTACTGCCATTTTTTTACGGTTTCGAGGATCTCTTCCAATCGGCGCATTAATTATTCCTTCACTATGTGAAAATCTACCATGGCATAATGCCATATACTCTCTATTAATTTTATGCTCTTTAATATCGTTTGATAATATTTTATGAGAATAATCATTTTTTGCTACAATCAATAAGCCTGATGTATCCTTATCTATTCTATGAATAATTCCTGGCCTAATAATTCCATTTATAGTAGATAGAGTATCAATATGATACAACAATGCATTTACTAATGTTCCACTATAATTTCCAGGAGCTGGATGAACCACTAAACCTTGAGGTTTATTTATTATCACTATATCATTATCTTCATATATAATGTCTAACGGTATATTTTCCTTTTCTAATTTTAATTCTTTTTTCTCAGGAAGTAATAATACTATTATATCTCCTTCATTTACAATATAACTTTGCTTTTTATGTTCTCCATTTACAGTAACAACTTTTTCTTTAATTAATTTTTGTGCATAAGTTCTAGAAAGTTCATTCATCTCCAAAGATAAATAGTAATCTAATCTATATCCATCATCTTCGCTAACTATAAATTCTATTTTCTCATAATTCATATATTTTCTCCATTTGAGAAAAATTTTTGAGGGAATATTGTTATTATCATAAGTAAAATTGTCCCAATGACAATAAATATATCAGCAATATTAAAAACTGGAAAATTTATTGATTTTATTAAATCGATCTTTATAAAATCAACTACATAACCAAGTCTAATTCTATCAATAAAGTTGCCTATTGCCCCGCCAATTAAAAAAGAGAGTGCAGTCTTTTTTAGCAAATTTGTTTCTGAATTGTATTTAACCAAATATAACATAAAAACACAAATCACAACAATTGTTATAACTATGAATATCCATTTCTTTTCTTGTAATATTCCAAAGGCAGCTCCGTAATTCTTTACATATTTAAATTCTAATAATCCATTAAAGAACTTATAGTTTCCATTTAGAACTATATTTTTAACAGCTAAATACTTAGTAATTTGATCAAATAAAACTATCGTAATTATAATTATAAATGTCAATATTTTTCCCCCTATTATTGGCTATCGCTTTCACTGATTAAAGTATTTGTAACGATATCATCAAAGTTTTGATCATAAATAGTTGAAGATACGTCACTTTCATTGATATCGCCATTTCCGTAAATAGCATCGTTTTTAGCTATACTTTTATAAAAGTCATTAAGAGATAATTTTTGAGATTCTAGGAAAGATTCCAATCTTGTTTTAAATATGTATATCTCTTTTTGTAAATATTCATATTCTTCTTTTATGCTTTTAACATCTTCATGCGCTTGTTGTATGATTGCGTTTTTTTCTATTTCTGCTTCTTCTATAATTATGTCAGCTTTTTTTCTTGCATTCAAAGTTATTTCTTCAGCAGTTTTTTGTGCAATTAAAAGAGTTGACTTTAATGTTTCCTCCATAGAATTGAATTGTCTTATTTGTTCAGATAACATATTTATTTTATCTTTATATTCTATATTTTCTTTGTATACTTTTTCATAATCTTCTATAGTTTCTGATAAAAACGCATTAACTGATTTTTTATTGTATCCGAAGAATGATTTTTTAAAAGACTTGTTCTGTAAATCTAGAGGTGTTAACATGTTATCACTCCAATACTTATATTTTTTGGACAACTATATGTAATTTTCCACTCTTAGTTTTCCCACTTATATTTACTAAGATGAATCTGCCGTACCCTTTAATTGATATTAAATCATTTTCTTTAATAATATGGTGTGGTTTTAATACAACTTCCCAATTTATTTTTACTAATCCGTGTTTAAACAAATTTTGACTTTCTTCCCTACTGATATTGCATACGGAACCAATAATAGCATCTGCTCTCATTGAGCTAACTACTTTGTTTAAAATATCATAATGTCTTTCTGGTATATCCAAATTATCATTTTCGACTAACTCAAATTTCTTAATCGTCTCATTTTTAATTTTTATTAGATTTGATATTATATAGTCTGTTATTTCACTTAGAACAATAATCGCAACTTTTTCTGGATATATTATTATGTCTCCAATTTTCTCTCTCTTAATTCCCAAAGCCATAATACTCCCTAAAACGTCTCTATGGGTAATATCGTCAAATCTTCCGTAAAACATAAGAGTTTTAATAAATTCGTTTTTGTGATTATTAATTTCCTCAACGGGTGACATTATCAATATTTTTCTCTCACTATGGTCATATCCTCCATAAAACTCTACGAAAATATCTGCAAAAAATTTTTTTATATAGGAATACACAATTTTTTGTTCGAAAGGATCTAAGAAATTAGAATGGGTAACAGTGAATCTTCTTGAAGCTATTTCTGCTTTATCGATTATATTTTTTATTTTTAATTTTAGATCTTTATCATCATTTATTGAAACTAGGATTTCTTTGTCTTTCATCTATAATAATACTCCTACTAGCAATTGATATAATAACCTCATAATAAGAATTGCTACTCACGGTGAAAAATCAAGCATTCCACGATTTAACCCTAAAACATTCAATAGATATCTTGCTGGAATTATTATCGGTTCTGTAAGTTCATAAATTATTCTTAATAATTTATTTTGTTCATTAATTCTGAAAATATTGAGAAATACTCTTATGAGTATTAAAGTTTCAATTATAGATAACAATTTACCAAGTGATTGTAAAAATAAATACATAAATGCCTCCTGATTTTACCATGGGAATATCCCTCTATTTTTAAGTTCATCTTTTATTCCATCAATTTCTACGTTTATGGGCGCTAGAATAAATATATCCTTTGTCACTTTTTGAATTTTACCTTCTATTGCATAAAGTCCCCCGTTTATAAAATCAAAAATTTGCCTTTTCAAATTTAAGTCTAATTGTTCAAAATTTACAACAACTGCTTTCCTCATTTTTAAATCATCTATTATACTAGGTGCTTCTTCATAACTAAGAGGTTCATGAACAGCTATTTTTAAATTTGTATTCTGATTTATACTAACCAATTTTGTATTATTCCTTTTAGCTTTATTAACAGGTGTAATGTCATATTTCTCTTCTTCCAATTCTTTTATTTCTTCTTCCTCGTATTCATCAATTCCAATAAAATACTTAAACTTATCCATAAAATTAGACATTTTTAACCCTCCATTTTTTCTCTTTCACCAAAAATACCAGTACCTATTCTTACCATATTCGAGCCTTCTTCGATTGCTATTGAATAATCATTGGTCATTCCCATTGAAAGAATATCCATATTTACTCTTTCATAATGTTTTGACTTAATCTTTTCACTTAAATTATACATTTTCCTAAAATCCGATCTAATTATCGCTTTGTCATCTGTATTTGAACCTATAGTCATAAGCCCCTGAATCTGTAAATGCTTGTGGTTCTGTAAAGATTCAATAAACTCGAAAACTTCATTTTCAAATATCCCAGATTTAGTAGACTCTTTTGATATGTTAATTTGTATAAGTAGATTTATTGTAATATCAGCAATACTTGCTCTTTTTTCCAACTCATTTGCTAAATCAATTCGGTCTAGTGACTGAATCAGATCAACTTTATCATAAATATACTTCACTTTATTTGTCTGCAGATGACCGATAAAATGGTAGTTTGGCTTTGGGTTAATGCAATCCCTTTTTTTGAGCAATTCTTGTACTTTACTCTCGCCAATATCGTTTATTCCATACTTTAGGCACTCGTGAATTCTATCGACTGGTACATATTTTGTGACTGCAACTATTCTGACGTCGTTTTTCCTTCCAGTTGCTAAACACAATTTATCAATATTTTCTCGTATTTTAAAAATATTATCTCTAATGCTAATAACTATCACCTCTTATTTAATAATACTACCATACTCGACACTATCGGGATCTAGTATGATGTCAGAGTGTTCATCTATTGTTTTTTTATACTCGTCTTTAATTAATATGTTGCCATTTTCATCTCCTATACTTGCATATACATAGGCATCATTGCTATCGATAATTTCTATCGGTCTAAATCCAATAACCCCATAATATTCTTTTATGAAAACGCCAACTACACCATCCTTTTGAGTAAGTGCTGAATTTGGTATTTTATATGCTTGTTCTTGGATTTCTATAATGCTTATTTCTAATTTTCTACCATCTATAAATTCTTGAATGAAGTTACTAGATTCTAAAATTAAAATGTTATGATTTTTAGTCTTTGATTTAGCAACTAATCTTGTATCTATGTATCTATCAACAGAATTGTCTGTTTTTATTTTGACAGTATCATCATTTATATAATTCTCATAAAAATTATCATCTACATCTACTATTAAATACCATATATAAGAATCTATAATTTTTATGCCAATTCTATTCTCACTCGATTGTTCGCCAAAAAGATAATTCAAGTCTGTGTCATCCATGCTTTTTATAGCATTAATATCGATATTTTCGTATCCATCAATATCAAAAGAAACAAAACCAGAGCAATTTGAATAAATTTCATATTTCTGACCATCAGACTTTGTTACTGTTGCTATCAATGAGCCCTTTGGAACCAATTTTGCTTCAGGCGCTAATTTATCTATTTTTAATATAGCTTCACTATCTAATTGTAAAACTTCATCTCTAATTATAACACTGTTAAAGCTTTGTTTTTTTTCATACATTAATTTTTTTGGTTTAATTGTATTTATTTCTGAAAAAGAAAGTATCGGCATAATTATAATTATAATAAAAGCTAAAATTAATATTGATAGAAATATAATTAATTTTTTTCTCTTTTTTTCCATTACTTCACCTAGTTAAAAAATTTGCCATATTTCCCCAATATTTTAAATTCCCGAATGGTATCTATTCTTAAATTTATTACTTCATTTGTATAAGTGATGATTTTTATGGAGTGTTCTTTTGCAATAGCTCCAATAACTACACCTTTGTATTTTTCATTTGTCTTAGTCTGTATAGTTACTTCGTCACCAGCTTTAAGTTTAGTTCCATCTAAAATGAATTCGTATAAGTCAGCATCCTCTATTTCATCATTCGATATATGCTTATTATCTATCAATATAATATTCTTTTTAAGGTAATACTTTTCTTTTAAAACAACTAGCACATAACCAAATAAACTTGCTACTTCTGCCATAATAATCAAGCTAATAAAAAAATCGAACATCCTTTATCCCCCTTGTAAATTATAAAATTAGTATACCATATATTTTTGAAAGTTTAAACTCTTTACAAAATCAATTTTATTAGTTATAATACAGCTTATCGGGGTGTGGCGCAGCCTGGTAGCGCACAAGTCTGGGGGACTTGGGGCCGGAGGTTCAAATCCTCTCACTCCGACCAAATTAAATGTAGAATAAAAAATACAAGATATGAGAATACCAAAGTCTTCTCATATCTTATATTTTATTAGTCTTTAAAAACTCTAAAATTTCTAATTCATATTTCTTTTCTCTTCCCATCAATTTTGCAGAGGAGCTTTTAACATCTGCTCCAAGATATAGAATACTATATATTTCATTTGTTATTGGCATTTCAATATTTAAATTCTGCGATATGTGATATGCAGCTTTTGTTGTCTTCACTCCTTCTACAACCATACCCACTTTGTTTGTAGCGTCAGTTAGCGAATATCCTTGACCTATTAGAATTCCAGCCCTTCTGTTTCTACTATGCATGCTTGTGCAAGTAACTATTAAATCGCCTACACCTGCTAGACCAGAAAATGTATCAGGATTAGCACCCATAGCAACACCTAATTTTGCCATTTCATAAAGTCCTCTGGTCATAAGTGCAGCTTTAGTGTTGTCGCCAAATCCAACACCATCTGATATTCCTGCACCTAATGCTACTATGTTCTTTAGTGCACCTCCCAATTCAACACCTACTAGGTCTGTATTCGTATAAATTCTAAAAGAAGAAGTTGTAAAGATATTTTGAATGTATTCTGATACTTGTGGATCAATTGATGCGCAAACTACTGCGGTAGGAATATTTCGTATCACTTCTTCTGCATGAGAAGGCCCTGAAATGACACAATACTTATTTTTGGGTAATATTTGGTTGCATACTTGCGAAATCCTTAGGTCTGTTGTTTCTTCAATCCCTTTTGCTAAATTAACAAATATTTGATTTTCACGTATCATTGGTTCTAAAGTCTTAAGCAGCTCTCGAACGCTATTTGTAGGCACAGCCAAAGTAATAATATCACGGTTATTTATAGCTTCTTCTAAATCATTAGTTATTTTTAATGTGTCAGGTATTTTAACTCCTGGTAAATATTTATTATTGGTCTTTTCATTTACCATTTCCTCATATTGAGAATGGGATCTGACCCACAAAATTACATCCTTACCTTCTTTAGACAGCATACTAGCTAACGCGCATCCCCAGCTTCCTCCGCCTAATATAGAAATACTATCATTCACTAGATTTACCTCCAAGTTTATTCTCTTTCTTATTAATTAATCTCACAATATTACTTCTATGTCTATAGATACCCATTAAGCTTAAGAATAATATAGCCAATTTAGTATAAGTATCTATTTGAACTAAATTTGTTGCTGATAAAACTACCATTGAAATTAAAAAAGTAATAGATAGTAAAGAAACATATTTTGTGGCAACTCCAACTATTAGGCCTATTATTATACTTATTAGAGTTAACTTAAATTGAAGTATCGCCATTGTCGTTATTGTTGCAACAATCCCTTTTCCTCCTTTAAATCCAAAAAATATTGGCCAATTATGTCCTATTACAGTAAAAACTGCAGCTACTAATCCACCATAATATCCATAAATATGTAGCCCAATCATGACACTTACTATACTTTTTAGAGCGTCTAAAACAAATGTTGCAATACCAGCAGGTTTCCCTAACACTCTCATAGCGTTTGTTGCGCCAGCATTTCCACTTCCGTGTTCTCTGATGTCGATACCTTTATATAATTTTCCAATTACATAGGCTGAAGAAAAACTACCGAAGAAATAAGCAATAATAGCTATCAATATTACTTTCATTTTTCCGCATCCTTTTCTCTGAATTCTAGTATTATAGGAGTTCCAGTAAAGTCACAATTTAGTCTAATTTGATTTTCCAAATATCTTGCATACGAAAAATGTATTAATTCTTTGTTATTCACAAAAATTACAAATCTAGGCGGTTTTATTGATACTTGTGTAGCATAATAAATTTTGCCTCTTTTGCCTTTATCACTTGGTGGTTGATTCATCAAAACAGCTTCATTTACAATATCGTTTAATTTACCAGTGCTGATTCTTTTAGTGTAATTTAGATAAACTAAATTAATTGTATCAAGTAATTTATCGACTCTTTTCCCTGTTTTTGCAGAAATGAACAATATTGGCGCATATTGAATAAAGCCAAGAGTTTCTCTAATTGCCTTTTCAAACTCCTTATAGCTTTTATCATCTTTTTGTACTATGTCCCATTTGTTAATTGCAATTATCATAGCTTTTCCATTATCATGTGCATAACCAGCTATTTTTGAGTCTTGCTCAGTGACTCCTACTGTACCATCAATAACTAAGACACACACATCTGATCTATCAATTGTTGTCAGTGTCCTGATTACTGAATATCTTTCTACTTTTTCATAGATGTACTTTTTCTTTCTTAATCCTGCTGTATCAACTAATATGAATTTATTATCATTATATTCAAAATAAGAGTCAATCGAATCACGAGTTGTTCCTGGGATATCAGTAACTATATTTCTTTCTTCACCCAGTATATAATTTACCAAAGATGATTTTCCAGAATTTGGGCGTCCAATAAAAGCAACTCTTATTGCATCTTTATATGTTATAGGTTCACTATTTTTAGGAAAATTTTTAACTATTTCGTCAAGCAAATCTCCTATTCCTAATGATGCTTCTGCAGATACATAATTTATATTTTCAAAGCCTAATTCGAAAAAGTCGTAGAAATGAATTAGTTCTTTCTTAGTATCAATTTTATTTACAACCAATAAGATTGGTTTGCCAGATTTTCTAAGCAGATTTCCAATTTCTATATCGGTTTGTGTAATGCCTTCTAATCCGTCTACTACAAATAGTATGACATCCGCAGTATCTATAGCAACTTGAACCTGTTTTTTTATATTGCTCATAAAAATGTCATCACTTCGAGGGTCCAAACCGCCAGTATCAATGATGGTATAGTAATTGTTAAGCCATTCTCCTTCAGCATATATTCTATCACGTGTTATTCCTGGGGTGTCTTCTGTTATGGAAATTCTACGTCCAGCTAATTTATTGAACAATGTAGACTTGCCAACATTTGGTCTGCCTACAATACATACTACAGGTCTACTCATGCGAACACTCCTTTCTAAAAAAATCTATTAATTTGCTTCCATCTATTTCTATTGATATTACATCAAACCCAAGAATGTTTTTTACATCAATAATTCTATAATCATCTAAGAATATATCATCATTCTTTCTTAGCATATTTTCTGGAATTAATAAACAGTCGATATTACTATATTCTTGCTTTGACATGTTATTAATTAGATCTTTTCCTGTGATAAGTCCAGAGACTGTTATATTTTCCCCAAAAAAATCATTAGTAATTTTAACAACGTCGATTTTTAGTTTATCAATCTTTTTTACTATCATCTCAGAAATTGATTTCATGTATGGATATGCTGAAACACCAGTAGCTATTGCAACATGTTTTTGTTTCATATAATTTATATTATCTAATTTATCTATGTTTTCAATCACTTCAGTCAAGAAGGATCTAAGCATGCCAACGCCATTTTCATATTGTGGGAAGTCTTCATATGATTCATAGCTTGGCAAATCAGTGCCAGATAAACAGTAGAATTCATCTGAAGCAAAAACTAATCTTGTTCCAAATATATCTTTGAATGTGTTTTGATACTTATTTATTATATTTAAAACATCTCTCGCACTTCCTTGATCAAATGGGACTATTTTCTCTAAATTATCTCTGTACTTAGTTAAACCTACTGGTACACAAGCTATTGAGTTAACACTTGGATAAAGTTTTCCTAAATCTTTTAATGTCCTTTCTAACTCTGTTCCATCATTAATTCCTGGGACTAATACGATTTGACAGTTTAACTCTATATTAGCATCTGCTAATTTTTTAAGGATGTTCATTATTTCACTCGCGCGCTTATTTCTCAGCATCTTTACTCTTAAATCAGGATTGGTTGTGTGAACCGATATATTTATAGGGCTTAAACGATATTTAATAATCCTATCAATTTCGTCCTCATTCATATTAGTTAAAGTAATATAATTACCTTGTAAGAAAGATAATCTTGAATCATCGTCTTTAAAATATAGAGTTTCTCTAAGATTTTTAGGAAGTTGATCTATAAAACAGAAAATACATTTATTTTGGCACGACTTAGCCTTGTCAATCAATGAGTTGCTAAAAACTATTCCTAAGTCTTCGCTAAAATCTTTTTCTACTTCAAATTCCCAAATATCTCCGTTTTGCTTCAAAATTTCTAAAGTGATATTCTCATCTGCAGTTAAATACTTATAATCAATTATGTCTTTTATGCTTTGATTATTTATTTTACGTAATATATCGCCAGGTTCTATTCCTAACTCAAATGCTATACTATTGTCATTTACTTCAATTATTACATTATTAAGTTTATTGTTAATTATTTCCATATACACCACTCAAAATTTATTTAAAATATGTAAGCCTACATTAAATGTAGGCAATTTTTATCTATACAAAGGGAACCTATCGCAAAGATCATAAACTCTATTTTTGATCTTTTCTGGATCAGATTTATTCTCTAAAGTATCGCTAATCAGTTCTGCAATTTCATACATTTCTGTTTCTTTCATACCTCGAGTTGTCATTGCAGCTGTGCCGATCCTAATACCACTAGTTATAAAAGGACTTTCAGGATCAAATGGTATTGTATTTTTGTTTGTAGCAATACCAATATCATTTAGCATTTTTTCGGCTACTTTACCATTTAAGTTCTTATTTCTTACATCTATTAAGATTAAATGGTTATCTGTCCCGCCAGAAACCAATCTATAATTTTTCTCGATAAGTGCTTCTGCTAATGCTTTAGCATTTTTAACTACCTGTTTTTGATAATCTTTGAAATCATCTTGTAAAGCTTCTCCAAATGCAACAGCTTTAGCGGCTATAACATGCATTAGTGGCCCACCTTGTATACCAGGGAAAATTGCTTTATCAATTAATTTAGCGTATTCAGCTTTGCATAAAATTGCGCCTGCTCTTGGGCCTCTTAAAGTTTTATGTGTTGTAGTAGTTACAAAATCAGCATATGGTACTGGGTTTTGATGTAATCCTGCTGCTACTAAACCAGCAATGTGAGCCATATCAACCATTAAATACGCCCCAACTTCATCCGCAATTTCTTTAAATTTCTTGAAGTCAATTTCTCTAGGATATGCACTTGCTCCAGCAACGATTAATTTTGGTTTTTCTTTGATAGCTATTTCTCTAACTTCATCATAGTCTATTCTTTCAGTATTCTTATCTACTCCATATGCTGCAAAGTTAAAATAGACACCTGATATATTTACCGGGCTACCATGTGTTAAATGACCACCTTGCGATAAATTCATACCCAACACCTTATCGCCAGGTTTTAACAAAGCAAAATATACCCCTAAATTTGCATTTGAGCCTGAATGTGGTTGAACATTAGCATGATCTGCGTTAAAAAGCTTTTTCATTCTTTCTATGGCTAATACTTCTACTTTATCAACAACTTCACATCCGCCATAATATCTCTTGCTTGGATAACCTTCAGCATATTTATTCGTCAATTGACTTCCCATCGCTTCTAGTACAGCACTAGACACAAAATTCTCAGAAGCAATCAATTCGATATGCTTATTTTGCCTGTTTATTTCCTCCTCGATAATACTCATTACTTCTGGATCAGATTTTTTTAAATTCTCAAAATTCATTTTATTCTCCTTTCACAAAATTATATTTATTAGCCATATGGCTTAAAATCAATTTTGTTTTGTATATTTGAGCATAACATCGATTAATTTTGCAATCTCTTCTGGTGAAGTTGATTGATCTTGGTTTAAGCAGTTCTTTAAATAGTTCTCAAGTATTATACCACTTACATTATTTAAAGCACTTCTTGCTGCTGATATTTGAATTAGTATATCGCCACAGTATTTGCCATCTTCAACCATTTTTTGAATTCCCTTAATTTGACCTTCTACTTTCTTTAATCGAAGAATCACCGCATCTTTATCAGACAAAAGATTACCTCCTAGATTTTTTTGCTTATTTTTAATATGTTATCATTGTTCTTAAAATATTTATTATCTATAAGTTTTAATATTAAATAAGAAACGCCTAAAAAGAACATGCCTAAGATAAAGCTAAATATATCGGCATCATACAAATTGTAAGTTAATGCAACATAATAACCTAAAATCATGCCTATTATTAGAAATGCAAAAGGTATTGCATATACAATTAAAGTATATTTTAGTATGTTCTTGCTTTCAGTGCTTAACAATACTTTATCTCCAGGTTGTGCATTAATAGTGTCTTTTAAAATAACAATATGCTTACTCGATTCTGAAGAATTTCCACATGCTTTACAATCTCCACAAGCAGCATTTCTCTGAACTTCTAATTCAACCATTCCATTATCTAGCTTTTTGGTGACTACAGCTATTTCTTCCATTTTATTACCTCCTACACAAGAATTAGCTATTCATTATATCCTTTATTACTTCTGAAGTGATTATCATGCCTACTACTGGAGGAACATATGACATACTTCCTGGTATTGCCTTTCTTTTGTCATTATCTCCAAGATTTACTTTAAGTGGCATCTCATCAGAATATACAACTTTTAATTCATCGATGTTTTTCTTTTTAAGTTCCTGTCTCATTGTTTTTGCCAATGGACATACTTTAGTATTGAAAATATCATCTACCTTAAATCTAGTTGGGTCTAACTTATTGCCAGCACCCATAGCACTAATTATATTAATGCCGAGTGTTTTAGCTTTTTCTATTAAACAAATTTTTGATGAAATCATATCTATTGCATCTATGATGTAATTGTATTTATTCAGTTCGAAAAAATCTATATTATCAGCACTAACTTTATCTTGGTAAATCTCAATATTCAAACTAGGATTTATTTCTAAAAGTCTATCTTTCATAACTGATACTTTTGGTAAACCTATAGTTTTAGTTGTAGCATGTACTTGTCTATTTATATTAGTTATATCTATTATATCATAATCAACAAGTGTTATGTTTCCCAATCCAGCTCTTACTAAAGATTCTGCAGAATAAGAACCTACGCCTCCAATTCCAAATATGATTACATTGCTATCTTGAATTTTCTTGAAATTATGATCTCCAATCATACTTATTGTTCTTTCAAATGGGTTACTCATTCTTGACATCAACTCTAATGTGCGCCTCTTCTAATTGCTTATTAGATACTGTTGAAGGAGCGTTGGTAAGTAGGCAAGTGGCTGATTGAGTTTTGGGAAATGCAATAACATCCCTTATATTATCGCTGTCAGTAAAAAGCATAGTTAATCGATCAAATCCATATGCTATACCTCCGTGTGGTGGTGTCCCATATTTAAATGCATCAATTAAAAACCCAAATTTGTCATAAGCTTCTTCTTCAGAAAATCCTAAGGCTTTAAACATTCGCTTTTGCAAATCAGCATTATTAATTCTTATGCTGCCTCCGCCTATTTCATCGCCATTTATTACTATATCATATGCTTTTGCTCGAACTTTTTCAGGTTGAGTTTCAAGTAAATCTATATCTTCATCCATAGGATGAGTAAATGGATGATGTTTCGCAACATATCGATTTTCTTCTTCACTATACTCAAATAGAGGGAATTCTACTATCCACACTAAAGAGAACTCATTTTCATTAATTATGTTTAGTTTCTTAGCGACTTCATTTCTTAAGTTCCCAAGACTATCATATACTACTGATTCTTTATCAGCAACTATTAATATTAAATCTCCGACTCGAGCATTAAAGCTCTTTAGTGCTTCATCCAATTCTTCATTAGAAAGGAATTTAGATATTGGTGAAGTAACTCCTTCCTCAGTAACTTTTATCCAAGCTAAACCTTTTGCATTGTATGTTTTACAATATTCTTCTAAATTTTGAATATCTTTTCTAGTAAATTTATCTGAATAGCCATTTACATTTATCCCTTTGACTTTTCCACCATTTTTAATTGCATCTGAAAATACTTTAAAATTGCTATTCCTAACTTTATCTGTAATATCAACAATTTCAAAGCCAAATCTCAAATCGGGTTTATCCACTCCGAATCTCTCCATAGATTCTTTATAAGTCATTCGCTTAATTGGTAATTCAATATCTACATTTTTAAATTTCTTAAATATTCGTTTTAGTAATAATTCATTTACCTCGATAACATCGTCAATGTCGACAAAACTCATTTCCATATCAATTTGAGTAAATTCTGGCTGCCTGTTTGCTCTTAAATCTTCATCTCTAAAGCACTTAACTATTTGATAATATCTGTCAAAACCAGATACCATTAGTAATTGTTTCATAAGTTGTGGAGATTGAGGAAGAGCATAAAATTTACCAGGATTTACTCTACTTGGCACTAGATAATCCCTTGCACCCTCAGGTGTTGGTTTAGTCAACATTGGAGTTTCTATCTCAATAAAATTATACTCATACAGAAAATCCCTTACTTCTTTTGCTAATTTCGCTCTAGTTATTAAATTATTTTGCATTGAAGGTTTTCTTAAATCGAGGTATCTGTATTTTAGCCTCATTGTTTCACTTACATTATCATCATCTTTAATATAGATTGGTGGGGTAGAAGCTGTATCAAGAATTTTCAAATCCTTAGCTAATACTTCAATTTCTCCAGTTGGTATATTTGGATTTATTGATTCTCTCTTTCTCACTGTCCCTCTAATAGCTATTACAAATTCTGGACGTAATAGCTCAGCTTTCTCTAATGCTTCAATAGGTGCAAATTCATCAAATACGATCTGTACTATTCCAGTTATATCTCTTAAATCTACAAAATGTATACCTCCAAGATTTCTTTCTCTTTGAACCCAACCCATTAAAACTACATCTTCATCGATGTTCGACAAAGATAATTTACCACACATATGAGTTCTTCTCAAATTACCCATTGACTCCATAATTATCCTCCTTTACAAAATAAAAACTCTCATCTCTGAATATTCAGGGACGAGAGATTTTCTCGCGGTGCCACCCTAATTAGGTTACCTCACTTAATCTAATAACGCAATATGCGAGTAGTTAACTACTTTCTCATAGGTGTCTTCATAAGATGTAGGTACCGATTCTCATCATACATCGGCTCTCTGAAACCTTATTCAAATTACTATTCCTATTCTACGAATAATATTTAATTATTTTAATTATAATTTATCTTTGCAATGCTGTCAACAACATACTAATATTAAATCACATCATTTTAAAGCAAGTTAATTGTAAAAGTAAATTAGACCCCCTTTTCAAAAACAGTCTAATTTAGTCTTACAAATTTAGGGGTCTAATTTAACCTTACAAACTTTTGATAGACATAATTTGTTTTGTGAAGCCAGAGGGGA
>JAHDQA010000100.1 GCA_018434075.1 Tissierellaceae bacterium
ATTTCACCAGATCAACCTTTCGGCTCGTGGGCTTTACCACCGGTGAGGAATTGCACCTCGCCCTGAAGATACTCTGATATTATAATATATCTTTGTCGTCCGCTTGTCAATATAAGTTATTTTACACTAAGTCAAATTTTAAGTTTTTCTTTTTTGGCGTATTAATAATTATGCAATTCGCCTATTTAATCATTTTATTCATCTTATAATAAAGCATAAGCGCAACCATCTCAAATGCAATAGCAATAATGATGATTGTACCTGTCATTCCTTTGTCATATAAAAACCCCATTAGTGACGATCCTCCTAATAGCGCTAAACCATATGCTGCATTAAACACTCCATACCCTGTACCTCTTTTATAAAAAGGTACAATATCTGCAATTGCAGATCTCATGATAGTTTCATGCACTCCCATTATAATACCAAAAACAATCATTCCAATAATTACTAGCACTTTTGAATCAGTTAATGTGAATATTGGCAATATGATTGATAAAAAAGGTATTGCAAGTAAAGTTAAAAGCCCTGATGTCTTTATTCCTGTTTTTGATTTCAAATTGTCATAAATCTTGCCAAATAAAAGAGCAGTTATTGCATCAATCCCCATGGCAATACCATAAAGTAAAGTGATGTTTCCATCGCTGAATATACCTTCAGCTTTTAAATGGTATCCTATAATGCTGAAATTTAGAAATCCTAGAGTTGCAAAAAAAGTAAAAGCAGTATATATCCAAAAAGTAGGTTGTAATTGTTCTTCTCTATATTCTTTTGCATGAACTTCTTTAATCAAATTTTCTTTCTTTATCTTGTTATGTGCAAATATTAGAAAACCCATTAGCAATACAAATGGAATGAGTAGTGCTTTATAACCTAATTGATATTGTGCTAATTCATTTTCTCCTGCAATTAAAAATACCAAAGTAAATATTAATGGTCCAACCAAAGCGCCTATTTGGTCTAAAGCTTCTTGCAGTCCAAACGCAAAGCCAATGCCAACTTGATTTTGAGCGACTGCAGAAACAATAGTGTCTTTAGATGGATTTCTCAAAGCTTTTCCTATCCTTTCCATCAATATCAAGACGATTAGAATATTCCAATTCATTGTAAATCCCATTAAAGGAACCACTACTAACATCCCATACCCAAGAAAAATAAACAGCCAGTACTTTCTTGTCTTATCTGAAAAAATCCCTGCAATTAATCTCAATGCATAGCCAACAAATTCTCCAATGCCAAATACTATTCCTACTTGTGTAGCGCTTACTTTTAAAAGATTAAAATATTGGCTGTTTGCACTTCTAGCGCCTTCGTAGACTGCATCGCCTAGTAAGCTTATAACTCCGAATAAAATAATAACTGTCACTGCTGGTGAATATTTGGATTGTTTTTCCATGATTTTATCCTTCTCCTAATATTAAGATTCTTTATTTAGAAAAGCTTTTATATAATCTAAATTCTTATACATCACTAACAAAGAAATGAAAAAACTCGTTATAACTCCTTCGATTGGCGCTTTTTGATAATAAAGCAATACTGGTAAAATAAATATGCCGATGCCAGTAGCAGCATTTGCCCTTTTGCCAAAGGCAAGTGTAAGGATTCCAATGAATCCAAATAGATACAAGATTGTGATTGGTGAAATAATCAGCAATATACCAACTAGACAGGCTAAGCCTTTTCCTCCTTTAAATCTCAAAAAAATACTAAAATTATGTCCTAAAATGACAAAGAATGACGCAAAATAAGGTATTAACTCAGATTTGCTAAAATTTTTAGCAATTGCGATTGCTGCTACAGCTTTTGCCGCATCTATTATAAAAGTTAAAATTCCAGGGAGAAACCCTATATTTTTAATAGCATTCACTGTCCCTACATTTCCACTTCCAACCTTAGTTATGTCTTTCTTAGCAAAAACTTTTCCAGCAATATATGCAGTAGGAATTGAGCCCAATATATAAGCTATTATCAATAATAGAATATCCATTTATATCACCTTAGCTTTCAATTTTCTGATTGATTTGCATTTTTTTAGGTGTGGATATGAGACTTCGTATAATTCATTAATGCGCCCAAAAGAAGGAACTATCCTCACTGTAGCTAGAGAAGTGGCTGAAAAATCCGAGTCATCAAACTCCAGCACATTAACTGATTTAATACAAGAACTGTTTTTTGAAGCTAAAAAAGCACTTCTAAAAACAATGGACATCCTGTCTGTATTGAAAAATAAAGATGCTTACGATGCAGGCGCTTGGGGACTCTATCTATTCTTCAGTTCTCTTGCAAAAGCTGTCGGCATAGATGTTAATGATGATATTGATATAGATTTAGAAAAAAACTACTTCCTCTATGACGATAGTTTTGATTTTGAAAATCCTTATGACATGGAATTTAAAATATCTGGTGAAATAAATTTAGAGCCAATCATTAGATCATCTCTTTCGAGTTTAGGTGATGAGTTTATAACTAGAGGCAGCTCATCAGGTATTTATGTCCATGTGCACACATCCAATCCTCTCAAAGTCGTAGAAGAGGTTTACAAAAATTCAAGAATCAGCAATATTATCATCAGGGATATGCACAGCCAATATGTTGATCAGTCTAATGATGAATTAAAATTCAAAGATTTCCACATATTAGCTTTTGGATCTAGCCCTGGACTTATAGCGCTATACGCAATGTCAGGAGCAGATGCAGCTATGGATAAAGAACTGACCAATAAAAAGAAAAATATCATCAATGAATATATAAACAATAAAACACTAATCTTATCCTCTGAAAACATCAATCTTGGAACTTCTAAACCAATCTATTTAATGAATGAGATTGAAATATTATCCGTATTAGTGTCGATGTACACTGACAATCTTCCAACCGAAAAAGAGATAAGAAGATTGTCAAGTTACACCAATTATGCTAAGTTAAATCACTCAAACGATATTTATCACCTTCTTATAAATGGTGAACTGATAGATCAAACTAGATCTGTTGATAAAAATGCTATTATAGATTTAGCTATGACTGCTATTGAAAAACTAAATCCAAAAAAGGTGACAGTCTGACTGTGTATTACGGTTTTGAAATGTCCAAATCTGAAATTGATATTTTATTGAATAAAATTAAAATAAAATACCCATATATTGAAAATATTTACACAATGTTTTCAGCAAGTGAAAGTCCTATTATCATAACTATTGAGTGATTTATTTATATATATCCTATAGAAACAACACCCGGTCCTACATGGAGTCCAATAGCAAGCGTAAGAGGAGATATGTCAACACTTAAATCTGGAATTATTTCTTCAACCATGCTTTTAAGTGTTAATGCATCTTCCTCTGCGTTTGAATGCGAAATAGCTACTCTAATCATGTCTTTTCCTAAAACGTCCTTTTTTAATTCGTCAATCATCATTTTATAGCCTTGATTCATCCCCCTTGCTCTTCCAAAGAATTTGATTTCCCCATTGTTTAAATACACAAGAGGTTTTATGTTGAATAAATCTCCTGCTATAGAAGCTACCTTACCAATTCTGCCACTCCTTTGGACATATTTTAAAGTGGATAGAATTAATGCAAATTTCGCATTTGGCTTCAACTCATTTAGAACAGTTAGAATCTCTCTTATGTCTTTACCTTCTTTTGCCATTTCTACGGCTTTTATGACTAATAGGCTCGATGCTGGGCCAGCAGTGTTAGTGTCGAATACGAATATGCGATTTCTCTCATTTTCATCGAACTCATCTCTTGCTTTCAAAGCTAAGGCATAAGTATTGCTAACTGTAGATGCAACCGTCATACACAAACAATAGTCATGTGTGTCAAGCGATTTTCTAAATTCTATAACAAATCTCTCATAAGAAGGTGCAGAAGTAGTTATCTTTTCTTCATCTTTTTCTAGCTTTTCATATAAGTCTTTAGCTTCGACACCAATTACATCTTCAAATATTTTGTCACCAACATTGATATTTATAGGTACTATTGGTATATCATACATTTCTACTAAATCCATAGAAGGTGAACAAATGCTATCTATAACGACTTTTACCGACATATCTATCTGCCCCCTATGAACTATAATACCCATATTTTACAAAATAAATACCAAACTTATCTTAATTAAATATTGTAATAAAATAAATACCATGGATGTCCATAGTATTTATTCGAAAGTTCCTTTAATTTTAATTTCTCTTTGTTTTATCATTGTGTTTCCTCTAGCAATGACTGTATCTAAATCTAAAGATTCCTTATTCAATATCAAGATATCCGCATCATAACCTTTCTTAATTTGACCTTTATTCTTTAACTTTAATATTTGTGCAGGGTTCTCTGTGGCAACTTTTAAGCAACTTTCGAGATCTATCTGTTCGTCAAAATACATGTTCTTTATGCATTCTAAAACAGAAGATGATTTCCCTATCTTTAGTTCGATTAAATTACCTTCTTTATCAAATGAAGGTAAACTTCCTTGGCTATCAGAAGAAATTGTTATTTGTGATATATCAATTCCTCGATCAATCATTTTTCTTACCGCTTTGCTGGATGATATTTCTCCATCTTCTATGAACTTTTTAGTCGTGCTTGTTGTAAAGTCGACATATCCTCCATGCCTTGCATACTCAATTGCATCTTCCATAATCCATTCATTTCTGCTCATATGTGTCGGCAAAAACTGAGTTATTGGAATGTCAGATTTGTCTAATAAATCATAAATGATCTTAAGCGGGTTTTTACTATCTCCTAGATGTAAGTTTATTACTCCGGCTTTACCAGATAGCATTCCTCCAATTCTCGAATCTGACGCTAGTCTAATAAGTTCTTCTACACTTGGGCAAGAAGATCTATGGTCTGATATAGCTATTTCACCAGTTCCAATTATTCTTTCAATCAATATCAAATCATCTGTAATGCTACCTGTAACAGTTCTCACTGGCACTTGATACGATCCAGTGTATGCATAGGCTGTTATTCCTTCTTCATTAAGTGCATAAATTTTAGCTAATAAATTCGACATTGTCCTTGATGTGCCATCTGTGCCAAGAACTCCAACAACTGTTGTAACTCCCGCTGTAGTTATATCTGTAAGAGTTATTTCAGGAGTTCTTGTCCTGTATCCTCCTTCGCCGCCACCACCGCAAACATGAACATGGCTATCTATTAATCCCGGCGCAACAATGTTACCTTTTGCATCAATTAACTCGTATTCAAGCCCTTCCAACGATATGTTATCCCTTAAGTCAATTATCTTGTCGTCGGCAATTAGTATGTCCTTCTTCCCTATATATGATGGAGCATATACAATCCCATTCCTAATTAGTTTTATCATTTTTCCCTCCCAAATCCAAAGCTTGAATTTCTTTTTTTATTATATATGAATATATCAAATCTCCTTTATACACATAAGAATCAGGCATTATCGTATGTATCTTCGAATCATTGTCAGCTTTTATCACAGTATTGCCAATTTTGCCTATGATATCTCCCTTGTTTACTACATCTCCTGATGATTTTGTCGGTTTAAACAATCCAGAAACAGGAGATTTTATATCCAATATTTCCCCATAATATGTGGGTGGATTGTCAACTGTTTTCCCATCGATAAAATCAAGGGCTATAAGTAAATTTTTTAAAGCATCAAAACAATTGTTTGCTAAATGTGTTTTAATTGCACCTTTTGATGATCCACTTGGAAGCTCTATTATAAATGCATTTTGATTTCTTTGATAATTGCTTTCAACAAAGAACTGGCCTCTAAGGCCAGAAGACTGTACTAAATTTTCTAGTGGCAAATGGTTGATAACAGATAAAACTTCTGGAAATTTATCGTATATTGACAGAATATATGGTATTGAGTATTGGTTTGCACAATGTAGGTCAATGATTATATCCATATCGCAAGCTTCATCCCAAACATTTTTGGCTGCTTTATGAGTTGGCCCATCTGTTTCATTTCCAGGAAATATTCTGTTCATATCTACTTCATCATAAAAAGAAGTTCTATTAAATACACGTGTTGCAACAGGGTTACACTTAGGCATGATCTTAATGCTTCCATTTTTGAGCTTTGTATTGTTTAAAAATTCAATCATGTCATATGCAATAGATATCCCTGCAACTTCATCTCCATGTATGCCTGCAGTTATCATGAGTTTAGGATGATTTTCTCCAAATTCATATACTTCTTGCTCAAATGAAGGGTTGTCTTCCACAACTAGTTTTCTCATATTCATATTATTCCCCCTCGATAATCATACTGTTTAAATACGCCAATCCTTTTCTAGTTAATACAGTGCCTTTCTTGCCTCTATTTTTAGTGATGTACCCGTATTCTTCTAAGTAATTAAGTTTTGTTCGTATTTTATTTTCTGTTACACTTAACCCAATTTCGTTTAAAGCTTTTGTTATTTTCTCTCTGCTCGCATTTAGATTGTTGTCTTCTAATCTTTTAATAATATTTAATATGCTTAACAGTTCTCCATTGAGTATTTTAAATTCATTTTCTGATTCATAATCAATTTCTTCTATCTCTTCCTCGAAAAATTTCTTATCTGGCAAATCCTCAAGTGTCAATGTATCGCTAGTCCTTACAGCTAGCATATACTTAATTGTTGATTCGAGTTCTCTTACATTTCCTAACCATTTATAATTTTCAAATTCATCAATTACTTCTTCAGAAATTTTGATTTTTTTTGATGTCTCTTTTGACATAAAATATTCAACTAAATCTTTTATATCTGATACTCTTTCTCTAAGAGGCGGCAAATTTATATAGCCAATTTTTAATCTGTAATAAAGATCAGATCTAAATTGTTTTTCTTTTACCATTTTTCTCAAATTTTTGTTTGTAGCTGCAATTACTCTAACATCAACTGACTTTATCGTCGTTCCTCCAACTGGCATTATTTCTTTCTCTTGCAATACTCTCAATAACTTTGTCTGTACTTTTAGTGAAATGTCTCCTATCTCATCTAAAAAAATTGTTCCTCCATCTGCTAATTCAAATAGGCCAATTTTACCACCTTTTTTTGCCCCAGTGAAAGCGCCTTCTTCGTAGCCAAATAGCTCGGATTCTATCAGTTCATCCGGAAGCGCGCTAAAATTCACCGCTAAAAATGGCCCATCTTTTCTATTTGATGTATTGTGGATTGCTGATGCAAACAGTTCTTTCCCTGTGCCGCTTTCTCCTTCTATCAGCACTGTTAATTCTGATTTTGAAAGTTTCAATGCAGTCGATTTAACTTCATTTATTTGAGGGCTTTTCCCAATTATGTCATCAAAATCGTATTTCGCAAAATGCCCTTTTAAAAGCAAATCTTGGCTGAATTTGCTTTTAATATTTGCTTTCTTTTCTTTACTAGTTGTAATGACAATATTGTCGCTGTTTGGTATCTTAAACTTAGAAGTCTTTATTATCAGCCCTGCTATTTCTATGTCTTTATTTTCATAAAAATCGGCACTCATAAAGTACTTTAAAACTTCTTTATCTACTAAGTTTTTTAAATTTCTATTTTCGATATTTCTTTTGTCAGGAGAAAGTAATTTCGTCATCTGTTCATTGGCGTATTTGATGTACCCATTTTCATCAATCACCAATATTCCATTTACAAGACTATTTACAATGTTATTTAAATAGGTGTTTAAGGTGTTGATGTTGTTATTTACTAAAGAAATATTCTTTGATACATTTATGATCTTTTGCATATATCTCTTTGTGAAAAATCTCGTGTCTTTATTGTCGAAATTTAGTTTATCCATAATATTGTAAAGCGTATTGATGTCCATAATCCTAGGGCCTAAATCTATTACTTTTTCTACGCAGTCAGGCACTTTGTCAGATTCTCCTGGTGTTATGGCAATTTTTAATTTTTTATATCTTTCAATGCCTGGATAATATGGATAGTATTTTATATGGTTTAGCCCTAATTCCATAAGATCGTCAATTGAACTTTGCGCAGTTTCTTTTTCATCGTTAACCAGTAAAACTTCAGTTTTTGGAGGAATATTCGCAACCAGTTCAATATAATCAAAATTTATGCTTCTTTCACTTATTATATAATCGTTGCAATTTAAATTTATTCCTCTTTCTTTTAGTTCATTCACCAGATTTTCACTTGAATATATTATCAAATCCGCAGTTATTTCATCTGGGATATTTTCTTCACTCGCATAGCTTTTTATGCTTATATATTCAGGAATAAACTCTATAAGCTGGCTATAAAGATGATTCTTTGTGTTCGTAGATCCTGCAATTAAGACAATACTCTTTTGCATAATATCACCCGTTCATTCATAATTGTTTAATGCTTTAGCTTATGCTATAATTTATAATTATATCATTGGAGATGAAATTATGCGATTTAAGTTTCTTAAACAGCTGATACTCAAATTAGTTATATCAATAGCTTTAGTATATGTCTTAGATAATGTATTATTCTCTCAAATAAGCAGGTTTAATATTTTGATTGCTTTTTTGGGAAGCATTTTCCTACTTATAGGCTGGATTAATTACTTGTCTAAAGATGGTCTAAATATATCTAAATTGTTCCCAAATTCGTCCTTTATAAAATCAATATTTAAAAAGCCTAAAAACAAGGGTGTTTTAAATATGTACGAAGACGATGTAGTCGATTCCAATTCAGAGAAAAATACAGGTGAATCTATATTTAGTAATATCACTGTGGGGGTTATTCTAATAATTATTTCAAGTTTTATCTAATAATTATAGCGATAACTTTAGTCGCTCCCCATCTCTTGCTATGCTAACATTCATCTTTTCAAAAGAGAATTGCCCATCCGTTTTACAGTTATTTGCTTGATTTAAATCTAGAATAAAAACCGCTCCAGATCCCAATACCTCAAGTGTTCCATTATTTTTGTCATATATAAGGGCAGTGTCTTCTGATACTCCAAAACCGAGTAAAGTCTTATTCGATGGTTCCAAAACTGCTCTAGCAAGCCTTAGAATTCTAGCCCTCTTATCAAAATGTTGGTCTACTACTCCCAATTCAAAAAATCCCAAACCTTTCACAATTCTCATATAGTCGTCATTTTCTTCATCGTAATCATCATAGCCATATTTTATTCTGCCTTTTAATACATCAGCATTGTCGCCTGAACCTATCATTATTCCGCTCATGATTGCAGCTCCAGCGCTAGTGCCACCAATTACGCCTCCTGACTCGTAAATCTCTTTCATTTTCAAAAGAGCTTTTGTGTCATCTCCATTTTTTCTAATAAAAGCTTTATGAGTATAGTATTGGTCACCACCTGTAAACCAGAATCCGTTTATGTCAATAAAAGCATCTACAATCTCGTCATCATCCCCAAGAGGTGGATCTCGCCAAAGGCCGCCTTCGTCGCCATAAATAGGAACTGTTATTATATCAGCCTCGTCTACTCCCAATTCTATCCAAATAGATTTCACATGCTCTATAGTTTCAATTGGTTCATTTCCGGATGCAGTTGGAACTATAGCTATTTTTCTACCTGATACATAAGAATTTTCTACAAAGTATTTATGGATTTTATATTCGCTTTCTTCTAAGTTTCCTCCTGCAATGACTAGTTTACCTTTCATTAATTTGTCTCCTTATCATAATGATTTCTATCCAATTCTTTTTGATAGTCTTCTATCTCTTTATCATTTGCCCAAATGAAATGACCCTTTTTAATTTCAACCCATTTAGGTTTGTCGACAGAATAATCGTGTATCTTAGGATCGTAAATCAATATTTTTTTGTTTTTTTCTAGGTCTGGATCTGGTATTGGGACAGCAGACAAAAGTGATTTTGTGTATGGATGAAGTGGGTTTTCAAACAATTCATCACTATCAGCCAATTCTACAATATGCCCTTTGTGTATAACTGCAATTCTATCAGATATAAACTTTACCACACTCAGATCATGAGCAATAAACAAATACGTCAAGTCTTTTTCCTCTTTTAATTTGTTGAGTAAATTAATTATCTGAGCCCTTATTGATACATCTAAAGCTGAAATAGGCTCATCTGCTATTATAAATTCAGGTTCCATAACCAATGCCCTTGCTATGCCTATTCTCTGCCTCTGCCCACCTGAAAATTCATGTGGAAATCTAGTTAAAAAGTCTTTTAATAGCCCTACTTCTTCCATAGCTTTTTCGACTTTTCTTTTTCTATCTTCTTCATCTTTATACAGTTTAAAGTTATACAGCCCTTCAGAGACAATGTAGTCTACTTTTGCTCTTTCATTAAGCGAAGCCATTGGGTCTTGAAAAATCATTTGCACGCTTTGTCTAAATGCCTTCATCTCATCTTTTTTCAATTTTTTGCTGATTAATTTATCTTTACAATATATTTCTCCTTCCGAAATAGGATGAATTTTCATGATGGCTCTGCCAATAGTTGTTTTTCCAGATCCGCTTTCTCCAACTAATGAAAAAGTTTCACCTTTGTATATGTCAAAACTAACATCTTCAACTGCTTTAAATTGTTTGCCATCAAGTTTAAATTTTACCGAAACATTTCTCAATGAAACTAAAACTTCTTTTTTCTCATTCTTTTTGTTGTCTTCTTTTTTCTGTTTCCCATTATGTTCTAATTTTTCAATAACTAGATTGTCATTGGCTTTTTCGTGCAATAACCATGTCTTTGCATAATGGGTTTCAGATACTTTAAAAAATGGCGGTTCATACATAGTGTCTATCTTAAGAGCATGTGGATTTCTAAGCGCAAACGCATCTCCTTTTATTTCTCTATACAAGTTTGGGGGAGTGCCTTTTATGTAAAATAGGTCTTCTCCTTTTAATCCTAGTTGAGGCAATGATAGTAAAAGCGCTTTTGTATATGGGTGTTTTGGATCTTTGAATATTTCGTTGCTAAGTCCATATTCAACTATTTGACCTGCATACATAACAGCTACTCTATCCGCAACATTTGCTACTACGCCCAAGTCATGCGTTATATATATAACCGTCATGTTAAGTTCTTTTTGTAGATCTTTTATGAGCTTTAAGATCTGTGCTTGTATAGTGACATCTAATGCTGTGGTTGGCTCATCGCAAATAAGTATCTCTGGTCTGCATGCTATTGCTGTTGCTATGACAACCCTTTGCCTCATACCACCAGAAAATTCATGAGGGTATTGCTTATATCTTTTTTCTGCGTCATCAATGCCAACCATTTTTAATATTTCAATAGCTTCTTTTTTTGCTTCATCTTTGGGAGTGTTTCTATGCCAAGTTATTACTTCTCTTATCTGCTCTCCAATAGTCTTTAATGGGTTTAGCGAGGTCATTGGATCTTGAAAGACCATTGCAATTTTCTTGCCTCTGATGGACAGCCACTCTTTTTCTGTTTTGAACTTAGCTAAATCTTTTCCATCATATATTAGTTCTCCTTCATCTATCCAGCCATTTTTGTCTAACATCCCAACAAAAGATTTTGTAAACACACTCTTTCCAGATCCGCTTTCACCAACTATTGCTAGTGTTTCTCCTTTATATAAATCTAGCGAGGAATTTCTCACAGCGGTTAAAATTTTCCCTCGAAGATTAAACTTAATAACTATATTTTTGGCTTCTAATATTTTATTATCCATACTTCCTCCTACACATGATTCTTAGGATCAGATGCATCAGCAAATTTATTCCCAACAATATAAAATGAAATTGTTATGATGCATAAGACTAATGTTGGATAGAGCATTTGATAAGGGTAGAGCATAAAATTAGCTCTTCCTTGATTTACCATATTGCCTAAAGTAACTGTATCAAGAGGTAATCCGAGCCCAACAAATCCCAAGAAAACTTCTGAACCTATAGAATAAGGCACTGTCAATGCAGCCTCCATAATTATTAAACTTACTAAATGTGGGATAATATTTTTAGTTACAATCCTTTTTAATGGTGTCCCCAAGCACTGTGAAGCAATATTATATTCACTCTCTCTAAGAGAAAGCACTTTATTTCTCATAAATTTAGCCTCTACAATCCATCCACTCGATGCTAATGCGATTACTATAGTCGTAAAACTTGGTTCGAGTATATAAGACAATAATATTAGATAAACCGTCGAAGGTATATTCGTTATAATGTTGTAAAGTTCAATCATAAATGGGTCGATCTTTCTTACATACCCCCATATAGCTCCGACAATGCTACCAACTCCTACTTCTATCAGCGCAATTACTAGTGCTAATAGTAAAGAGTTTCTAGTCCCATACCATGTTCTTGCCCATATATCTCTTCCTAGGCCATCTGTTCCAAACCAATTTTCGCTGTTTGCATTCATATTCCATTTGTCCATATCTAAAGTTACCTGCTGAGGATCGACATTAGAAAAAACAGGATATAGAAAACTAAATACACTTAGTACAACAATTACTGCTACTAAGAATATACTAAGTTTGCTCTTGAAAAAAGTCCTAAATGTAGATCTCCAATATGAGTAATTAGAATAACCACTTTCTTCCGATAAATGCTCATCCAATGGTATTTCATTGAATAAGTCATCAGTTAGTTCCACTCCGTTATAGTACATCTTATCCATCTCTTAATCCTCACTCTCTGTTAGCCTTATTCTAGGGTCTATAAACACAATCAATAAATCACCTAAAAATACACCCAAGACTGAAAGAACTGAATAAATCAAAACAAGTACTTGGACTAAGTTGTTGTCCATCTGCTTTATCGAGTCTATCAACAGTCCTCCCATTCCAGGTATTGAGTATAAATTTTCTATGATTAGAGACCCAGAAATAATCAATAGCAAATCAGAAGGTATTCCAATAGCGATTGGAACAAACGCATTTCTAAGGACATGGTTTTTCATTACATAACTTTCTGACAAGCCTTTGGCTTGGGCAAACTTTATATAGTCTCTATTAGCTTCGTCCACCATAAATCTTCTTAACCATATTGCATACCACGCAATGCTTGACAATGACATAGAAATTGCAGGTAGTATCCACGATTCTGGTCTGTTCTTGTAAAAAAGCATCGGCAATCCTAATATTTTAGACACCCAGACTTGGAACAAGAACAAGTATATAAGGCTTGGCACAGCTCTTACAATTACTGAATAGAATGTCCCTAGATTGTCAATTAGCTTCCCTTTATAGCGGGCCATCAGTATACCCATTGGTATACCAAGGCCCATGCTAATAACTATACTTGCAAATCCAAACACCGCTGAATAGCCAATTTTTTCTTTGAGAATAGTTGTGATGCTAAGTTTTGGATAGACAGTTATACTTCTCCCTAAATCTCCATGAAATATATTTACTATGAAATTTTTAAATTGAGTAAGTGGTGGATCCAATACACCTATGCTCTGTAAATATGCATGCCTCATTTCTTCAGTCATAGTCAAATAATCGTCTCTCGTAAAATAACCAGAAGTAGGCATTAATCTCAGAAGCATGAATACAACAAATATGACCATCCATATTGTAATTAATGATTGAACCGATCTTTTGAAGATGTATTTTTTCATACCTAATTCCCTTCTTGGAATAATTTCTTAATCTCTTCTTCGTGCTGTGCTTTTAGTTGTTCATATTGTTCTTTTGTCACTGGCTCAGACTGTATTTTCGAACCTTTCACTTTGTATTTAGTCAATCCAAATTGTCCCTTTGGAGTTTGGAAAGGTATTTCTTTACTCATGTAGTAAGAACCTCCACCAGTCATATAAGGTATGATTATAACATTGTCCAACATGTATTTTTCAGCTTCTGAAAACAAAGTATATCTCTCAACTAAATCACTCTTTGAAGATGCTTCTTCAACTAATTTATCATATTCGGGGATGCTATATCCTCCTTCATTTAAGCTTCCATCAGTTGTCAATCTCTCAAGATTTGCAGAAGGATCAGCAAATTTAAAGCTGTATGAGTCATCCACTAAATCAAAATTCATTGGGCTGAAGACTTCGTCTTGGAAACTAGTTGCAGCATATCCAACTATTACATTCACATTTTCTTCTCCTAAATTTTGTTTTAACATTTCTGCAATTAACAATGCTTTCTTGGTCTCTACTGGATCTGTTGTGGTAGCTAGAACTATGTCAACAGGCAATTTGCCATCTACATCAAATTTTGCAATTCTTTCCATATCAACAGACCCTGCATTTACTCCATTTATATTCCCATCCTCACTGCATAGTTCCGCAATAGCTTTTTCCATATATTCTTTTGCTAATTCCGGATCATAAGGATTGTTCTCTTTGAAAGGCTTCAAGTTTGGATAATCTGTATAGTCTAGTCCATTAGGGTCAAATACAGTATCTTCTGGTGTTATTGTATTTCTTATGAAAAACTCAGGTTGATTAGATTCATAAAGTGAAGATATTTTAACTCTATCTATGCCGTGCAGCAATGCTTTTCTAAAATTAAGATTATTGACAAATGTCTTATATTCTGGGTTTTTAGACTGGTAATTCATGGTAAACCAGAAAGTAACTGTGTTCTTTTCTTTTAAGTTTACATACTTTTCCCATTCAGTGCCCTTTAAAGCTTTCAACTGTTCTGCAGATACAGAGCAACTTGTGAGCTCTCCCCTTTGAAACATTTCCAGTCCAGTTATCTCATCCCCAACTTTTTGTAGGTTTATTTCTTTGACGGTTATATTGTCCTTGTCCCAATAATTATCATTTTTAGTCAATACAATTAATTTATCTCTTTCCCAAGTAGATATGTAGTAGCCACCATTATAAAGCAGAGTGTCTTTTGATGTAGCAAAGTCTTCGCCTACTTTATCAAGGAATTCTTTCTCTACTGGATAAAAAAGTTCCATGACTAAATATGATAGAAAGTACGGAGTGGATGTATTCAGAGTATATTCCACAGTATATTCATCCAATGCTTTTACTCCAACTGTTTCTTCAAATGAATTTTCTACTTGTTCTCTAGTCATCCCGATGTCAACGCCTTCATCAATATCAGCTAAATTGTAATAATAATCTGAAATACCTGCTATTACATTGGATATAATTTTGAAATTCTTTGCAGCATTCATCGGATCAGCTATATATCTAATTCCTTCAACAAAGTCATCTGCTGTAACTTTGTATTCTGTCTTTTGACCATTGCTATCTACCCAATATACATCAGGTCTTAACTTAAATGTCCACACTGTATAGTCTTCATTGTTGGTCCAGCTTTCGGCTAATGATGGTACAACCGTGCCGTATTTATCGTTTTCCACAAGCCCATCGATAGTATTAGCAATTATTGTATAGCCTGTCACAGAAGATAAATCATAAGGATTTATTGTCTTATACTCACCTGAAAAAGTGCCATAGAATACATCCTCATAATCTCCCGAATCACTTTTTGAACATCCTGTTACAGTAAGCAAAAGCATAGTAAGTATGAGCAGCCATGAAACAGATTTTTTCATAAAGTCCCCTCCTAATCAATTTGCTGTTTAATATTGCAAAAATTGTGCCAACTTTAATGTGTGATGTTAACTAAGCTTAAAAATATAAAAAAGCTATTTGGTGGTTTATTGGTTGATTTCCAATAAAATATTCACCAAATAGCATAAACTCTTAATTATTGTACAAACTCTGCATCGTTTTAAAGGTTTCAACAGTTCTTTTTTCTTCCCCTAAATTGATGATTATATATTGATCATTTACTCTCATGTAAATAAATGGAGGTTTTTTAGAATCTAAATACAATTTGACTTTACCATATTCCTTTGTCTTGAAATAACCTTTGTTCTTTCCAGCAATGCTTGAGCCATTTGTTCTCATCTCTATTGTAGGCAAGTCATCTCTCAACTCTATGTCTTGTATTTCTTCCCATTGATACAAGTCTCCATACATACCTTTAATCTCGACTCCTATCTCATTTATCTCTATATCAACAGGCTGTAAAGATCTAAACATCATAATTCCAACAAATATAAGTATTGGTATGGTTATGATCAAACTTATCAAAGCATTTTTATCCTTGGATTTAAAAATATTTTCTCGTTTATTATGATCGTATCTTTGTGCTTTTATTAAGAGCAAGATAGTTGATATTATAAAAACTGAAATAAAAATGGCATTAAGTTGTGATATGATCTTCGTGTTAAAATATGAAATAATACTCATTAGTATAAATAAGCTTCCAATAAAATACATATAAATGCCCATTAATTTCCCTAATCCTTCAGTATCTACATTCTTTTTCTTGTCTTTTGGCATCATATTGTATCCCGAAATCAAAAAGTACCATTTAAGTTTATGTACGGCAAAACCTAGGAAAATAAATATCAAACCAATAAGTGCTAATATCCACATATACATCACCTCTTCACATTTACTTATAATCATTATAGGCCTATTAGCAATTATTTTCAATTTAAAAAAGAATAGGCTAGCCTATTCTTCAAATAAATCTTTTGCTCTCTTTTTGAGTTCAGCTTGTTTTCTAAATATTTGACGAAAAATCACATCTCTTGTTGCTTCTTGAATTCCTATAAATTTAAAATCTGCATATATCTTGTTTTCAATTTTAATCGTTCTGATTATTTCTCCCTGTACTAAAGTATTCTCTTCGTCAAATTTTATTATAATAGCATTTACAAAATCAAAATCTATATTTTCATTGTCTTCTTCCTCTAAATAAAAGCTCAATGAGTCGCCACCAATCTTATTAATTGTCACAGTAGAACCAATGCTTTTACCTATAATAAGATTACCCTCAATTTCCCAAGACATACTAAAGAAATTAGCTGAAGGTTTTGGTGAGATATCAGATATATATATATTATTTCCATCCCAATTAATTATCTTGGCATCATACTCATATACCATTCCCTTGCTTTGTGTATAGAAAACAGCCTCTGAAGCTTTTTCGATGTTGCTACCATTCTCCTTTAAATCATTAATATTTACCTTGAATTCATATCCAATGTTTTTCTTGATTAAAATTCCCTGTAGGTTTTTAATCCCATTTAGCTGAGGAACAACTAATGTTCCCAAAAGTAATGGTTCTTCTAAAATCATATTTTCCATTCTCTTGTTGTTTACTAATATGTTTATCATAAGTCTTGCAAGTTTTGGATCAAATTGCTTTCCTGCATTTAGCCTTACTTGATTGATTACATAATCAATAGAGTTTTCCTCTCTATAAGGTCGTTTAGAAAGCATTGCATCAACTGAATCAGCTAAAAAAATTATCCTGCTTTCAAGCAAAATATTATTCCCCTTAACCCCATTAGGGTATCCCAATCCATCAAATCTCTCATGATGTTGTAATACTACATTCTCAATTCCTGATACAGGATTATTTATTTGAAGCATATCCTTTAGAATGTTGTATCCGTATTCACAATGTTTTTCTATTTCTTTTCTTTCTTCATCAGTTAAGGGTTCCTTTTTATTTAAAATTCTGCTGTCTATAAATAATTTCCCGACATCGTGTAACAATGCTGCCATATATAGTTTCTCCAACCTTTCTTTTGAAAAACCCAGAGCCTGACCTATTAAGTTCGATAAATACGCTACATTAAAAGGATGGGATTTCATCATAGGTTCCTTTTCATTAATTATCTCAAAGATAAGGTGGATGAAATTTTTAAAATATTCTTCTTCTAATGAACTTACATAGTGTATTGCGTATTTATCAGATATTCTTTCAACTAACAAAGAAAGCTTATCTTCTTGCAGCTTATTAACAAATATGTCCAAATCTCCATCTCCACCAGTAAAATGAAGACTTCCTATTAGCTTTTTGTTATTATCCTTATTCATAAACAAAGGGATGTATATCTCTGCCTCGGATACGTTTTCATCTTTTCCGATAAATAATACTTTTCTTTCTTTAAATAATTTCTTAATATGGTCATCTTCGATATTGTTGTCAAAATAATATATGTTATTCTTATTTAGATGAAACTTGTCACTTTTATCGCCAATATTTTGAGTAATACTAAATCCAAAATCATTATCATCGTTAAAAACTATTATTTCCCAATCTTTAAATTCTAATATATCTTTTAAATCATTACATGCACGAATTAATTCTTTTCGATTATCTTTATTTAAAGCCTGTAAATCAATACTTTTAAGCATATACTCAACTCCCATGATTTATTAGATACACTTACAGTTATCTATTATATCGGTGGAAATTTCTAGAATTTAATAGCTTTAATCCTTTCTATACTCTAATATGTCCCCTGGTTGACAATCCAAGGCCTCGCAAATTGCATTTAATGTTTGAAATCTAATGGCTTTTGCTTTTCCATTTTTTAATATCGAAATATTTGCCATTGTTATACCCACTTTTTCAGATAATTCAGTGACGCTCATTTTCCTTTTTGCTAGCATTACATCTAAATTCACTATGATCGCCATAACTTCACCTCAAATAGTTAAATCATTTTCATTTTTAAGATTTATTGCTTCAGTCAGCAGTTTCTCTAATACTGCAGCAAATACGGATATAACGATACTTGCAAATATTATTAACAAAGGTATTGCTATGAGACCCGGAGCATCATCTATTTCCGCTACTGGATATACAAAAGGTAGAGCAATTATATACAATACTGAAATTCTAATGGCACTATATTTTATCTTTGTCAGTGCATTTAATGTAGTATGGCCAAAAACATCTTTTTTGTCTATTTTATCTAATATTTTAAAGGCATTATAAAGAGCATATAGATATATCATTGCCGTTAGATACAATATAGCTATTACAATGTTTGGCAAGAATCCTATCATCAAAGGTACCCAAAATATGCAAAGAGCAATTACAGGCAGCGCTATTAGAATTAAAGTTATTTTTAAGAAAAGTACATATTTATCTTTCATATCGCACCTCTTTTTAATTGATTGTATATCAGTTAATATTGTATTTCAATATAATTTTATTGAAATACTAAAGGACTAGTTCCCTAGTCCTTAAGTTTTATTTCCATGATTATATCTTTGCCAGCTTTCACATCGTCCCTATGCATAATTTTTAATTCTTTGACTTTCTCCATATTAGTTATCAATACAGGTGTATGGGTTGATTTCCCTTTGTTTTGAACGATTTCTATGTTCATTTCTAAAAGTTTATCGCCTACATTCACTCTATCTCCTACTTTTACAAATGCTTTAAACCCTTCTCCTTTTAGCTCTACTGTATCTATACCTAAGTGAATCAAAATTTCCAATCCTTCATCTGTTTCAATACCTACTGCATGTCTTGTTGGGAATAATAGAGTGATTTTGCCTTTCACAGGGGACAATACAATGTTTTCGTTAGGTTCTATAGCAACTCCGTCCCCAACCATTTTCTCAGAGAACACTGGATCTTCCAATTCTGTTAAGTCAATTAGCTCCCCGGTCATCGGAGCGTATATAGCTAAAGAGTTTTGTTTATTAAAAATATTAAACATCTTTCGACCTTCCTTTTTGATAAAATCTTATTTGTTTTTTAATTTTTCTAATTCCTCCCACACAAATTGAACTTGAAGTCCAATGACTATCTGCAAAGTATAAGGACCTGTTACTTTTACTCCAGCGACATCTGCTTTCTTTATCTTTTCGATATCTACTTTATTCATGTCCTTTACTTCTATCCTCAATCGTGTAGTACAATTTTCTATATTTACTATATTTTCATCTTCGCCCAAAGCAGTATATATTATTCTAGCCATTTTTGCAAATTTTTCATTATCACTTGAAGATTTCTCTTTGGAATCAAGTTTGTCATGATAATCACTGTAATTGTCTGTAAATTCCTCTGTCATTTCTGAGTCATCTGTCGATGTCGCTGTTTTGTCTTCTCTTCCTGGAGTTTGTATGTTGAATTTAACTATTAAAAATCTGAAAACAACATAATACAACAATCCAAAGACTATTCCTTGGACTAATAGCATATATGGTTTATTCGCTAGAGGAAGTCTTGAGCTCAATACAAAGTCAATTAGCCCTGCGCTAAACCCAAATCCTGCAGTCCAATGGAAAAACGCACTAATGGCTAATGAAATGCCTGTCAAAATTGCATGCACTACATATAGCGCTGGTGCAACAAACATAAATGAGAACTCTAAAGGTTCTGTAACTCCAGTCAAGAAAGATGCAAAGCCCGCTGCCATCACAAGTGATTTTATTTCCTTTTTTCTTCTATGCCAGAGCTTACTCGTTCCATGGCAAAGCTGATGTGATCTGTTAAAGCTATATGAATGTGATTATTTAATTTGCCAAATTCCATCTCTGATATATTGATTATTTTTTCGCATATTAGGATTATCCTGTCATCTATATCATTGATTAAATTTAGGTATTCCTTCTTAGTGCTTTCATCAAAATTGAGGAATGACTTTTCAATCTCTTTGTCACTTAGAGTTATCAATTCATTTGCTTTTTTAGCAAAGCCTATGCCTTTACCGACGAGTACAATTTCTTGCATTTTCTCGACATCGATTGCAAGGATGACATTATTATTCAATATTTTATTAATTTTATACTTTCTTTTCCTCACAATCCATCTCTCCTTTTCAATATAAAAAGGCATAAACCATATGTATAAACATAAGGTTTATGCCTGATAAATCAGTAACACACCTACTAACGGTTCTTTGTCAACTGGTGTTGGTGAAGAAAATATTAATTAGTTTTACAACTGAATAAACTTAAGTAAAATACAATCTAGGGCTTAGGATCATTATTTATGACTCCTAAGCCTTTAATGTTGCTAAATTTTGTGTAATGA
>JAHDQA010000096.1 GCA_018434075.1 Tissierellaceae bacterium
ATATATAAGTGCTACTTTTATTAAGTGAGGATTAAAATAGATAATTAATGTGAAATGACTCGATTTTACTTTAAATAATCTATAGAAACAATAAAAAATTAATTGCAAGTATTGAAAATTAATACTTGATTTAAAGAGGAGAGATAAAATGCCAGCGGTAATATTTAAAGAGAGTGAAGTGAATTTTGTTATTCTAGATCCTTATTATGGAGGATTATGGGAATTTGGGAAAAGAGAAATTGAAAAATTCTTAATGATAAATAACATTATTGTTAATAATTGTACAAATGAAAATATGGAAGAATTACATAACTATTTGGAATCAGATAATTTGGCTTCTGAAGTCTATGAGTTTTTAGTTTCTGAAGAGATTCCTTTGACACCCCATTATTTTCCCAAAGTTATATTAGATAATTTGTATGAGTATGATACTGGCATCATTACACCGCCCGAAATAGTTTTGGAGGTAAGTCGAAAGTGCAACTATGCTTGTCCGTGGTGCTATATTTCGGATATGACGAATAATGATGATGAGTTATCTATTGATGATTTACTTGAACGACTGATTAAACCAATGATTTCAATTGGAGCTAAAAGGTGGACTTTAAGTGGAGGGGAGCCATCTGTAACTAAAGAGAAGACTATGAAAATCGCACAAATGATCAATGAAGAGACGGTATTAAGATGGGGGTTACAACCCGAAATAGAACTCTTGACGAATGGGTATAACTTTTCTAAATATGCAGAAGAGTATTCAAGAAATAATATTAGTGCTGTTCAATTCCACCTTTCTTCTCCATATGAAAGTGAGGAAATAGCATTAAGGAAACCTGGAAAAAATGTCAATTCATATGCCGAAGTTATTAATGGAATAAAAAGTGCCAACGAAATGGGCCTTAAGACATCTATAAATATGGTAGTTGGACCTGATAATAAAGAATCGGTAGCAGATATGATTAAATTAGCAAATGACTTAAAAGTTAATTGGCTTAGAGTCACTCCCGTTGTTATGTCAGGCAAAGCAAAAACAAATGAGATTTTTCTAGATTTTGCAAGCTATACTCAAATTACAAATACTATTGCTAATCTTACTCAGGGAGAATCAGCTATTGCAAAGGGACTAGATGTTTATTTCCCATCGATTGAATTAGAAGATGATAGACCGATGTGGTGTGGGCTTGGCTTTTTGGACTACTATGTTGGATATAATGGTTTGATTTATCCCTGTAATAATTTAATTGAGGATGGACTACTATGTGACAAAAATAGTATTTGTTCGATATCTGCGACTAATGTATGGTTTAATTCTCCTGCTTTGAAACAATTTAGAAATTTCCGTATTAATAATGTTGGTTCTGAATGTGGCAGCTGTAATAGCAGAAGCTATTGTGTTGGAAATTGCATTGCAAGATGCTGGCAACAATACGGGCAGTTTGATCTGTTGAAAAAGCCAGCAAATTGTTTGTTAGAATGAAAGGAGCCTATAGATGTCTTTAAGCATATTTAAAAATTTAGACGGTTCATACACGATAAATGATTGCTACGGAGGTGGCCGTTGGGAATTTAATAGCAAAGAGTTATTATCATTTTTGGAAATATTAGATATGTTTCAAAGAGGGGTCGATATTGAACATAATATAGCTATTGTTGAGGACGAAGAAAAACGTAGTCTTCTAAATGAAGTTTATTCATTTGTTATTGAACAAGATATACCTTTACATGTAACTTTTGCAGGTCAAGCACTGTTGAAGAATTTTAAGAACTATTCTCCAGGAATTATTTCTGTGCCATTTACAAACATGGAAGTAAGTAGATTGTGCAACTATAGATGTTATTGGTGTTTCTTGGATGAGAAAACTGATTCGCTCCAAAAAGCTTTAACAATAGACGAAATGATGACTTATATTGTCGAACCAATGTCTAAACTCGGTGTTATTCAATGGGGAATAACTGGTGGTGAACCATCTCTAACTCTAGATAAAACACTTGAATTGGCTAAAGGTATAACAAAAATTGTACAAGAGTTATATGGCTTACAAGCCGATATAATTCTCTTTACTAACGGAAGTAACCTATCGGAATTTGCATCTTTGTACAAAGAGAGTGGAATTACTAGTGTACAAGTTAGTATGTCTTCTGGTAATCCAGAATTAGAAAATAAATTAAGAAAACCACCGGCTGGAATCGACTCCTATCATGAAGTTATTAAAGGGATTGGTACCTGTAAAAACTTAGGCTTGAAAGTTAATCTGAATTCAGTTATATCGCATGACATAGGACTAGGTTCAAATATTGATACTATTCCAGAACTATTTGATATAGCTGCTAAATTCGAAGTGGATGTTTTAGATTTGAGTCTTGCTTGTCCAGCAGGGGAAGCTAAAAAGAATAATCCTACATTTACAAACGATGAATATATCAGAATTTTACATTATTTGTCGTTAAATAAAGAGAAGCTGTCCCCTAATACATATTATTCACATCCGTGTGAAAACTTGGAGGAACATCGTGAAATATGCTGTGGAACAGGTATGATAGAGTTTTATATCGATTTCAGAGGATTTGCATATCCATGTAATAATTTATCGGATCCATTATTGAAATGTAGTAAACAAAGAGTAAACGAAATGCCAATTGATGATATTTGGTTTAAATCGAGTTTATTGGCTAAACTAAGGGATTACGATTCGTTCTATGTTAGTAATGAGTGTGGCATATGTGAATACAGAGGATTTTGTGTAGGGAGTTGTATCGCTAAGATTTGGCATCAATTTGGCTCGTTTAACTTAAATGACAAGCCAGATTATTGCTATAAAAATCAATTTGAGAAAGGAGGATACATTCATGAAAGTAATTAAAAAGCAAAGTAAGAAGAAATCAGTTGTATCATGTAAAATCATTGGAATTTGCTAGAGTAAACGAGAAAAGTTGTAGAGAAGCTTCTCTGCAACTTGGATCGGTTATAATAAATTGGACAATAAATATTCGGTCATGATATGATATACAAAAATAGAAGAAGGAGAAAATATCATGGCAGGAAAAACAAAAAATTATACAGATGATTTTAAAAAGCAAATCGTAGCTCTGAAACAAAATGGCAAATCGACATCAGAGATAGCAAGAGAATACCAAATAGCCAAATCTACAATAATTAAGTGGGTAAATGATTATAGCAAATCTGGGTCTTTCAAGGCTAAAGATAATCGTACCGAGGAAGAGAATGAACTAATACGTCTTCGTAAGGAAAATAAACAATTGATGATGGAAAATGATATTTTAAAGCAAGCAGCGCTGATAATGGCACGAAAATAGAAATAATTTTAGCAAACAAAGAAAAGTACAGTATCAGCGCAATGTGTAGAGTATTAAATGTCCCTAGAAGTTTAGTATATTATAAGAAAAAGGCAAGAGTATATAATACTAAGCTTGAGAATGCAGTTATAGCAATATTTAGAGAAAGCAAAAACAATTATGGAACAAGAAAAATTAAAGAAGAACTAAAAAAGAAAGACATAGTAGCATCAAGAAGAAAAATAAGACAGATTATGGACAAGTATAGCTTAGTTTCTAATTACACTGTAAAGCAGTTTAAGGTTCATAAGTCAAGCTGCAACAATGATGAAGTAGAAAATATAGTGAATAGAGAATTTGATAACAGAAATGACTTAGAAATAGTAGTAAGTGATCTTACATATGTAAATGTAGCTGGAAAATGGCATTATATATGTTTATTAATCAACCTCTTTAATAGAGAGATAGTAGGATATTCAGCAGGTCCTAATAAGGATGCAGACCTTGTATATGAAGCCTTTTTAAGTTCTAAAATAAATTTAACTAAGATAAAGGTATTTCATACTGATAGAGGGAATGAATTTAAAAATAAAGCTATAGAGGAAGTTCTGAAAGCCTTTGAAATAAAGCGTTCTTTGAGTAAGAAGGGATGTCCTTATGATAATGCAGTAGCAGAAGCAACTTATAAAATTATAAAAACTGAATTTGCATTTAACAGAGTTTTTAAAAGTCTGCAAGAACTTAAAAGAGAGCTTAGAGCTTATGTATTATGGTATAACAATAAACGTATTCATAGTTCATTAAATTACATGACACCTGTAGAATATAGATTATCAAAAGCGACCGAATAAAAATTGTACAAAAAAGTGTTGACAATCCAACTTTTTCTTCTTAGTAATTTAAATAGAGGTGAGTTTATGTATTCGTACTGTATGGGAACAAGTTTAGATGTTATATCCACAATAGATATAGATTATGAAGCACATTCGTTTAAATCGAAATGTTATCAACGCAGGAAGTATAGTGATATGATTTCGATTTTCGAAAAGAGTCATAATGGACTAATTTTGGCGAAGGATGAGAAATACAACATAATTGGTTTTATCTATACAAGAAAGCTGGGGATATTAGGTCTATGTGGTCCTATGGCTGTTCTACCAGATCATTCGAGTAAAGGTGTAGCAACAAAATTGGTATTAGAAGCTGAGAAGTTGATTATAAAAGAGAAATGCACAACAATTGGTTTTGAGACTACACCCTTTTTAATGAATTTTTATTTGAAAAGAAATTGGATTGCGAATGGGATTACATATTTTATGAGTTATCATGACAGTGGTTTGGTTGATGAACTAAATAGTGAGGATAATATATCTTTTATAAAAAGAACACATAACGAAGTGAACAGTTTTAGTCCTTTTGTCCGTTTGCATAATGGCATAGATTTTACTGAAGAAATAGTCAAAGACATTGAAATCAAAAAAGCACTTTATTTTGAAATCTATGTTGATTCTATTTTAAATGGATTAATTTTGTTTGAATTATTAGATGATGTTGTTAGAGTTAAATTAATGAATATAAAGATTAATGGATCGCAAGATTTCGATATAATCAAAAGAATACTTGACTATATTTGTCTAAATTACGCTAAAGAGATTATATTTCCCATAAACACACAATATCAAGGGTTAATTACATCCGCACTACAAAATAAATGCAAAGTTAAAGGATACTCTATTCAATTTCAAAGTCATGATTCAGACGTGATTTTTTGTGATAGTGTTTTTACCTCATATCACTGGGGGACTTAAAATATTAGTAAGCTATCTAAGCTTTAAATAAAACATATTAGGAGGAGAAAATGAATTTTGAAAAGAAGATGCTATTAAGAAACAGATCGTTTAAAACTTTATTAATAACCGACGCATTCAGTAAATTCGCAGATTCAATGGATAATGTCATTGTAACATTATTAGTAATCAATTTAACCGGATCTAGTACTAGTACTGGAATTTTGTTAGCAATCACCACACTACCAGGCATTTTATTTTCGTTGATAGGTGGGACTCTATCTGATGTTCAAAACAATAAAAAAATAATTACTATTGTCACAATGATTCAATCTGCGTTGATCCTACTTATTGCGGTTTTCGTTAGAATTAATAGATTGAATTTTGCGATTCTGTGTATAGTTTTATTTGTTTTAGAGAGTTTTTCTCGAATGTATTCTCCCGCCTTTACTAAAGCTACTGTTGATACAGTTTCTAAAGAAAATTACCAGCAAGCAATTTCTACAATTACAACTATTGGATCGTTGGTTCAAATGTTTGGAAATGCTCTTTGTTCGACATTGGTATCGTTCATAGGATATACATATACTTTATTAGTAAACGCAATAAGCTATTTTTGCGCATCTATACTGTCTACTAAACTAAATATTAAGTCCCAAAATAGTATTGAAAATGTAAAAAATGGTGTTGAGAGTGTTATTAATAGTTCGAAAATTAAAGAATTTTTAAGCGAAATTTGGTCAGGTATTAGATATGTAACAGATAATAGAAGAGTGTTTGGAGTAATACTAACAATAAGTTCGATCAACTTTATACTAGCATGGTTTGATGTTGCCCTTCCTTTTTTACTGATAGAGTCATTAAACATTCCTGTCGAATCCTTAGGTTATATTAAAACTGTTTCGACGGTTATGTTTGTTATAGCAGGAGTTTTTGTGACTAAGAAAGAAATTAATAATTATAGAAAAGCAGTATCTATATCTATTGCTTTTTTAGGAACGGCTGTTTTTGCTATGTCACTAATTAAAAATGTTTTCGTTTCGTCAGCTTTGTGGGGAAGTGCTGCTTTTTTTAGAACTATTGCTTCCCTTATTTTGATGACACAATTAACCACATCAGCAGATGACAGTATGATAGGTCGAGTAATGGGAGTCTTTATGTTTGTTACATCGATATTGATGCTGGTATCACGACTTCTTTCAGGTTATTTGGTTAGTTATTTAGGAGCTCCTAATACATTTAAAATTGCTGGGTGTTTATTCTTAGGTTTGACATTTTGCTATTTAAAGGTAGTGCCAAATAAACAAACATTAGTCGGTGGTAGTAATGGTTAGTATAAGAGAAATGATATGTCAACACTTTTTTGGACAATTTTATTCCGAACAATATATTTAAATTCCTATGAATTTATTTGTAATTGTAAGATTGCTTCTTTGCTTCTGTCAAGGGTAAATTCACTCGCTACGCTCGCCCTTGACTGAAGCAAAAGCAATCTTTTTATGTATTTACAAATTCATAGGGAATTTTATTACTAAAACCTACATCTCTAGCTTTACTTTCTCCTTATATTCCATTGGTGTCAAATAGTCTAATGAACCGTGTAATCTGTGATTATTATACCAATTCACATAATCTCCTAACTCTAATCTCAATATATTTATATTATCAAAATCTCTTCCCTTTACAAACTCTGTTTTTATTATATTAAATAAGCTTTCTGCAGCTGCATTATCATAGGGGCAACCCTTGTTACTTAAGGATCTTTCTATTTCAAAGGTGTTTATAACTTCATCTATGGTTTTATTCTTAAATTCATTACCCCTGTCGGTATGAAAAATTTTTATATCTGTTAAGGGATATTTACAATTTAGAAAGGCTTGGTATACTAAATTTGCATCCTTATTAGATCCAGCACTAAAGCCTATAATTTCTCTATTGTGTAAATCAAGTAGTGTACATATGTATGACCACTTTTTATTTACCCTTACATAAGTAAGGTCACTTACCACAACTTCTAATTTCTCTCTATCTTTAAATTCTCTATTTACTGTATTTGGGATATTTGCTTCATTACATCCTTTTCTGTGTACCTTATATTGTGCCACTGTATAGCTAGATACTAGAGAATATTTCTCCATGATTTGTGATATTTTTCTTCTTGATGCTATGATTCCTTCTCTTTGTAGCTGTTTTCTTATTTTCCGGGCTCCATAATTATTTCTACTTTCTCTGAATATCTTGATTACCATATTTTCTAACTTTACTTCTTCTTCAGAAATCCTATTTCTATTTTCTCTATTTTTAAGATGATAATATACAAGGCTTCTTGGGATCTTAAGAAGTTTACACATTGCATTAATACTGTATTTATCTCTATTTGAGATAATTAGATCTACTTTCTGCCTAGTATTAATGCTGCCTGCTTTAAAATATCATTTTCCATTTCAAGTTGCTTTACCTGTTTTCTTAATTTAATTAATTCTATTTCTTCCTCAGTTCTATTATCGTTAACATCAAATGAACCTGAAGTATTATGTCTTTCAATCCATGTCTTAACTGTAGATTTCGCTATTCCATATTCCTTATTAATATCTGCTAACGTCTTTCCATTATTATATAAAGCTACGATTTGCTTTTTAAATGCTTCTTCATAATGCTTTGCCATTTAAATTCCTCCCCGTGATATATATATTTATATTATACCATTGTTCGGAATTTACTTGTCCTATTTAGTATAGCCTATCTAGAATGTAAATCACTCTTTACAAAACATCAAAGAACCTTGCAAGCAATTCTTCAAATAGAACTACACTAGAATGTAAATTTATTAGTAAAAAACCTATTATGTAAAGACTTCAACTTCAAATAGAACTACACTAGAATGTAAATCATTAGTAGACGCAGAAGCAGCTTTACCGCTTGCTTCTTCAAATAGAACTACACTAGAATGTAAATACTAAAAAAACTAAATAAAGGAGTGGTAAAAATGGCACTTCAAATAGAACTACACTAGAATGTAAATAAGAAAAAACAATGCGTTGTAGGTCAATTTTAAAGGCTTCAAATAGAACTACACTAGAATGTAAATTGTTGAAGCTGATGGAATATATATCGTCTTTATTTCTTCAAATAGAACTACACTAGAATGTAAATCGCTAATTTACCGGCTTTAGCTATATTCAATAAATACTTCAAATAGAACTACACTAGAATGTAAATACTGATGAAATGATAGAAACAGCAAGTGCTTTGGCACTTCAAATAGAACTACACTAGAATGTAAATAATTTGCAATAACTTTTATAACTATACAGTATATGAGTCTTCAAATAGAACTACACTAGAATGTAAATACTAAAAAAACTAAATATAAAAGGAGTGGTAAAAATGCTTCAAATAGAACTACACTAGAATGTAAATTAAAAAATACCTGCATACTATTATCATCTAATTTAACTTCAAATAGAACTACACTAGAATGTAAATTTAAATTATTATTTTGTAATACAACGTTTTATGTTACTTCAAATAGAACTACACTAGAATGTAAATTAAGAACTGGTATAGATATCCAGAATGGGGAAATTCCTTCAAATAGAACTACACTAGAATGTAAATTAACTTTACTGGGGTAGAAATACCCTTTATAAGTGGTCTTCAAATAGAACTACACTAGAATGTAAATATAAGGATAGCTTGCAAATGACATTCATTTGCACGACTTCAAATAGAACTACACTAGAATGTAAATCATTTTATCCACATTTTGTTCTAAGCCTTTGTTATACTTCAAATAGAACTACACTAGAATGTAAATAATACAAACTTATGTATAGATAATTCTATCACTATATCTTCAAATAGAACTACACTAGAATGTAAATAAAAAGGTAGTAGTTTAATCTCTTAATAAATTTTGTACTTCAAATAGAACTACACTAGAATGTAAATCTAATTTTTCATTAACTCCGTACCAATAAGTAATTGCTTCAAATAGAACTACACTAGAATGTAAATATTTTAAAGTTGTTTAATTTTCTATGAATAACATTACTTCAAATAGAACTACACTAGAATGTAAATAGTATTAACATTCCCTAAAACACCTGCAAACATATTACTTCAAATAGAACTACACTAGAATGTAAATTATTGTTGCATTTAGGCAATTGTTTTATATCCTCATCTTCAAATAGAACTACACTAGAATGTAAATAATTCAATGATAAAAAAACGAGCTATACAATATCATCTTCAAATAGAACTACACTAGAATGTAAATTTGTTGTATATCCTCATATATATCCTCGATGATCCACTTCAAATAGAACTACACTAGAATGTAAATTCAAACTGTCTATGCTGAACAATTTTTATCATGGATTCTTCAAATAGAACTACACTAGAATGTAAATGTAAAAACATCTAATTATCAAGCCTGTATAATATAACTTCAAATAGAACTACACTAGAATGTAAATATTGATAGGCAAGCAGGATAACCTGCTCACCACTGGCTTCAAATAGAACTACACTAGAATGTAAATTACAGTTCATACATTATGTTTTCTTTAAAAAAAACTCTTCAAATAGAACTACACTAGAATGTAAATCATCGTTTAACAAATCTTCTCGAATCCTTATGCTTTTGCTTCAAATAGAACTACACTAGAATGTAAATCGCTTCAACTTCTGTTATTTGTTCCGGCTCAACTAACTTCAAATAGAACTACACTAGAATGTAAATAGATTATAGGAGGTATTCATGAGAACACAAGTTGTACTTCAAATAGAACTACACTAGAATGTAAATTGAGGAAGCTTTATGCTACGGCATTCGGGATTAATTACTTCAAATAGAACTACACTAGAATGTAAATTCATCAGACAACCATGCTTTATATTTACCAACATCAACTTCAAATAGAACTACACTAGAATGTAAATATGAATTACTTAATCAATTAAGGATCCTTAGTTATAACTTCAAATAGAACTACACTAGAATGTAAATGAAGAAGCAATGAAATTTATATTAGAACAAAATACAACTTCAAATAGAACTACACTAGAATGTAAATTTATAAGAGGTGTTGTTTTCGTCTCTATAACTAATTCTTCAAATAGAACTACACTAGAATGTAAATTTATAAGAGGTGTTGTTTTCGTCTCTATAACTAATTACTTCAAATAGAACTACACTAGAATGTAAATACGGGAAAACAATAACAGTTCCCAATGACGGGTATTTCTTCAAATAGAACTACACTAGAATGTAAATATCTCTGTCAATTTGAGTAATTATATCTCCAGTTTGCTTCAAATAGAACTACACTAGAATGTAAATCTTAATTCAGCTACAAATGATAGCACATCTCTTAACTTCAAATAGAACTACACTAGAATGTAAATTTGCTATATCTTCTGGTCTAAGCGTTTGCCCAATTTTCTTCAAATAGAACTACACTAGAATGTAAATCGGTTTACCTTCTACATACACTATTTCGGTATGTTCTTCAAATAGAACTACACTAGAATGTAAATGGATCTTCATAACTGTTTATTATACGTTCGCATTCCCTTCAAATAGAACTACACTAGAATGTAAATATTAGGGGCGTTTTGGGCGTCAATGTTGTCTCCGGACTTCAAATAGAACTACACTAGAATGTAAATTAGCATCTACATATTTAATTCCATATTCCACAGCTTTCTTCAAATAGAACTACACTAGAATGTAAATTTAAACGTGCTAAAGCTTTACTATTTAAATTGCTATCTTCAAATAGAACTACACTAGAATGTAAATTAGAAAGATAAATATAATGTTTGAAATCTCTAATAGCTTCAAATAGAACTACACTAGAATGTAAATATACATATACTTTAATGTATTAAAGTTGTAAAGTTACCTTCAAATAGAACTACACTAGAATGTAAATTCTGAAGACAACGAATGAAGATGATATATATATGAATCTTCAAATAGAACTACACTAGAATGTAAATATAGTTTTCCATATCATATTTTAAGATGAAGTCGAACTTCAAATAGAACTACACTAGAATGTAAATGATTGTCTGGCTGGTGGAGATTGTTCAGGTGGATAGCTTCAAATAGAACTACACTAGAATGTAAATAAAGAGTACCTAAAAAAACTAAATATAAAGGCAGGCTTCAAATAGAACTACACTAGAATGTAAATGTTATTTAGAAGTATCCGAAATGTTGGGTACTGCTGCTTCAAATAGAACTACACTAGAATGTAAATTTGAAAGAGAGAATTTATGAATTAATGGATATGGGACTTCAAATAGAACTACACTAGAATGTAAATTTTTTCTGGTAATATATAGGTTTCTTCTGTATTTCACTTCAAATAGAACTACACTAGAATGTAAATTTAATGCTCTATAAATCATTACAATAACTTCTTCTCCTTCAAATAGAACTACACTAGAATGTAAATAAACAACAGTAATACACTTGCTGTAAATAAAGCATTCTTCAAATAGAACTACACTAGAATGTAAATCTGCAAAATTTAAAGCATACAACAAAGCTGTTATAACTTCAAATAGAACTACACTAGAATGTAAATTCTGCACCAACTGCTGTTATTACATTATCCCATACACTTCAAATAGAACTACACTAGAATGTAAATAGTTTTTTAAGTTTTAAATATAAATTTTTATTATCAGGCTCCTTCAAATAGAACTACACTAGAATGTAAATTCTAAATCGTCTATTGCTACATCTATCCTAGTTAGTTCTTCAAATAGAACTACACTAGAATGTAAATCGCTAATTTACCGGCTTTAGCTATATTCAATAAATACTTCAAATAGAACTACACTAGAATGTAAATGAGGTTAAAGTAAATGAACTTATCAGAACAATGACTTCAAATAGAACTACACTAGAATGTAAATACTAAAAAAACTAAATAAAGGAGTGGTAAAAATGGCCTTCAAATAGAACTACACTAGAATGTAAATTACAAAGAATTATTGACAGATGAAGAAAAAGAATACTTCAAATAGAACTACACTAGAATGTAAATATTCCTGAAGGTTTATCTCAATTAGATATAGTTGACCTTCAAATAGAACTACACTAGAATGTAAATTAGCATGTAATGAAGTAGGCTTAATATTATTAAATCCTTCAAATAGAACTACACTAGAATGTAAATTTGTCAATTAGATATTGTTTTGTTGTTTCATTGAACTTCAAATAGAACTACACTAGAATGTAAATTTCTGTAAGTTCGTTGAATAGCATTGATAGATGTATCTTCAAATAGAACTACACTAGAATGTAAATTCTATATCTTATGAAGTTACAGAACAAGGGATATTACTTCAAATAGAACTACACTAGAATGTAAATCCTGTAGCAAGTCGGCTACAACCTCCCCGAATTTTTCTTCAAATAGAACTACACTAGAATGTAAATATAGCTCTAGTTAAACTAGAGCCAAAGGTGTTATTCCTTCAAATAGAACTACACTAGAATGTAAATTTCATATATATATCATCTTCATTCGTTGTCTTCAGCTTCAAATAGAACTACACTAGAATGTAAATACCTCATCTACTATACTAAGAGAGTATATCCTGCCTTCAAATAGAACTACACTAGAATGTAAATGAGGTAGCATCATTAATATTCACATCACAACATATCCTTCAAATAGAACTACACTAGAATGTAAATTTTTTCTGGTAATATATAGGTTTCTTCTGTATTTCACTTCAAATAGAACTACACTAGAATGTAAATTTTAAACAAGCGTTGATGCACCTATACCTATACATACTTCAAATAGAACTACACTAGAATGTAAATCAAATTAAAACCCTATTATCAAACGCTGATAAGGAGCTTCAAATAGAACTACACTAGAATGTAAATAGGTAAGGGTATTGAAAAAACTATTGCTGAAACTGCCTTCAAATAGAACTACACTAGAATGTAAATGTCGTGGATTATTCAAGCCAGTTGAAATAACAGACACTTCAAATAGAACTACACTAGAATGTAAATATAAAAACATTGGTGTAATATGGGTGTTGAGGATGTCTTCAAATAGAACTACACTAGAATGTAAATGACTAATAAACAAAG
>JAHDQA010000021.1:0-2500 GCA_018434075.1 Tissierellaceae bacterium
CATAGGATTCTCCTTTCTAAAATTATTTTGAGTTATATACATCTAATTAATGAATATATACCCAAAATGGGGGGAATCCAGCCATTTCAATATATAAAATGTAGTATTAATGCGAGTTGTAGAGTTCTGCAACGAGCTAATAACCGAACATCTAAGGGGGTTACAAAATTTATAACCTAAAATCATAGATAACAAAAACCAAATTGCTAAATTGTTCATTAATCCGCCTAAAATGAATAGAATCATCTCGAAAATACTTTCATCCTTTAGTTGATATGGAATAATATCTGAAAAAATCGACAGAACTCCTAAAATTGTACCAACTGTAAATATATATATTACTATATTTTTTTTCTTGATTGTTTCGCACCTCATATTAACACCTTCCTGCTAATAACAATCTTTTGTCAAATCTAAACACAAGATATCACACTCAAGATGTGACCATAAATCCCTTACATCCAACTGAACACACAACCTCAGAGAATTCCGAAAAAAGCATCTAACTCGACAAATCACGAGGCTATAACGTCTAACCTGTGAAGTTATGGTATAAAGTAGCGGCTTTTGCCTTAGGATTCTGAAAAACCTATTGAAATAGATGTATGATCTTGAATAGTTTACTACTTTATGCGATATTTGATAAATATTACATATTTCGGAGATTTTAAAGAGAGGTTAATGCAATGTTAAACAAAATCAGAAAAATTAAGCCATGGCAGGTCATTTTATTCATTTTAATTATTGACATCGTTTTTTTAGGAGTTAAGTACATAAATGAACATACATTTTCAACTGACCGATGGATCAAATACCCGGATGAGCGAGTCAAAATGGTGAATGACCTATTTAGGAAACATAGTTTGGCAGGCCTTTCTAAAGACCAAGTTGTAGAGTTATTAGGGCCGGATACAGAAAACGCTTATTTTAAAGAAATTGACAATATGGTTTACTATCTAGGACCAGAACGCTGGCTAATCAGCATAGACAGTGAATGGCTTGTTATCGAATTCGATAATAATACTGTCGTTGATTATCATATTAAAAGAGATTAATACCAGGCCTGACCAATTGACATTAGTCCCTTAATCTTATATCGCAGTAATTCTTCCGCTTGCAGCTAACTTTTCTTCATTCATATAGGCTATATATTATATATTTTCAAAGGCCACTTTCTTATATCCTGTTGCTTTCTCAATCATCCCTGCCTTCACCAAATTTTGATGTATATAAAATTAAATGAATAGTTTTATACATATTATCAGATAAAAAAGTGATAATAAAATCTACCTCACTCTTTCTCCTTAAATATAATTTCCATAAAAAGCAATTTGGTTTTTAATTATATTTTTCTTCATTGAGTTTACAAAAATAACATAGCGATATCCAGCTATACTTTTGCTTACCTGATTCCTTTGCTTTCTTCACTAGCCTTAAAACACAAGAACCGCCCCGTTGTCTTATATAAGTAGCTTACGGACTTTCTACTTTGATGGCATAGGTTCTATATCTTAGATACAAGACTGTGCCGCTATAACAAAAGACCTTACAGGTCGGATAAAACCTCCTGTAAGGTCTGACATTAGTTTGCTGACGTGTCTACCGTGTCAACCCTGAATACCACGGACACCATTACATGGTCTTTTATCTGCTTATTACGAGCTAAATCACCCACAGGGTCAAAAGTGTAATGCCGATAAAAGTGCCTAAAATTAAAGACTTCTAAAAATCTTTTCTTTGTATTCGAGCTATAGTCTCCACATGGCTCGAGAGGATATATGTCTTTATCACATTTTTCCCATTTTATGCCCCTTTGCGTTTATGGGAACATATCCAAAACTGGAATTTGTCAGTTGTTATCGTGTTATTGTTAAACAATAGAACGATGGCCTTTCTGGATACATTTTATCGGGAGTATTCCAGATTACAGCATGATCAATCTCTTTGATATGCTCTGTGGTCAGTTCGTAAACGGAGATTGCCTTTCTGTGAATGAAAGGTCTGCCCTCAAATTCATAATAATCCATTAACCAAACATGCCAGAATTCAATAACATCTGATTTTTGTAGGGCAGTTTTTATGTATTCGATGATTTGATTTGCTCTGCCGTTAGTATAGTCATTCAAGATAAACACCATATTTTTTATCGGTATAGTCTACGACATTCAAAAAGGGTATTAGATAATAGTTATCATCTGCACCGCCGTCGAAAATCGTGCCGTTGTCAATATTAATGTCAATATGATAATCCCGTGATGGTGCAAATTCTATCAAAGGAAAATCGGATGCGATAAATTTGCAAACACTCATACAATCACCCTCTTTCAAAAATTCAAATTGGTTTTCTTATTGTTACCATTCTCCAATACTAAAATAATTGTCGGAGTATTTACTCATTACCTGTTCAAAAAACAATATGTCCTTGTCAGAGTAAATTGTTATATACATCTCCGTTCCGTAGTGAGCACTGCAAATATCACAAAGTTCATTTTTTACATTT
>JAHDQA010000021.1:7500-55398 GCA_018434075.1 Tissierellaceae bacterium
CTTTACTTACTTTCTTCTGAAATATGAATTAATCCCTGGTCAAATATTTGCTTTACATGTTCATCTTCAAGAGAGTAGAATACAATCTTTCCTTCTCTTCTGCTCTTTACTAGTTCAGCCTGCTTTAAGACTCTTAGCTGATGTGAAATTGCTGATTGGGTCATATTTAATAAGAATGCAATATCGCAAACGCACATCTCTGATTCATCTAATGCCCAGAGTATCTTAATTCTTGTTGAATCTCCAAAAACTTTAAATAGTTCTGCTAGATCATATAGAGTTTCTTCTTGAGGCATTTTTTCTCGCACTTTATTTACAATTTCCTCATGTATTACATCACAGTCGCATCTTTCAATTGGTTGAATTTTTTTTGCCATATTTATATCACCTCTTTATCATTCAATTGAACACTTGAATAAGCTTTCATATATATTATAAACCTCAATTCTCCGTTTGTCAATAAAAACATATGAGTAATTGTTCAAGTGTGTTTATCTTTTAGCTTTACGGTCAAGACCGCCACCTCTAAGCGCAGCGTAGGTGGGTTTTAATCAGGTGGAGTAGACTCTCCATCTGATTCCCCGATGTTTCAGCTTGCTGAAACGAGTTCACTTATTAGATTATCCCCAAGTATAAATAGAAAAGAACCGCCCATCAAGAAGTATTTCTCCTCAATCGGCGGTCAAGTTCATTTTAAATTAATACATCAATCTCTACTCCAGACTTAAACTCAACGGTCAGCTTATTATCAAATACCGTAACTTTTTCAATAAGCCGCCTTACCAGTTGCTCATCATATTCCTCCAGCTCATAGGACTGTTCATTCAAGAAGTCTGTCATTTCAGCTATTCGCTGCTTCTTCCTTCACGCTCTGCATTTTTAACCAGCGCATTTTGCTTCTGCTCCCGCAATCGGTAATCCAATTATGTCTCCTGTAGTTATTTGTAATAGTATAAGTACTCTTCCCCTACTGGCGGCTATCTTAATACGAGCTTATAGGTTTACTTCTATTTCTAACCCTGACTTAAACTCTACCACTAGCCTGTCATTATATACAGTTGCCTTTTCAATTAGTTTTCTAACCAGTTTATCATCAAATTCCGTAATACCACCGGTTTGCATATTAAGGAAGTCCGTCATCTCAGCGATCCGATCCCGCTTATCTTGACGGAGAGCGTTTCTTGAAAGGGTTTCTTGCCTTAAATCTCGCAACCTATAAATTTCATTTACAATATTATTGTATTCTTCCTTTAAATTTGCCTTTTGGATCAACTCGGTTTGGAGTTCTTCCAGCCTTTTATCAATATCTTCTGTACTTTCATCCAAATCCACGCTTAATACGGTTTCAATATTCTTCTTCAGTATGGCCAGAAAAGAGTTTTTTCCGCTTACCGCTACATTAATGGCTTCTATAATTTTCTCTTTAAGCGTATCTTCAAGTATAGTGGAAGCGGTACAAAATAAACCGGTGTTTTCCAATCTGCTGACGCATCTCCATACGATTGATTTCTTTCCTCGGTTATTCCAATGAACCCTGCGGAATATTTCATGACACCGTTTGAAACTGCGATTTTTCGCGCGTGACCCCCCGCCCGTTTCCGGGATGAAAAGCGGTAGAAATTTAGATCCCCCTACCCTATAAACTGCAGAAAATCTCAAAAGCTAAGCAGTTCTTTGAATTTCATGAGATTTTTTGCATCTATTTTAAGCCGTTTTTCGGCATTGTTTTCAAACGAGGTATTAATTTTTCAAGAACAAAGTGAGTGTATTCAATTTATCTGTCAGTCAAGCGAACAATCTGACAATTGACCGTTATCCTGTCCAATAAAGTCTGGCAAAGATGCTTATCCTCAGCTGCATCTATCCATGCCGACAGTTCACGATTGGTTATAAAAATAATGCTTCTGGTTTCATTAAGAAAGGTAACTGCCCGGTAGAAAACCTGCAGTTCTGCCCTGGTTGGTTCCACATAAAAGACATCATCAATAATAATTAAGTCACATTCCTGCATATAAGAAAAGATCGCTTCTGCTTTTGGATTTGTGGCTTTCTTTTCTGCCACTGCGATAAAATTATCAAAAGGCGCATAATAGGTTTTATATCCATTGCTAATTGCAGTTTCTCCAAGCTGCGCTGCAAGACCACTCTTACCCGTCCCGCATTTTCCCAGCAGGATTAAGTTTTGCTCTTCCTTAATCCATGTCAGGTTGGATAACTGTTTAATCTGCCATTTTAAGCCCTTGTTTGAGTTCGATGCGTCAAATGCTTTGTTTGGAAGCTTACTTGCCTTCCTCAGCTTGGTGTGTTTTTGTCTGGCCCTAATCTCCAATTCTTTTTCTAACACCATCTTAAGATAGTCAAGGTTTGATAGTTTCTCATCGTTCAAATCAATGTATCCCCTTGCGATATTCCAAAGATTAAGTTTTTGAGCTAATTCACGGATTTCTGTTATATCAGCCATCGATTTCCCTCCTTATTTCTTTACTCCTGGCCAAATGGTTAAAATACTGCTGATTCGGCAAAAACTTCTTAGCTATATGCTCTCCGTACTGATACATGAGATAAGCCAAAAGCTCATAGGCACTGCAGCGTTCAGTATCAATGCAGTATTCTATTCCATCAAGCAATTGTCCAATTGTATAAAACTTTGTCATCCGGTATAATCGAATGCAATGTGTATTAAAATATTTCGACTGTTGCTGCTCCATCCGGCGAATGAATTCCTGAGCTATTTCGTATTCTGCAAAATATTGTTTTATGATGGTTAAAGAAACCCTGTCTCTGCTGTAATTTTCTTCTGGTTTGAACAACTGCCCGGTATCTTCTGTGACTGGATATTTAGCCAATAAATCATTTGTTTCAGCATCATAGAACAAAAGCATTTCACCATCATCTTCAATTCGAATGCGTTTATGAGCATCCATCATACCTGTATTAATCTGATAACGGTTGCCTTTATAACTTACCACTCCATCCTTATCAAAAGAGGCAACAGTGCTTGATACTTCGGAATAAGGTTTGACATGGAGCAGGTATTTTTGCTCTTCCATGAACATTTCGCGCGGCACTTTTCTGGTCACAGTATGTATTCGCCCGTTGCCTTCTCTATCTAACCATGCAAGGGCAGCACTGTTAAGGCTATCAATTCCGGTGTATATCCTGCCCTCAAAAAAACTTTGCTTTATGTATCCAATCACCTCTTCAACCTTGCCTTTACTTTGAGGATCTCTTGGTCTACATAGCAAAACATTGTAACCTATACGCTTAACATATTCCTCAAAGGCGGGTACGAATATGATATTCCCCAGATTTTCACTGACTACATAGACACGGTCAAGGTCATAAAGAATAGTCTGTGTTCTTCCTCCAAAATATTGGAATGCATAGTTATGAGCTTTAATGGCTGTTTTGGTTGTAAAGGGATCCGGTGAAAAATAAACAAATTTCATTCTGCTATAACTCAGCACCATGCAAAAAAAATATATTCGTACAATTCGCCCGTACATATCCTTAAGTTTGTATTGACCAAAATCCGTCTGCGCTTCATATCCCGGTGGAGAAATTTCACGGGGTGAGGTTTTACGTTTACTGGCATGCGGATACCCGTGCTGTTCCCTTAAGGCTTTCATATAGCGGTAAAATGTAGCTCGTTTAACTTGTAAATCGGGAAAGGCTTCCATCAATTTAAGATAGACATTTGTCTCCCGTATCTGTGGGCATAACTTCAGTTGTTCCAGTATGTACTGGCGATAGTTATCCATGTGGTACCTTTCCTTTTCAGCTTTCTTAACATAATCTTTTTCGCTCATATTCCAGTATTTGCTGACAGAAGAATAGGTTATCCCCAGTGCTTTTGCGGTTTTTGTCTGAGCAAGTCCAAGTGCTTTGTACTCCTGGATTTTTCGGTATTGTTCAATGCCGATCATTTTGATTTCCTCCTTGGTTTTGTTTTAGGAACGAACATCTATAGCGGCACAATCATAGGCATCACCTCCTCTTCAACAGAAGATTAATTTTTATGATAAAGAAATAAAACCAATCATGGACAAGCGCCGCTTGTTCATGATTGGTCCTCATTTCTATTATTAGTTATTTATTCACTGCAGTAAAAGATTTTATGTGATTAAAATACAATATGTATATTCGTTTATAAACCGATCATCTTCACCATCAGACGGATTTATTCGATCCATTTATCAAAATTATTATACCCATCATCAGCAACCCAATCATAAACCTTGAAATACTTTGACAATTGATAAGCTTTCCCCCATTCAGACTGTTGAATACCGCTTATTCTCCATCCATCAAGATCGGTATATTTGACCCATTTCCCATTTTTATATTCTAGCAAATTAAGTTTTTGACCGTCATTGCTAAATTCAATTGCAAGATAGTCAAATGGATTAGGCCCCAATTTTTTTGTTTTTTGATCTTTACCTGCTATGGAATTAATATGAATGCCCAATAACAAATTTCCTTTTTCCAGACTTTTCATGATTTCATATCTAACCCATCTTCTTGAGTATGTTTCAGAACCTATTAAAACAGCTGTAACTGATGTATTTTTAAGTTCGCTATTGATTAAGCGTTTTAATGCTAAATCGCTTTCTTTCTTCGCATCTTCCCATATAGAAGCATCAAAATAACCTGCGCCTTCATGTTTTGTTGTTTTATGATTTCGAACCACGTTTGCACGAAAATCAATTACATCTTGATAATGAAAGCTGAAAAAAACTCTCTTAGCCATCTAAATTCTCCTCCTTAACTCATCTATTATTTTAAGTATAGTACTAATAATTTCATGTGGTATCAAAGAATTCCCAAGGATTTCAAACAATGGCTTAAATACTTGTTCATCAGAATAATACCTTGAAAAATCATTCATTACTTCTTCCCATAAAACCCTAGCTTGAAAACCTGTTGCCCCTACTGGAATTACATTTAATCCCATTGATTTCGCTATTTCAAATTCCTTTCTCACACCATCGGCATTGACAATCTTCCCGTCAACCATTTTATTGCCAAATAAAAAAATCGCTATACCAGATTCAGAAATTATGTTCCGTCTATAAAAATCCCATAGGTCAGGAAGTGACTTGTCACCACTTGCTTTTTGTGGAAATGGTCTTAAAATTAAGTTGTTTTCAATTCTTTTTTTCTTTTCTGATTGTAAACAATCAAGCGCACCATTAATCACATAACTCCCTACGCCTAGACCGAATCCAGAAATAATTGTGCAATCACTTTTCACCAGTTCATAACTTAAGCCATGCAAGAGTTCTTTTGCAATGTCCTCAGACATTGCACCGTAGTCTTCAGCACTTCCAGATATAAAGATACTATTTTTTCTAAAAGATTTTTCAATCATTCTTAAAATATTAGTTATTTCTTGGTACTCATTAACTAATATGGTTTTAATCGAAAATCTTTTCAAATCATTTATCTGAAGTTCCTGCTTAATCCTTGCATAATCATAATCCTCTTTATTGTCAAAATCTGTTTCAACTATTTTTTTTAGAAAACAATAATGAGGACGTTGATTTCCCTCAAGCCTTATTCTTATACGGCTAAGGATATAGTTTAAGTTTGGATCATTAAAACTGAATCCTATAAACAAGAATGTCTTTGATACCAGGTCACCTTGTAATGCAGTAGTGAACAACGAATGCGTTAGCTCATATTTTTCATAATCATCCCGTGTTATAACTGCCTTATGAACTTGACTGACATCACCATGCATTTTATAAATAACCGCATCTCTGTCACTTAACGTAATTGCAAGATTTTCCGGATCAATTTTTACATCAGGATTTTTACCGTTTTCTCTAAGTGCTGTTTCAATTAAGGTGTCATAATTTGTTGTCCAATATGTCGTAATAGGCAACCTGGCTAAAATCCTATGGTTCTCAGTAATAGAAGCACGTCTTTGAAATTCATCAATAATAATCTGATTTAACCTACCTCTTCCACTATGTTCATTGCAATAATACTGAGCAAGAGAGATTAGATCATGTTGTTCTTTTTCTACCTTTAAATGAAGCTCTTCCGCAACACTTCGGAGTAGTTCTGTCCAATTCACAAACCCTGCTCCACTGGAAAGTCCTGCTCCAGCAAAAATAGCTGCATTATTTTCTCTTAACGCTTTAGAAAAATCGTCAATAAAAGGTTTTAGATTCTGCAACCCTATTCACCTCTTCCTTTTAAATTTTGACTTCAGAGTTAGCGTCAATACATCCTTTATATAGCCTATATCTCCATCGCGACCATATCTTTCTTTTCTTCACTGATTATGAACTTTTGTATTTATTAAAACACTGAACCTTTATTAACTGTCTCTATGCTGCCGGATAAGTAGTATATACAAACTCATAAATCTTTCGGCGATATTCATTTAATAATCTATCATCGTAACTATCAGGTAGTTCACTCCATAGGGTATCTCTGATAAGTATATCGACTGCTGCCTGAGTTTCTTCCTTTTCTGTCCAATGATCCAATTCACTGATTTTATCCTTGATTCGTTCCAACAATACCTTGGCAAGCTTTTTAACCTTTTTAATCTCTGCGGGAGTAAGTGAATCCTTTAAAAGCAAATCGTACATAGCCAATTCTTCGTCATTGTTAAATCCTTCCCGTACGTATCTTTTTTCCTCATCATCCAGATCATTTACGAAGTTAGTTAAGTCAATAAATGTTTTCTCTATGGCAGCTTTATCCTGTTCAGCATTGTATTCCTCAATAATTTTCTGATATTGTTCATAATAGTTAATACGCGATGGGTTGCGCTTCATCATATTATCCAGCCTGTCATTGATAAGCTCCTGTAAATCTTTCATAAGAAGATTCTTATTCTTAACACGTGCAAATTCCTGCTGCAAGCGTTCAAAGTCAATATGGCTAATATCAAAGCGGCGACTTTCAGCTAAGTATCCACCACCATCTTCGTTTACATGATCTGGTAGCTTAACAACTTTGATATATTCACTAACTATATTGTGCAGCTGAATCATTAAATCTGTATTATCCGAATGCTTCCTTTTTTCTTGCATCTGGTCATAAACTGCACTGATAGCATTTTTATAAGCTCGGTACTGATCTGTGACCTCCTGCTTTTCGACATACTTAAACAGTTTGAATAATTCCCTAGCCATAACTTCAAAACGTTTCTTCACTTCCTCTGAGACGCACATGGCATTGGCTCCCTCTTGAACCAAGTACAACTTGTCAAAGTCAACTGCCTGAACAAGAGCTGACAAATTAAAACCATGCTGTTTCATGTACTCAATGATATCATTAGTTAATTCAATGATTCGAGCAATCAACTCTGCTTTATCAGGAGCAGGATCAGATCCATCAGTTCCGCCTTTCGTTTTTGTATAATCAGCCAAAGCCTTCCTTAACGCTTTAACAACACCAACATAATCAACAATTAGACCATTGCTTTTTCCTTCATAAACACGATTTGCTCGTGCGATGGTTTGCATTAAGGTATGTGCCTTTAATGGCTTATCCAAATAGATTGTAGAAAGGCATTTCACATCAAACCCTGTCAGCCACATAGCGCAAACAAATACGATTCGAAATGGATTATCAGGATCCTTAAATTCCTTGTCCATTTCTCGTTTTTCCATTTTGCTGCGATGGGGTTTAATATCCAGTCCCCATTTTTCAAAAGTAGCTACTTCATTTTGTTCCTGACTGATAATAACCGCCATTTCTGTGTTTTTCATCCACTCTAGCCTACGGCTGATTTCCATGTATTCCTGCTGTGTGGCTCCAGACAGTGAAGATTCAATTTCTTTTATTTTTAGCTCCCAATATTTCTGAGCTAAATTAAACATTCGAACTGCGGTTACTTTATTGATACAAACAAACATGGCTTTACCCGTTGTCCACAACTCAGAGTAATGATCTACAAAATCCTTTGCAATGGTATCCAAACGTTTTTCACTGGTAAGGACATGAATGTCCTTAGCTAGTTCCTGTTCTAGTTTAGCCTGCTGATTGACATCCAGATCAGCCTGTTCTATTGCATCTAGTAGTTCATCATTAATTTCAGGATTATCTATCTCCAGTAGATCGGCTCTATTCTCATAATAAAGAGGAACTGTCGCTCCATCATCTACAGCACGCTTGAAATCATAGATGGAAACATAGCCACCGAATGTTCTTTCAGTGATATTGTCATAAGCAAACAACGGTGTACCTGTAAATCCTATACGTGAAGCAGTAGGAAGCAATGTACACATATTATCAGCAAATATACCATTTTGCGTACGATGAGCTTCATCTGATAAGACAATAATGTCGTGGTCAGGAATAATTGGTGGTTCATCTGGTTTATTAAACTTATGTATCAACGTAAAGATAAAGCTTGGATTTCCTTTTAATTTCTGAATTAAATCTTCACCACTAGTAGCAATAAACTGTTTTGCTTTAGTGGTACCAAGTAAGCCACAAGCTTCAAAGGTATCACTAATTTGCTTATTCAGCTCTTCTCGATCTGTCAGAATAACAAAGGTTGGGGAGCCTGCAAATTTTCGGCGAATTTTTTGTGCAAGAAATACCATAGAATAACTTTTCCCGCTACCCTGAGTATGCCAGAAAACACCCAGTTTACCATTGTTTAGCTTTCGATTCTTATAAGATTCAACAGCTTCGTTAACACCAAGGAACTGATGGTTTCTTGCCATAATTTTTGCCGTTGTACCACCAGAAGTATCAAAAAGGATAAAGTTTTCAAATAAATCCATGAAGTTTTTCTTATTACAAATACCTTTCAACATGGTTTCCAGTTCCACTGAACCAGTATCATCCTCATGCAGACGTTTCCAATCATTAAAAAACTCGTATTTACTACCCAGGGTACCTACTTTGGATTCCAAGCCATTGGACAACATCACAAAGGCATTGAAATGAAATAGCTGGGGAATGGTATCTAAATAGTCAATGTAATTGCAGGTGTAGGCATCCTGTACATCTACATTTTGCTTTTTCAACTCTATAAAAAGCAGTGGAATGCCATTCACAAAGCCAACAATATCGGTTCTGCGACGATATAAATCACCGTGAATCTTCATCTCCTTTACAGCAAGAAAATGGTTCTTTTCAGGATCAGAGAAATTAAACACCCGGACCAACCTATCCTCCTGATCGCCGTTAGCTTTCTTAACTTTTATAGGAATGCCATCTCGAAGCATCCCATATTTTTCGCGATTAATCTGCATTAAGCTACTAGAGGATGTATAAGCAAGAAGTGTTTTAATAGCAGAATCACAATATTCTTCAGTTAGCCAGTCGTTATTTTCAAACAGTGCCTTACGAAGGTATCTGGTAAAAACAATTTCTTTATAACTTTTACGCCCGAAGGTACCATTCTCGCCGAGGACTTCCTTATTATAGGCAAACTGAACATCCCACTCTAATTCATCATGAAGTAGGTTTCCCGCACTATTTTGCACTAATATATTTTCAGAATATTCCCAGCTCATCTTATACACTCCCTTCGTCATACATTCTTATAACTTCATCAACTGCTTTCTCAGAATAAAAATACTTCTTTGTACCTGTTTTTATTTTGGGGTCTAAATATCTTGTCTGACATAATGTGTTATTCTTTTTTATTTCTTTCATAATATCATTGAATATACTATTAAACTTAATGTCTGGCCGATTCAGCTTAATTCGTTGCTGTAGTTCTTTATAGGATAACGGTAACAACTCAGGTTCCAATCGAACCAATGGTGCCTTCTCATCATCTGTAATTCGAACCGCTTTTATTAGTCTAACATCAGCATTTGCTTGGTCTATAGCAGCAACTAAATCAGCGTTTTCTGCCTTCTTAACACTCGCTGTAAATAAATCAAAACCAACGATAATTGTGTCGTGAACTTGTTCTTTGTACAAGGTCTTAATGCTGTCAAGTACTTTATTCACGAATTTATTGCTTCCTTTGCCACCCTTTTGTTTAAGATATTCCACAGGGTCAAAAGGTAGTTTCAAACCAACAGGTAATATTATCAGGTTATCATTTTTAGTAATGTCTTTATTAAAGTACTCCTTCAGAAAATTATCATAATTCAGTACTGCTTTGCTAATAAGCATAAAAATGATAGGATCTAACTTTTCATCAGCATAATGAATATTAGAACATCGAAATTCATTCAATAATATGATGTTATCAAACACAGCTTGAAATTCTTTGTTCTTTTTAACCGTATTTATATTATCTCGCACAAGCACTGCAGCTTTTGTTAATGAAATTGTATGCTCACTATTCTTTTCAAAGATTCTCTTTCTGCCTATAAACTTATATACATATGCTTTAAGCGCTAATTCCCAGGCGTTTACAATTAGTATAGTTGCCGTAGGATACCTATAAGGAATATTAGGCTTATTATGTATCTCAATTCCTGCAAATAGTGCAGCCTGTGATGAATCTAAAAGTAGTTTTGTGATAGATTTTCCTCTTGGCATTATTACACCTCAATTTCACCACTCATTAGTTTAGAAAGAAGTTTATCTCGTGCTTCTTTCAACTTCTCATTTTGCTTACTCAAAGCAAGAATATTGCTAAAGAATGGTTCAACCAAATTGTTAAATTTTTTAAGAATCTCATTTTCTGGCTTTAGTAACTCAATATTTTCAAATTTTGTCTTATTAACATTCGTCATTGTTGCGCCATTGCTTCCAACACCTTCAAGCAATGATTTTATTCCCTTCATCTTAAAAAACATATAATATAAATGATCTTCGTCATTAAGAATTATAGAATTTATCTGCTGATTTGTTTGGCATGCCTCGTGAGCTATGCAAACAAGACCTACTGTAGCTATGCAAGAAACCATAATACTCTTCGGTGGCAAAAGTTTATTCTTCTGTGTGTTTGCTCCTCTCTCGGATAATTTTACTTCGGTTTTTAACGGGTAGATAACACCATGCATATCTGGAATTTTTACAAAGGGGATATCTTTACCATAATTTTCGGCTATCACTGTAGATGGTGTTTTTCCAGTAATCACTTGTCCCATTTCTTTTACTGTGGTCAGTTTCCACCCCTCTGGTACACCATCTTCTATCTTAGTCTTTTCATGTCCAGGGAATCGCAGTTTTACAAACCATTCTTTATACAATCGCATGGCCGCTTCTTCCAGCAACTTAATCTGCTTTTGATTATTTTCAATTAAATCATCATAAGCAGAAAGGATGTCTGCTATTCGTCGTTGAGTTGGCAGTGGTGGGATAGGTATTTCAATTTGACTGAAGTTTTTTATCGGTAATTGTGGCTGTGCACTTCCTGTAATATAGCTTTGCATTCTTACTCTTTGGTAATCGCTCTTTAATAGCTGATATAAATATCTCTGCTCAACTTTTCCTTGTATTGCTCTAAGAATTACCATGCCAGAATTTATTCTAACATTATCATAAGGTATCTTATCACTATAATAAGCAGTATTACCTATCGTCCCTCTCGAGGTAAAAACAATATCCCCGCGCATAAGTTTTCCTTTTCTCAGAATCTTGTCTTTCTCCTCAGTAATAAACAAGTTATTATAAAAATTAAAACCTTGTCGAGTTACATTTCCAGTATTCAGAAAAAGGCAGTACCCTTTATCACGAAATTCATTTTGTTTCGGGTAATTTTTTCCCCTATCTCCATCTATAATGTCAGCTATCTCCCCAATTTTTTGTAGTTTCCACTTCATATCCCCAGCTCCTCAAAATTCGCCGAAATAATATCCATTAACTGGTTTGCTTCTGCCTGCAAAGTTAAGAGTTCCTTATGTATTTCGGTCATTCTCTCTTCGAAGTTTTCATCATCTTCTTCTACAGGAGCTACTCCCACATATGCACCCGGAGTAAGGCTCCAGTTCTTTTCTTCTATTTCATTTAGGGTTGCAACTTTACAAAGTCCCAGAACATCGGTATATGTGCAGTCCCCGAATTTCTCAGTGAGCCATTTTGCTTCTTTTATCACTGTACGGCAGGCCTTGATTTGAGATACAACCTCCTCAATGCTAGCAGAAACAGACTTTTTAAAGCGATCCCAAGTTGATGCGGTTTCATCTATAGATTTAGCAAACTCCTTAGCCTCACCCTTCTCCAATCCATCACCGTACTCACAAAGAGCTTTTAACGAAGCATTAAGTTCTGTAGTATACTTTTTCAACAAATCATTCAGTGGCAACAGCTGGTTAATATCCTCTGCATTTTTTATGATATCTAAAATCTGAACTCGTAATGGTTTAAGTTTCTCGCCATAGCCTTTCAACAATACCGACACACTTTCAAACTCAGTATCGAGTTCTTTACAATCATTGATAATTTGAGTCCAATAATCCTGTAATAATTTTGCGTACTTTCCCTTTTCTCCACGATAGAGCCAGACTATAGCATTTAGGTTTTTCATCTGCCATTCACTCCACTCATTGAGTGTTCGATCCACTACGGTATAGTAATTACGTGAATCTATAAAAAGTACTTTATCCTTCAATTCTTCTTTCTTTCCCTTATCAAAGAACCACAGGGAGCAAGGTAATGAAACCTTGTAAAAGAAGTTATTAGCCACTGACATTAAACAGTCTACATGCCCGGTCTGAATAAGCTGTTTTCTTATTTCTCGATCCTTATTGCCGCTATCTGTAGCAGAAGCAGCCATAACAAAGCCAGCTCGTCCGCTATCATTTAAATATGCATAGAAATATGAAATCCAAAGATAATTAGCGTTAGAGACTTCCTTTTTCTGATTAACCCCCGGCAGCCCAAAAGGTAAGCGTCCTGCATTCTGAGTAGATTCTGCTTTTACTTTATCTACATTAAATGGAGGATTAGCCATTACATAATCGCAGCTACCTTCCAGATTATGAGCATCATGATAGAAGCTGTTAGCCTCATCACCAGATTTGATTTTTGCATTTAGACCGTGTACAGCCATATTCATAATACATAACTTCGCGTTAAACTCTACTTTTTCTTGTCCATAAAAAGTCATTGCAGAATTAGCATTGATTCCTTCAGAATTGACAAAGTCGCTGGAGGAAACAAACATTCCACCACTGCCACAGGCAGGATCCAACACTATCCCATGAGTCGGCTCAATTACATTCACAATCATCTTTACCAAAGATTTAGGTGTAAAGAAAACTCCATCATCCGATGCGATAGCTGAAGCAAACTTATTTAAGAAATACTCATAAATACGTCCAAGGATATCATCATTGATTTCGTTCAATGCACTATTATTAAAAATACGCAACAATTCCTTCAACAAATCATTTCTGAAAGAAGTATATGTTTTGGGTAGTATTCCTTTCAATTGAGTACTCTCTGCCTCAATAAGCTCCATAGCCTCATTGACTGCCTTCCCACAATCAGCATCGTCTGGCAAATTGAGCAGATAATCATATCGAGCCCTTTCAGGTAAAAAGATAGCACTTTTCTGCTTAAAATCATTTGACTCAACAGGAAGTACACGACCATTTCGAACTGGACGGTCTTTTAGAATTTCAGCTTCCACGTATTTAAACCGACTATATGCATAACGCAAAAAGATTAAACCAAGAACCGGCATGCAATATTCCTGAGAACTTAATTTAGAACCTTGACGTAAAAGATCCGCAGATTCCCATAATTCTGATTCTAATTTTCTTATATTTATCATGAAACAAGCCTCCATTTGTTTGGTAATTCACAATAATAAGCATTAACTCCGTTTGTTATCTTCCATCTCCATGATATCGCAGACGTCACATTCCAAAGCAATGCAGATTTTTTGTATAATTTCTGTGCTAACATTTTCGTTTTTACCAAGCTTTGTAACCGTAGCAGAACTAATGCCCGCGAGCTTTTGCAGGTCTTTCTTTTTCATGTCTCTATCAATAAGAAGCTTCCAAAGCTTTTTATAACTAATTGCCATTCTAATCACCTCTATGTATGTATAAGTACATGATATCATTAGCATCATCATATTGCAAACATTTTCTTTAAGTTCGCATGATTTTTGATTTGTATTCAATAATTCTTATTCCAAATCCTTCTAAATCCTATCCTATATCCTATCCTATATCCTATCCTATATTGTCAGGTGTATAGAATGTTACATCCATCCTGTCTCCTCAACCCTACTAATTTATCTATTCTGTCCACTCACCCCTATCTAATTTCAGACTCATTTTTACCACAAAAAAACACCCTCGATATGTTTCCATGTACCAATATCGAGGGTTTAAGTCGAGTCGACAGATTTACTTTTATTTTATGAAACCCAGTATTTTCAATGGTTACCGAGCTTTATTTCTTAGACATCAAGCAAATGGTCTCAACATGCCTTGATGGCATGAACAAGATAATTTTCTAATGGTAAGGCTTCTGTTAGTTATCTTTTATTAGGATTGAGATGTTTATCATTCAACCACTTCACTACCGTACCATCTGATTCTTTTCCTTTAACTCTTACTTTTTTATTATTTTCAAACAAGTTTATTCAGAATGTATATCTGCCATTAAATTCATTAAACTACTGAGCTCATATATAAGTACTTTTTAGCATCATAATACTGTTTCATTCCATCAAGAATGCAGTTGAGATACTTTATAGTTTGGTCCTTTATTTTTATTAGATCCTCAATAGAATAATTACGTCCACATTCTACAAATGAAGTTGTCCCATGTGCTAATTCATTACGTTTGTTTTTAACATCTTCAAGTACTATTCCACCTTTACATTCAGCATCAATAGTGTATGTAATTCCGTGCTGCTTGCAAATTTGTCTAATCTTCTCTGCATCTAAATTTCCACTAATATCTGTAGCTTTTCTGTCCAGCACAATTGTTTCTCCATTTAAAATACAATTAATAATTTCTATAGCCTTATCCCTGTAGGAATTATAATGCGCACTTTTATCATATACTTGATTAAATTTAAAAGAAAACCAGATATCTTGTATCTCCTTCCTTACATCTTTATAGGCATATCCATTTGACCTTAGCTCGTCATATATTTCTAATATTCCACCCATTATAGATGATTCAACTAAATTGTAGATCATTAGCAAGGCATTAGATTTCAACATCTTTAAGAAATCATCCGAATGAAATTCATATTTTTCTTCAAACTTATTCTGAGTATCATAAAGTTGCTGAATTGCTTTGTAATATAATTCAATTTCATGTATCCTGTCATAATATACGTCAAATGTCGCTTGCATGATTATCACCTGCCAACAACATATCACGAACATACTCTACCCGCCCAGCAACTCTAGCTAGTGAATTACTTGCATGCGTTGTAGTGTGAATTTTGAATTCATCACTTTCAAGCCAATCCATTGATTTAGGCTCAAGATTTGGATTAATCCTTAAAGCCAAAGCTACGCCAACGGATATTGCTTCAAATCGAACCCTAGGTGTAGACTTAGCATTTTTTGTTTTTCTAAATCCATTAGGAAAGTATTTATCTACAAATGTAACCATTCTCACAAATTCACTTCTAAATGCTTCCGCATCAAAGTTATTTTGATTATCTTCAACATATTGATCTAAGAATTCATCAACTCTATGAGTAAAATTTTTGTAATTGTTTAAAAACGCAAAAAAGCGTAACACGAGCTCTAAATCTTCATACCTTTTCTTGGATATCTCACTAACAGGACACACTTTTATAAAAATAGGATTCTTTGTACATTCTTTGAGAAATTCCATAAATGGACCAGCGTAGCTTCCTCTTCTTATTTCACTAGGTTTAGCCGGTCTGCCAGTGGTATTAATTCTATTAAATATCTCCTTTCTTATATCCATCGTAGTTTCATCTGAAAGAACGATAATTCTCATTGTTGTTTTATTAAATTTACGCTTAAAGTATTCTGGTAAATCAATATAAGTAAAACCATTCAACTCCGTCAGCTTTTTTAAATTGTTTAGTATTAAATCGTTTTGCATAAATTCTTCTAATGCTTGAGTTCTCTGTGCTCCATCAATAATTTCACAGCGCCCATCGTCAGTATCGGAAAAAAACATAAAAGGAATCGGTAAACCAAGCAAAATAGATTCAATAAATCTATTTTTATCGGAATCTTCCCATATATATTGCCTTTGATATTCGTCAGGTATATAAAATTCATTTTCTCTATATTGTTGTACTAAAAAGTCAATAGCATAATCTCTTGTATCATAATCAACTTCTTTTCTTAATTCTTTTATCTGTTGCTCTGCTGCAAGTTTTCTCGCATCATCTATCACTTTATTATTTGGCATCATCATTGACCTCCCTCTTTTTCACATGTTCAAGTATACTACGACCTATTGCCACCCCAAGTTCAACAGGAACAGCATTTCCTATATGAATTCCAAGCTGTTTATTTGTTTGGGGATTTTGTTCATCAATAAACTTATAGTCCGGAGGAAAAGATTGCAATATCGCACCTTCCCTTAATGAGATTGCTCGATCTTGTTCCGGATGCCCAAACCTACCGTTTCCGTATCCATAAAACTGCGTAGTTATAGTCGGAGATGGTTTATCCCACTCCATTCTACCATAAACAGCCCGGTATCCTTTTCCAGTACTCTTTTTATGGCAGGGTAATTTAAGCTCATCACTCCAGTCTTGCCAGGTTCCACCTGGCACAGATTGTCTTATTCTCTGTTTGTTGAGCTTTGATAATTTACTAGCTCTATGTAATGGGTCAAATTCAGAGATTTCACCATCTTTTAACGGAGGTAAATATTTAATTGCATCAGCAACAGTCAAATAAGTAGCCTCATTATACAGGGGTTCAATTAATTCTATTTTGCCAAATCTGGATGCCAAAAGTACTAATCGATTTCTGCTCTGAGGGACACCATAGCCAGCACAGTTTACAATTTCCCAGCTAGTATAGTAACCTGCCTTTTGAAGTCTATTTGTAAAATCTTTAAACACATTTGTTTTTACCAACTGAGGAACATTTTCCATAGAAACTATATCCGGCTTTATTTTTTCAACCAAATCTATAAAATAATATAATAATTTCCATTTATTATCCTTATGTCCGTCTTTTATATAACGTAAAGAATAGTTAGAAAATGGCTGACATGGTGCACAGCCCATTAAAACTTTAATACTATTTTCAGGATATAACGCTTTTAACTCTTCATCGTCAATGTTTTCAATACCTTTATTAATAAAAATTGATTTATTGTTTGTTTCATATGCATATTTACATGTTGGATCAATATCAATTCCTGCAATGACATCTATTCCGGCTTTCTGAACACCATATGTCAGTCCGCCAATTCCACAAAATAAATCTATCGCAACACAGTTCATCACTCTTCACCCCTTCCTTTTTCTGCCTCCTTGTTATTATCGTTTATCGTATCGTCTATAAACAATAAATAAGTTTCTATGCCAAGTGCATCCGCTATTTTTTGTATGTTATCAAGAGCAATACTTCTTTTCCCACACTCTATAGCACTAATATAAGTCCTATGCAAACCAGCCTTTTCAGCGAAACTTTCTTGTGAAAGGCCAAGTCTATTTCTATATTTTCTTAAGTTGTTAGCGAAAACTTTTAATGCGTCCATTTTTATTCCTCCCCATATAATATTATGGGTAATCGAATACAATAAGTCAACATACAATAAGTCACATATTGCAGTCATAAAATAAAAAATTTAGCCCGCACCTGTTGTTTTCGTCATGTTCCAGATTCCACCTTAAGCCCACATCAGATACAATTAACCAGTAACACCCTGACTTACAAGTGTTTTCCTACAAATAGTTAGGTAATAGAATTTCTTCGACCCGCCAGCTCAGTAAACATGCTAGATAAAATAAAACAGCCGCCATTCTGCTTTTCACAGTTTGGCGGTTGTCTCTTCTCGGTAATGTTATTTTTTGCTCAGTTCCTGCTCCATCTCCAAACCCGACTTGAATCTTATGAGAATCTTCTCCCTTGACATGACCTTGATGCTTTGTATAAGCTGCCTGACAAGCTGGTTGTCAAAATTTGATAATTTGCATTCTGCGGCGTTCAGGAACTTCTTCATATCCTCGATTCTTCGCTGGAAGCTGTCTTGCCTGGCTTGCTGCTCGGTATACTGCGTTTTTATCTTCTGAAGCTCTTTCAACTCGGCGGAGATTTTGGCATAGTGCTCGTCAAAGTCCGTATTATCCGCTCCACATCTTGCATTTTCCTCTACGAAGCCTATCATCTCATTTTTCAATTCCGTGATCCGTTCCTCAATTTTTGCTATGTCCATCTGCTTGGCTCGGTTGCCCATCATCAGCTGAATATTAGACTGGAGAGTGTCCACAAAATCTCCCTTATCCTGTATGAGTGAATTGAAAGCATCCGTTATGGCTCTATGCAAAACATCTTCATCAATGGTCGGAGACTTTTGGCAGTGTTTTTTCCCGTACTCCAGCCTGTTTAAGCACCTCCAGACAATCCTTTTCTCGCTGTATGCTGTCCAGGATTCCCGTCTATAAGGCTTGCCGCACTCCCCGCATATCAATAATTCGGTGAGGGCATATATTGAGCTGTATTTCCCGCTATCGGTTTTGGTTCTTTTTTCAGCACTCTTTTTAATGTTAGCCCGGCGTGCTTTTTCTTCCTGTATCCGGTGAAACAAGTCTTTGGAAATGATGGCCGGATGGCTGTCCTCCACATAATACTGCGGGACAATTCCATTGTTTTTAACTCTTTTCTTTGTGAGGTAGTCTACAGTGTAGCTTTTTTGCAGCAAGGCATCTCCCATGTACTTCTCATTGGAGAGCATGTTGTTGATGGTAGTTGTAGACCATTGATTTCTTCCGGTAACGGTTTTAATGCCGTTTTCCTCCAGGTACTTTTTTATTTGTGCGATGCTTAGACCCTCTAAATACAGCCTGAAAATCAGCCTTACAATTTCTGCTTCTTCGGGTACAATCACCAGCTCTCCGGCCTCATTCTTTGTATAACCTAAAAACTTGTTGTGATTGACCATAACCTGTCCTTTTTCGAACCGGCGGACCACACCCCACCTTGTGTTGGTGCTTAAGGAACGGCTTTCTTCCTGGGCAAGGCTTCCGAGGATGGTGATTAGAAATTCTCCGGTGCTGTCCAGGGTGTTGACGTTTTCTTTCTCAAAAAACACTCCGATGTTTTTTTCTTTCAGTTTCCGTATGTATTGAATGCAGTCAAGGGTGTTTCGTGCAAAACGGCTGATGGATTTTGTCAGCACCAGGTCAATCTTGCCTGCCATGCAGTCTTCAATCAATTTATTGAAGCCTGTCCTGTTTTTTGTGCTGGTGCCGGATATGCCCTCATCGGCATAGATGCCTGCAAACTTCCAGCCTGGGTTTTTCATAATCTCCATCGTGTAATAATCCACCTGTGCTTGGTAGCTGGACTGCTGTTCCTCCAGCTCCGTGCTGACCCGGCAGTAAGCGGCCACTCTCAGTTTTTTTATCTTTGCTTTTTCCTTAAAATCATAAATCGGATTTGCAGGGATTACCGATACTGTTCTTTGTCCCATCGCCATGGGCTTTTCCTCCTTTTCCCCGTAGTTTATATGATGTGCTCAACATCACTCCGTTGATCAGTTCAAACCGGAGCTGCCCGGTGATTTCCACCGTAATGCTTTTGATGGTTGCTTTGAATAAAGCCTCATCAAATGCTTTAATGGGCTTGAAGCTCTCAAGCACCGCTTTCAATTTCCTGGTTTTATATTCAAAGTCATCTGCCTGGGAGATTCGATATTGTTCTATAGCCCTTTTAAACAACAGCTGTGCCATTTCCGACGGTTCCAAGCCGTTTTGATCGAATCCGTTGGATATTTGCAATTTTATCTTTCTTAATTCAACACTCTCAGTCACAGCATTAACTGCTGGACGCTTTTCTATCATTTCAGGGTTCTCCATCACCCGGTTGATGATCTGTATAAAGGCAGCTTCAAGCTGCTTGTCATCAACCACGCCGCTTTTGCAGCAGACCCTGTTGTCAACGATATACCGTTTGCATTTCCAGTTGCATTTCTTGTTCCTGTCATGATGTTCGGTGTACCTTTTGAAAACACTCCCGCATTCCCCGCATATCAACCTGCCGCTGAAGGGGTAAGTGCTGGCGATGCCGTTAGCATAGTAATTGACATTCCTGCCAAGCCGGGCGTTCTTTTCTTCCCTGATCTTATTTGCAGCATTGAACACTTCCTCCGAGATAATGGAAGGATAGAAGTCGTTTCCGGTGTATTTACAGTTGCTCAAAATTTTTCCGATGGAGCCATGATTCCAGGAGGGCTTTCCGTTGGCATTGGAAACCTTCATTTCCGTCAGGTCCTTTGCCATCTGATTCAAGGATATACCCGATATAAAATTATTGAACATTTTTCTGACCAGGTCTGCCTTTTCCGGTTCGATGGTTACAGCTCCGTCTATGATTTTATAGCCAAAGGGCGTATGTCTTTGCGCCATTTAGCCCACTTCCTCTCCGATGATTTCCGGAAGCTCCAGTCCGTTGATCAGGCGGAAGGCGATTTCAAGCTTGGATTTTACAATGATCCTTTCTACCATCAGCGAAAATATGCTTTCATCAAAGCTCTCCATTAAGTCATCCTGCTTTTTGAGGAAAGCAATCAGTTCCTCCGTTCTGGCAGCCTCGTCGCTAAATCCGTTATATTCAAACAGCTTGTTCCGCTGCTTTTTGGCTTCATTGAGCTGCTTGGTAATCAGATTGCTTTGCTCCATAAAAAGAACAGAGTCAAGATACCCTTTCGACCTCAGTCTACTTAATACATGACTCTGTTCCGTAAGTTCCGTTATTCTTTTATTGATTTCCCTGACCTGGGATTCATGTTCCCTGCTGCAGTGAAGCTTTTTCATATCCTCGGCCAGGGGGGTTAATATTTTGTCATGATTGCTTTTCAGCTTATTATAGAGATTGATGAATGCAGCTTTGATGTGATTGTCCTTGACAGCTGTCATGCTGCATTTCGCCCGATTCATGATATGCTTGGTGCAGCACCACTGCACGGTTTCATAAGGTTTGCCTTTGAATATGATTTGCCTTTTAAAATTACTCCCGCATTCACCGCATTGGATTTTGCTGCTGAAGGGGTACCGTTGGTTGTATTTCCGGGTGTCTGTATCCACCATGGCTTTTTCAATTTTTCGCTGCTCCATAATCTCCCTGACTCGTTCAGCCTGCTCTTTTGAAATAATGGGTTCATGGTCGTTGGCGATGTAGTAGCACTGTTTTTGTCCCCGGTTCCGCTTTCGTTGGAAGGGCAATGTGTCGGTGGTAAAGGTTTTCTGAAGGAGCATGTCGCCGTAATATTTTTCATTCATGAGTATTTCCTTAACCACATTTTCTCCCCAGGCTTCCGCCCCTTTTCTTGTTGGAACTCCTTCTTCCGTAAGCTCCTTTGCGATGACATACGTTCCTTTTCCATTCAGGTAATCGGTGTAAATTCTTCGGACAATAGCGGCTTCTTCTTCATTGATGACGATTCCTCCGTCCTTACCCTTCATATAGCCGTAGGGAAGGTAGGAAGGCTTCCATTCGCCTTTCATGAACCTTTTTTGTATCGCCCACCGGTTATTTTTGGAGGTAGAAATGGATTCCTCCTGGGCAATGGAGCTTAAAACCGTCATCAGAAGCTCGCTTTCAGCAGACAGGGTGTTGATGTTTTCTTTCTCAAAGAAGACTGCAATCCCCAGCGCTTTCAACTTTCTCACCGTCTCAATGCAGTCGGCGGTGTTTCTTGCAAATCTGGATATGGACTTGGTAATGACCATGTCCACCTTTTTGGCTTTACAGTCAGCAATGAGCCTTAGAAACTCATCCCGCTTGTCCTTGGCGGTGCCACTGATGCCTTCGTCCGCATAAATTCCGGCAAAAGTCCAAGCATCGTTGTTTTCTATCAGCCGGGTGTAGTACTCCACCTGTGCTGAAAAGGATTGCAGCTGCCCTGTATGGTCTGAGCTGACCCGGCAGTAGGCACACACCCGCAGTTTCGGAGCTTCTGCTTCCATACGATGGATGGGCTTGATGACTTTTACCTTTGCCATACGCTTCCTCCTTTCACTTTTCAGTACATGATGCTTTATCAGCTACACACAGTACCACACAAATCCAGCCATATCAAGTTTTTTTACACATATACCTCCGCCAGGGTTGGAGTGAATGAATTCCGATTTAATCTGTCAATTTCTTTCAATTCAGAAAGAGTAATAAGCCCTTTTTCAAGCATGCTGTTTAGCAGCGAAAGCGCTATTTTGTACTTGATTTCATTAGTTATTTGAGTTTGTGACATGGTTAAATCCCCCTTTACATTTTGCTTTAATACCACAATGATGCAGCGGATTTGAGTTCCGCTGCATAGTTTCTGATATCAAAGCGGTTAATCTTGTTATCAATCTTCATCCTGTGCTCTATTTGCCACTGCTTCCCAAGCACCGGGGTAACAGCTCAAACTGCCTGTGGTCAGCAGGCATCACAGGAATTCCACCTCCCCGAGAACCTCCGGGCTGCACTCTGGGACTCAACCTCAACTATGCAGGAGTATCATTGTAGGCTGTTCAGGTCCTGGCGAAACAATCCACCACAGATTGTTTATGGTCAAACATTTATCGCTCATAGCCTTTGATGCCATCGGTTTGACGGGCAAAATGCCCGCAGGCTGTCTTGGCGTGTTTACCAATGTCGCTTTCCGTTTCAGCGGCTGAACGGCTAACGTATTTGAGCCGCTGGATATGGGGCCGGTTATAAGACTCGCAAGCGAGCCTTTGCCGGTAATTTTTCAAAGAGCAATAAGGGATAAAAAATACCCCTTCACTTTTTAAGCCGAAAAAATGAAGGGGTGGACGAAACAAATTTTTATTTTTCAATAATTTTTTTAAGTTTGCTGATAATGCTGTTTTTGCGAGACTGCAAAGTTGTTCTTGGCAGCTTCATTGAATCTGCAAGCTCTCTTTCGCTTTTGCCATTAAAGAACAGTTCGTTAATTATTAACCGCTCATGCTCTGTCAATTCTTCAAGCGCCAGCATTAATTTCTCAAGCATGATTTTTTCAATAATAACGTCTTCAACAAGAAGTTGCTGATCACACATTTTCTGCTCAATAGGATAGTCCAGTTCGACTAGCTGGTCATAAGAAAGATTGTTCTTTATGCTGATTTCCTCTATGTACCTTTCACGTCTTTTCATCTTGTAATAGGCGGTATATATTTCCTTGTTTACAGTAACAATTTCATTTTTCACTCTTATTTTGTATTCTTTCATCTTTCCTTCCCTCCGTTTTGCTTTGTTTGCGGGCCTTAGCAAAACAGAGGAAATCAAGGATACCGGATGTAGTACCAAAACAAACGCTTCACGGATGTCCCCTTTCCGGCAGCAAAAAAAGGGCCGCACGGTTTTCCGTACGACCCTTTTTTTGCTGCCTATGTGCAATTTAGGACGGGTTTCGGGGCATAAAAAAAACCTCGACTCATGGCTGTATAAGCCTGAATCGATGGTTTTAAAGTATGCAGTTACCCATCATAATTATCGTAACATCCTCGCAGTTCGTATTCAGTACTTGTTATGTAGGTATTTTGTCTTTTATCAGTTCGTATTTAGTTCACATTCCGTTTGCCATATATCCCTTAGAGCAGGTATCACATATCCCCATATGGCAAGGCCCATTAAATTTATAGCTTCCTTTTTTCTTTTATAAAAGGTTGTCCTCTCACAATTGAGAGATTCAATAATTTCCTTTTCCGAATACCTGTATTTTACAATGTACTGCTTGTAAAGGATATTGAAATACAAATCCCCATAATCAGGATAATTCTTTATTTTTAACAATGCCTTGTCCACAATTTCAATAAGCCACTTGCTTTTCAATAATGAGCACAGTTTTTCTTCAAGGTCTTTCTTATTGATATTGGGGTCATAATCATCCAGGTAATCCAAGGCTTCAGCCAGACGATTGCCTCCCATGGCATAATACTCTGCCTCAATCTCGCATACCCTGTCTTCAATACACCAAACCACATCCCGGTATATTTTCAGCAACAATTTTGTTTTATGATATACCCGCTCTTCATCAATGTGCATGGAAGCTAATCCTCGTTTCAACACAGCTAACGCCATTTTTTCAGAACTCATCTGTTTTCACCTCTTTTCAAAATTATTGACATATTTTTTGTTCTCTTGTATTATAATATGTGAACAATATTTTTGTCAATAAATTTGTTCTCTTAATGTATAATGAGTGAACAATATAGCCAAAATATTACCGGAGGTGTTTTTTCAGATGCAGTTTGGCGAAAAAATTAGATTATTACGCAAAAGGGCAGGCATTTCTCAGAAGGATTTCGCAGCGCAGCTCGGGATTACAAGACGGGCTTTGGTTTATTATGAAAACGGTCAGCGTTTTCCACGGGAAGCAGGACTAATTGATAAAATCGCTGATTTCTTTAACGTATCTTCAGATTTCCTGACAGATGATAGCGAAAGCATCGCAATGACAAAAGAAGAAATATTTTTAGAAGAAGCTAAAGCAGAAGATAAGTTGAGGGGAAAAAGCGAAGCAAAGAAATTCATTGAAACTACAAAATGTTTATTTGCCGGCGGAGAATTATCAGAAGAAGATAAAGATGCGCTTTTTGAGGTATTAACCGAAATATACTTTGACTCAAAGAAAAAAGCCAAAAAGTACGGTGTCCGTAAAAATAAAGGCAGCAAAAATCCGCCAACTGATTAGCTGCGGGGTGAAAAGTATGGAATTTATTTTAAGAGAAGCCGAAAGGTTGATCCAAAAGCATAAAACCCGAAACCCCTTTGAGATTGCCGATTGTCTTAATATTAATGTTCTCTACAGGCCGCTCGGCAAGCTTAAAGGGATTTACATATACACAAGGCGGAGCCGATATATCTGCATTAACAATGAATTGGACAGTCCTGCCAGACGCTTGGTATGTGCTCATGAAATTGGCCATGACCGCTTCCACAGACACTTGGCCATAATGAATCCCCAGGCCCAGGAGCTTATCAGCTATGATATGTCATCAAAGCCGGAAAGGGAAGCAAATGTTTTCGCTGCAGAAATTCTCTTGCCTGATGATGAGGTTATTAGACTGATAAATGACGCGGAAATGAATTTTTTCAGAGCCGCAAGGGAACTTTATGTACCACCGGAATTAATGGATTTCAAATTTCAGATATTGAAAAACAGGGGCTACAGGCTTGAAGCTCCATTAAATGCGACAGGAGATTTCCTAAAAAAATAGCACCCCGGACATCATATATTTTTAAGATGTGCGGGGTGTTTTTGTTTTTGTTTATACTATTCCAGTCTTACATCCTTGTTTCTAATTTTAAGCACAATAAACAATCATTTCATTGCCAATCCTTTATTTATTGCTTCCTGAATGATCTTATGGTAGCAAACGCCCATTGGATTATTCTCTTTGCAATTAGAATTTTTTGGTATATTTTCCTACTGCTTCGCCTTTATTATTGCAGACAGGGCAAATCCCTTGGTTTGAGCTAAATCCTGCGAACAGCATCCGCAACTGCACGCATTATTGGTTTTTATCATGGTAGCATCCCCCGCTACTTTACTTTTTTGATTTTCAAGCATGTCTTTAGCAGATCATTCCTAAAGTCAATGTCAAATTCCCTGTAATGCTGGCTTTCTCCCCATTGCCGCATTGATTCATGTTCCGGATGCTTAGGGTCATTCCATGCTTCAAGAAATTCTTTGTAACCGCCAAGACCACCTACATCTTCCGGCGGACAAGCGCCCGCGCCTGCAAGTATTATAGGGTAACCAAACTCATAATCTTCAATGGTTTTTTCCAGTTCAATTTTATGTCTCCAATAATCGCCAAAGTCATAAATGTACTCAAGGGTCTTATATTTTTCCAGATAGTTATCAATTTTGACCGTCTGAGGCTGTCTAACGGTTGTTTCAATTATCCTGGCTATAATGCCATGAGGGTCTTCCTTTTTTGTTGGCTTTTTGCTTTTGTACTTGGCAGAGTAAAATTTAAATTCCTCATAGGATTCTTCGTCATTTGTAATTCTGAGTTTCTCCTGCGGAAACTCAAATTCATAAAGATGATAATCCCGCCAACCCATTGAAAATTGTATTGTGTCATGCAGGCGTCTGAAGGTAACATCCGCCGGGATAACTACCCTTCTCCATATTAGTGGTTCGGAATCAATTAATTCGATTTTTATCTGAAAGGCTTTCATCACTTTCACCTGAATTCCTTTCCCGTTATTCTTTTAATCACTTTACAGAACTGCTTCCATTCTTCTGGAAACTTATTGTCGCCATATTTTCTGACGGTTCTCCCGTCAGTAATTATTTCAACGCTCCATTGAGTCCCGTCACAGACTCCGGGTTCTACGTATTTTGCTTTCCAGTTCAGCAGATTGATCTCTTTTAAACTCTTAATGAATTCTTCTGCTGTCTTAGTTCGGATGGATCTTGTACTGGTTTCTTCAGAACCGCCCTCGTTGAATAGCCACGTAGTTTTAAGATTTGTCAAATCAATAGTTACATGATAATAACCGCCGAAGTATCCACCCACTGATGCTTTGAGCCCTTTGATCTGGTCATATGCGATGTCAAGCACCTGTTCCCGGTTCCACTCATTGTTACAATCCTTGCAGTGGTATTCCGGACCGCCTTCTATAATGCAACAGCCGCCCAATTTTACTTTTCCGGCTTCAGCTTCCTGAAAAAGCTTAAAACTCGGCATGCCATATACAATTTTAACCGAATTACAGGATCCACATTTAGGGCACTTTCTATAATTAACAGCCACTTTTCTGCACCTCTTTGCTAGCAGGAATTATTATTACGCTATTTCTCACCCTTATCTATTTCTGAGGTCATACCTGATTTTTATAGTCGTACTTTTACCGCTGGGAGTAGTATGTAAAACTTCATCGCCAGGCATCATTTTCTCGTACATAATCCTGCATATCTGCGGCATCCTGTTTTTCATGCCCATCTGCTTATGAATATCCCCTGAAACCAAATCAATATAGTCTTCGCCTATCATCTTTGCTTCCTGCAACAATTTTTCTATGTACTGCCTTACATCATCAGCTATTTTCCCTTGTGAACCCGTAACTTCAACAGCCACCCTGACACTATCCTCTGCTCTTTGTACACGTGCTCTACGCCCCGTATTGTTTCTGTAACTATCGTTTCCAAATCTAGCAAGCCACTTAACCCGCTCTAATTCTTCATCAGATAAAGGTTGTCCCTGCAAACCCTGTCTATTCCAAAGGCCGCTGCTTGCAATCTCCGGCATTGGGCTATTCAAACCAAGCCAATTGCTGCTCGGGCCAAATGATGAATGCCTGTTAAGTGATGCAATAATACCTTCTTCTAACCTCAACCGCTCAGCTTCTTCATCAACCGGAAAACAGACAAAGGTGATGTTGTCCCTTAAATATCGGCTAATTTTTGCCTCTAGTTCAGTTTCAAGCCCTTCATTTATTAGGTGTCCATAGTTTCTTTCATTTTCAGAGTTGTGCATATCAATTTCCCAGACTTGTAAATATGGGTCCGAAGTCATTTTCAAAAAAGCACGACCGATGTTTTTACGAAAAATACTGCCATCAGCATCCTCTTTCACAAAATGGTCTCTTAACCTTTTCAACAAACGGTCTTGACCCCGGTGGGTACCTATGCGAACTATTCTATTCATGCCATGGTAGCTTTCGCCCTTTTCAAACATGATGTATATACCATTTTGATAAGGAATCCGGTTTATCATCGTCCAATCCAATCGTGGCAGGCCATTGAAAAGCATATGAAGAACTATCGCTTTATCTGATTCGCTTTCAAGCCTAACCAGTCTCTCTAACTCCGGAATCCATTCTCCTTGCCGCTTGCCTTTGAGAGGAAGCCAAAAATGAACCAAATGGGGCAGCAGATTTTCATGGTAAACTTCGCCGGCCAAAACAATAAACTCATCGCTTTCCAAGTCGGAAACTTTTCGTAAGTCATTTAACACCTTTTCGCCCCATGCCCGCCGCTCCAGGGCACTTTTATCTTTTAAGGTTTCGTTATAAGGTTCAATAATCATATCCTCCGGCACTAAGCCATATTTTGCGGAAAGAATAAATATTTTATCTGCAACAAGCTTTGCCAAAGCATATGCCAACCGAAACCGCGGGCTTTCTGAATATAAGTCTCTTGCTGGGCATTTATATGCTTTTTTTCTGCTGGTGCATGAAATCAAAGCAATTCTCAATTTTTTTCACTCCTGATATCACTAAATCCATTTACTTCTTATATTTCTTCAGATAATCCCTCAGAGCCTTTTCAAAACACACCATCCGTTCAGTTAGTTCGGTAATGATGAAATCCCAATTCTCCCTGTCATAAGAGTTTTTGTCAATACTGGAGCTTATCCGGCTTGCCCTTTTATCATTCAGACGTTCCCAGGTCATTGCTTCTCCAAAAGCTGTCTCTATTGCTTCCTTGCTTTGGTGCAAATAGTCGAACAGCTTTTTATTCTCAGCTTTATCCCCCGTATCTATGTAAAGCTCCACTCTTGCATATGCCTTTGAAATAGCGAATGTAAAAGGTACTCCCGCTATGCCCGAACCTGCATTTATCCAGTTATCTTTTTTCGGACTGATATTCTTAAACAACTCGCTTTTCTTGGCCATCTCTTTAAGCAAAGCTGTCCAGAATTCCAAGCGTAACGCGTCGGAACTTTTCAATCTATTCTCAATCATGATATCGTCCTGGGCTTTTTCGGCCATTTTAATCACATAGTCCTCGGCATCTTTCATTGGTATAATCTGTTCGATATCAAGTAATAACTCGTCGTCTTTTTTATAAGGTGTTACCCGAAAACACTGAATGCGGATATTATAGTTCATAAGCCATAAAACAGTGGAAGTAACTTCTTTCCTGAATTTCGCAGCAACCAGGATAATTCGTTGCCCGGTGCCTTTGTTCAGCGATATTTCATCGTATTCCTTTCCATAAAATTCACAAAGCTTTTCTTCCGCTGTTTCTCCGCTTCCACACCTGGTAAGATAGTCCTGAAATATAACTCTGATTTCTTCCTTGGATAAGCTGGAACAGTAAGATGCATATTTCAAGGCCTGCCAGGTTACATCCCGACCGGAATCGTCCAGCTTGTTTTCAATAATCACCAGGTTGCCGTCTTTATCCAGAGCCAAAAGATCAAGCCGTTCCCTGGTATCGGCAAAGCCGTCAAATTCTTTTTGAATAATGAGCAAATCTTCTCCAAATACTGCAGGTTCATTTGCCAGCCACTCCTGCAGATGTTCCCTTTCCTTAAACCCGAGTTCTGAAAAGGTTTTCTCTTCTATCTTTGAAAGCCGGTTATTTTTCTTATCGATAAGGTACATTATCGCTTTAATACCCCCTGAAAACAAAATAAAGTGCACCTTTATTTAACAGGTACACCTAAATTATACCATAATTTTCATACAATTAGAGTTATTATAAATATATCCCTTACCTCAACTCCCGGCGACGGAACCGGCCTGAATTGTGATTTCAAAGAAAGGTTAACCCCGTATTTAGGCTAAGATTCGTGGTTTAAGCAAAATTCTTGACAGACCCTAATCCACTGTTAACACAATTTTGCCGCCAAAGTTACTTAACGTAAATAAATCCGAGTCATGCAGCCATTCGAGTGAAACAGTGTATTCAAACGGAAAAGCCTGGGGTACCGAAGAAAGCTCTGCAATTTCATAGTAGGCTCTTTCCCTTAAGTGAAGGATGGCCAATAACAACACCTGTATGGTTTTCACATCGGTAACCGGGTACTTTTTTATGCGATATACCCCAACTTTCTCATTTTCAATAGCTCCAATTTGCTTCAAGGTTTGCAATATCTTATCACTGGAATGAAACAGCGTAGTCCGTTCTCCCCACATTTCAAACAGCTTTTCCTTAAGCCAGGATGCCGCAAATGTATCCTGGATGTTAGTGAGCTTGCCTATTAAAGCACACACATCAGAGAATACAGGATATGCAACCAGCATCATGCTCCAATGCAATGCCAGTTTATTCGACTTCTCATCCTTATAAGCTTCTAAAGCTTGCTGTTTTAAAGTTGAAAGTTCCTCAGGAGTCCTCACCCATATATTCATGAGGATTTCCCGTGTTTTTCTCAGAACAGTCGGGCTCTTTATTTCAAAGGACAAGTATTCGTTCAATTCGTCTTTAATTTGCGTTTCGTTCTTTCCCTCCAGTACGAGTTCTACAGTTTTATTGAGCCATTCCAATCTAATGGAACGGGACAGTCCAATTATTTTTGCCATCTAAATTACCGCCTTTACTTTAATGAATGGGACAATTACCTCGTCAATGGAGATGCCTCCGTGTGTCATTACTTCTTCATTCTTATTATCAAAAGAAACACCTGACTCGCAGACGTAGTATTTATAGTCTTTATCCAAGTAATATCCCGGATAAGTCACGACTTTGTCTCCAAAAGAATCCTTTTCTTCCGCAAAATCTTTCAGTACAAACATCCTCTTGGATCTGGTTTCCACCTCGACTCCAGCATTGCGGATAGCTCCTGCTCCGATGCAGGGAGTGTTGCCATGGTCGGATGTTATATAAATATTAAATCCTTGTGAATATAAATCTTGTATTAATGTTTGTAACTTGCCGCTTTTTGCCAATAACGAAACGTCATTATACATCCCGGCACGGCCTTGCTTTTGACCGTGAACTAAATCGTCTATATCATTAATGATAATAGCCGCAAACCTTGTAAAATGACTAATGGGCGGATTGTAGCCCTTTGCATATAAGCTTTGCTGTTTGGTATATCCCCTGTTCTTGGCAGCCTCCATAAAGCCCTTTTCTTCTTGGCTTAAAGTAAAAGGATTTTCCAACTCACGCGGATACTTCCCGCTGAGCAGGCCTTGCCTTGAAATAGCCGTCGTCGTTGGTATTAGGGCATAAGTACAATGGTATTCATAGTCAATGCCTTCCAAATATCGTGAGATTATCTCAAAGTCAAATAATGACATCCCATCCACGACAATAAGAGCAGTTTTGCCATGCGCTATAAAATCAATTACTTTAGGCAAGATAGCAGGAGCCTCTTTTTTGGTCTCACCGGAAAGCTTTTGATAGCCATCAAATATAAACTTTTCAAATTCCGCGTCAACAAAACTCGTATCGATCGAGATATTTGCTTTTGCAGCGTAATAATCAATCAAGGCCTTTTTACGGGCAATCTCAATCCAGCCATTTGCAGTAATACCGGATTTGTCGCCGGAAGGCAATAGGTTTTTTATCATTAAATCACAATAGTTTTTAATATTTCCCTTTGAAAAGACCGTATCTGAAATAAATTTTTCAGTCTTTTCCCTGGTGTCACAGGGCGAATAAAGCTCCCCATAGGCAAAGCTGATCAAGTCAATGTCTTTAATATACCGGCGCACCGTATCTTCATGAAGTTTCGGAAAGATGCTTCTGAGAGAAATTTCAACCTCAAAAAACTGTTTCCTTATATCGTATGGCACATATATGTCAGAATAAACAATAACCGCATATTTATGATCAGAATTCCTTATTTCTTGCTCATACCTTAGCCGGAATGCTTCAATATCCTCATACCGGATAACCTCAAAATTCTGAGAAATAAGCAGCCTGGTATAATCAAAGGCAGCACAAAATCCGCTGGTATCAAAAATCAGCAACCGCTTTTCATATTGAATTGAAAAAAGCTCTGCTATCCGTTTCTCTATCATAATTTCACTCCATATGTACTATCAATACTGGCTTAAAGTCAGGACAGAATTTCTTGCCCGCCAGGTAGTTGGCTTCTATCTCTGCCTTTTCCCGGCTTAAAGCCATAAGTTTGTGCTTCCTGATATTTTCGATCCCTATCCGCTGCGCAGCCTCGATGCGCAGGTTCAAAGCATATAAATACTTTCTGTATGTTTCTTCATTTCTTTTTTCCAGTTCTGCTTTCAGCGTTAAGAAAGTGTCGTAGGCAAATTCCTGTGACGCTGTACGGAGCTTATTCTGAGTTTTTATATCGATCTTTTCCCCTTCCCAAACAGTAATAACCCTGTCTTTGTCAAGAATAGCCTCCCATATTTTCTTACCCGCCATAGGACGCAGGATAAAATCCTGGTTAATGAAAATTGGGATAATCTTCTGCCCCTGGCTGTCAGGAGTAAGTGATATTCGCCACAGCATAAAGTAGCCCTTTTCATTCGGAAAATCCTTTATTGAAACATTTAAAAGCTGACCTCCCAAGTCTTGCTCGATTTCCTTGTTCAGGTGGCCAACAATCACAGGGTCATTGATGCTGAAATTCTCGATAGGCAAGTAGGGATTGCCCTTATAGTTTTCATAGTATGTGACCATCTGCCGCAATGCAGCTTCAAAGTCAAAAGCAGAGTTTGTCCCAATCATTGAGGCAAGATCTTTTTCTTCCTTGATGAGGTCTTTTATACGCATGGTATTTTGAACCTGCTTTTTCAAATCCTCCTCAACCGGACGAATGTTTAACTCAATATTTTTAGGATTGCGGATTGATTTCATATAAGCATCCGTAAAGTTAAGCTCAGCGGTTTCACTGTCAAGCACGTCTGAATACTTGTCGATGCCAATCTCTTTAAGTATGACGGAAAGCTTTTCTTCCAACACAGCTTTTACACGGTTTTCAACAGTATCAGCCAGAATAAAATTATAAACTATCACATCTCTTTGCTGCCCGATACGGTCAACACGCCCGATACGCTGTTCAATCTTCATTGGATTCCAGGGCAGGTCATAGTTTATAATGCAGTTGGAAAACTGCAGGTTTAAACCCTCACCACCGGCATCGGTCGAAATAAGGATGTCCGTTTCCGTTTTAAACTCCTGCAGCACAGCGTTCCGTTCCTCAATACTCATGCTGCCATTGAGAATGGATGTTGAATACCCCCTGTCTTTCAACAGCTTTACAAGGTAGCTTTGGGTCGCTACAAATTCCGTAAAAATGATAACCTTTCTTTGCCGGTCCTCAGCAAATAAGTCATCGATAATTTCAAGCAACGGCTCAACTTTGACATCAAGATATTGGAACTCTGCCTGCTTGGCAACGGCAATGATATCGTTAAGCTGGGCAATTTCTTCTTTGATGTCCAGAGAAATGGCCGCAATGGCATCCTCCATGTTTTCTTCCAATTCCATCTCTGCAAATTCTTCTTCGGACATGGATTGATACTTGAATGCTTGCTCTTCCAGGATTTTAACACGCCGTTCCATACTTTCCCGGACGGCGCTTGTGCTGCTGGTGACCAGACGCTGCATCATAATGAGCAGGAATACGAACCACATGTTTTTGCCGCGGTTGCGCATGGCCTTGTTATAATTTTTGGAAACGTAATCCGACACCATTTCATAAAGCCTGCGCTGCATGGAATGCCGTTCGTCCCAGTGCAATTCAATAGCCCTGGTAGTTCGATTTTTAAAAAGCTTATTGCCGTTATTGTCTATGGCTTCACGCTTTTCAGTCCTGATAACATAAGGAGCTACCTGCTCTTTAACAATGGCATTGATATTGGGAAAAGCCTTTTCATCAACCAAACGTATGAGCCGCAAAAACGGCTCCGTTTTACCATTATGAGGTGTAGCAGTCAGCAACAGCAGGTAAGGGCTGGCTGCAGCCAGGAGGTTGCCAAGCTTGTATCTGGCTACTTCCCCTGAACTCCCGGCAACCCTATGGGCCTCGTCAATCACGACCAAATCCCAGCCGCTGTTGATGATGGAATAAATCCGTTCCTCATTGTATTGGGCGATCTTTTCTTCCGTCCAGCCAACCCGTCTTTCCAAGGGCTTGATAGAATCCATGGGTGAGATAACCTGATCAAACTGCCCGTAAACATCCTCATTTCCAGTTATCTTACGAATGGTGTCATAATCCTCCGGCAGGATAACATGGAACTTCTCGTTGAACTTGTCCTGCATTTCCAGACTCCATTGAGTTACAAGACCGGTAGGGCAGACAATCAGTATCCGCTTGATAATTCCCCTGGTCTTTAACTCTTTAATAATGAGTCCTGCTTCAATAGTTTTTCCGAGACCCACTTCATCCGCCAATATGTATCTCACATTATTGTTTGATAAAGCCCTGTTAAGAACATGCAGCTGATGCGGCAAAGGAATGATGCCGCTCGATAGCTTTGACAGGATGCCTTCGGAGGTTTCGTTCTTGATTTTTGAAAGCATGGCAACATACCGAAGATAGCTCTCATTAAAATTTTCTTCGGGTACTTCGGCGCAGATGTCATCGGCGGATAACTTGTAAACCGTTCCGGTGGAAGCATTAAATACTTTGTATGATACAAAGCCCCATACTTCGCTAATCTCCAGTATTTGCACACGCTCATTTTTAGTTTTATCAAAAACATAATCTCCAATATTCTTCATACTCAATTCCTTTGCGTTTCATAATACTAAAGTTTACTTCTAATTGAATCCAAGTGTTCCGCAATACTTTTTAATGAGTTCTCCGAGTTACTAAGATTGCTATTGCTCCTGTCTGTATATCCCATTTGATGTGCATATTGAACCACCAAAGCATACTGCTCGTGAAAGCTACTATTTGCATCCCCGACCATTGTATATTCAATTTCCACGTTATAATCCTTTTCACAAGTTTCTTCCCATTTTTCCAAAACAATAAATTGAAGCGTTTGGTTTGGAGCCAAGATACTTCTTTCTAAGAAATTACTCTTTTCTTCAATATCCACAAGTTTGATAATAGGTGTAATTTGTAGCCTATTTATTATTGCACCGGTCTTTCCGTGGTTTTTCACACGTAGATAAAAGCACACATCTCTGGGATCTTTATGAAGGCTTACAAAAACGTAAGGGCGGCTCTCAGCGGCTCTCGCTTCTTTCATCTCTTTAATGGTCATATTATTCATAACTACAATTGCAATTGTTGCCAGAACATATACAAATGTAAGCAAACACATTACAAAGCCTTGATTTGCGTTTAACCAGGTAATCATTGAGCCACCTCAAATCCTTCCTAAACTGATATCATAGTACATAAGCAGCTTGTCGTCTTCCTGGATAACATTTTCTGGCAAGCGTTCCGCAGTTTCGACAATTAGTTTATAGTTCTTATCAGCCCAGAGCTTTGCAAAGCCCACCCTGATTGCTTCCGTACGAAAGAGTTTGAGCTTTCCTTTTGTAGCCAGGTAGCCCTCAAATTCTTTGAGCAATTTCTTTTCGCGAAGCTTGGCCACATCGGCAGCTTTTGTAATGTCCGGGATATACCACCTGCCCTTATCGTCCTGCAGAAAGTTCTCTTCAAGCAAAACTGCCAGCTCAGGCCTTTCCTCAAACTTATCCCAAGTTTTTATTTCCTGCATAAACTTCGGCTGGAGTTCGGCGTATGTCTGCGGTGTCTCAAGCTGTTGGTAAAGCCATGCAATTGCAGACTTCTCATTGGTGACAAAAAGCTCAAATTGAATCGGCTCTATATCGTTAACGATACGGGCCGTATCATATTCGTTGACCTGATCAGCCAGGAAGTACATCCCGTCACGCTTTAAGAACCTATCGTCTAAACCTTTATAAAAGTCTGTTGCGTCTAATGGAACAGGTATTCCATTCATAATATGATACGCCACCATACGGTCATAGAGCAGAAATGCTTGACGTTCTGCTATCAGTTCAATTTTCCCGTTCTTTACAACAACTACAGGAAGCTTTTCAAGATGCTGTCGTACAAAACTCCATGCTGTTTCTTCGCTTCCAGCGTGGGAAATGAACTCTCGCTTGAAACTTTCCTTTGGTTTATATGCAGAAATAACAAGGTCTTGCTTAACAGCAGAAGATGTCGTAACTTGTTTGTGACTACCAGTTTGTTTATCTAAAATCCTAACATCAGCTACAATAAAGCCTGCTTTATATAAAGCTTCTTGTATTGCATTCCAAACTGAATTTTGTGAATTATGAAATTCAACAGTCATCCACCTATTAGGCTTTAGAATTCTATAAAAATTTTTAAAACAATTTTCTATGATTCTTTGATATTCTACTAACCCTTTATGTTGAACAATATTTATAATTGCTTCGTCTTTATTATTTGTAATAACCTTTAACCAGGACTCCCAGCAAAAACTTAACTCAGAATAATTTAAGTTACTACCAAACGGTGGATCTATGAAAATATAATCAACGCATTTATCCGGAATATTCGGCATCTGTGCAGAGGATTGCGTTGAGACGCAGACATTCTGATTAGGAGTTTTAAAGAATATTTTCGCCATTTTTTTTGCTTTGTTTTCATAAAAATATAACGGGTTATTTTCTCTACATAGTGATGGAATATATAATGTACCCGACAACGTACTCATTGGAAAAGACCAGTTTCCATGTTTTACACGTTTTCCAACACCGTGGTCAAGCGAAGTTAGCCAAAACCGAAGCGCAGGTATATCGCTCTCATTGACTTTACTATACAAACGTGAAAGTACTGTAAGATTTCGTTTAGTATAAAATAAGTCTACACTTGTTATTCCATGTGAACGGATTGGCTGTTGGGTATTGTATCCATTTGGTAAAGGATTAATTGGATACCAATCTTTAATTAATTCTGCATCAATTTTTGAAATAAGGTTTAAATCTGTCACATCAGGTGATTTTTCATATCTTTTGCCGTTATATTCATAATTTATCAAGACTGGAACTTGCTTTGAAACAGTTAACATTTCATTTTTTCGCAGATAGTATGTTTTAGCATGCTCACAGTCCCTTTTTGATACTTCTATACCACAAGAACCACATTTAAATTTTCCTTTCCCATGTATGTCTTGGCTGTTAAGTGAAGAAACGTCCCAGTAAATTATTTCTTCGCCACAATTAGGACAAATAAAAACATCTGACCAAACAGTATATATAATTTTACCCATATTTTCCCTAGAACTTTGTAAATTTAGTTGATTTGATTCACTGTCTACTGTATGTCTAGTTAAATACATCCAACCAAGTTCTGCCTCAGTTTCATTCAGTATTCTCATTGCCTCATCAATAAATTTGTGTGAATTAACGTAAAAGTTATAGTTTTTAGTAATAAAAGTAGCTGCTGGCGATAAGTCATTTAAAACAGCTTTTCTTGCTCCCCATTTTATTCCAGGCATTTCTTTTTCTAATTGATACTTAAAGTCAGGATCTGGGTTTTCACACATTTGCGCAGCAACACCTGTCATTCCAGTACCACAGAAGCCGTCAAATACAATGTCACCTGGCTCCGTATAATGGAGAATATATCGCATAATGGCTTTATAAGGCACTTTCGTATGATAACTATGGGCATTATATATTGGATCGTTCTTGCCTTCACTCACATCAGCAGCAAAAGGTTCCCTATGATAATCGTCAGTCGCTTCATCATATGGTTTACCATGCTCCTTTATAAAGTCCTCAATAAACGGATTAGGACATGCTGTATAGTAGGGAGGATTGGACAAAGCAATAATATCCTCGTCCTTCGCCATAGGAAAGCCCTCAATATGTCGTACTTTATCAATATCTTCTTTCGTCAGTTTCATACCGATTTCTCCTTATCTTTTTACTACGATGCGCAGCTTCTCTTTATCCTTGCCCTTGGTATAGCCATCAAGCAGATCTTTCAGTTTGCGCTGGAATGTATCAATATCGCACGGCCCGAGCGCGCCGAGCTTGTCAATGAGGTCGTCGGCCGCAATGGCGACAGGCTCAAAACCCTTCAATAAATCCTCAATCGCATTGATAAAGAAATGGTCAATTTTTTCAGGCAATGCTTTGGTTTTAATAAATGCATCAATGGCAGCCCGCTGTTCCGGACTTAGATACTGCTTTTGCTCTTCGAGCGTCGGGTCCGTAACCGTATTAAACAGGGTATTCGTCCATTCGGCAAGCAGGCTGTCAATACGGTCTTCAATCTCTTCAAGCCTGCCTTTTACCGGAATATCGGCTTCACCCATCAAGAAATTGCATTTCGTGCAGAAATGGTTCGTTTTCAGCATATCAGGAGTCAGCTCATAGCAGACTTTGAGCCCGGCCAGGTCCTTTTCGATACTGTCCAGTTTAGATGCCGAAAAAATATTATTGATTGCTTTCAAGCGCTTTAAATTAGCTAGTTTTGCCGACCCGACCAGTTCACCCTTACGCTGGCCATCGGAAACTCCGAGACGTTTTTTCTGATGCTCTGCAAAGTAGATGTCAATATACTGGTTTTTGACTTTTACCAGCAAACTGTTCACATCCGCTGCAGCACCCTCGCCGCTCATGTCCTGAGGTATGTCATCTCTAATCTTGCGGAAGTTTTCCTTGGCGGCTTCAATCTCTGCTCTTAAGGCAGCACCAAGCTCCATGCGTTCCAAATTCATCATGTAATTGACATTGGCAAGGCAGTCGTTCCTGAATTTTTCGTATTCCAGAACAATTTTTGATGCAGCAATATCCTTGCCAAGCTGCTCAATCTGTTCCATTGTGTAATTAAAGTTATTGAGCTTGGCCACGGTATTGAACCTGCTCTGGAAGTTACCAAATATGTCCAGCACCCTCTTAGCAGAAGCCTTATAATCCGAAGCAAGATGGTCGGCAATCAGCGGTTCGCCCCAAAGCTCAAATTCTCCGTTCAGCTTGCTGTTGGCCCTGACCGCAACATTGGCCATCTCCTGTGCTCTGGCAAGCATCTGTTCAAGCCCGGCCTCCCGCTGGGCAGGATTGTTGATAAGGCCAACAGGGAGCTCCAGCAGCTCATACAGCCTGACCAACTCTGCCAGCTGCATGTCCTTCGGCTTGGAAATGTACTTAAACTCATAGATATCAAGGGCTGATATCTTGGGCAATGATTCCAAATCAGAGGCAGTCAGGGTAGTGCCGTTCCTTAAAGCAATGACGGCATGGCCTGTATGAACCAATGCAAGCAAGACAATTGGCAAAAGAGCATAGCTGATTCCGAACCGCTTGTCTAGGTAATATTCATCTTTATTTTGAACTTCAGTATAAATGTCACTGAAATTGATAACTGCTTTGGCAGGAATCTTTTCCAGCTCTTTGATAAAGTATTGTGCATACTTGGAGTTTTGAACGGTAATTTTTTCACCGTCAAGTAAATCAAAACTTTCAAGCAAGGCGTTTGCCTGTTGGTTCTTTCGCCCTGCAAACCTGTCAATGCCTGCACGGATAATATCTACCCGGTTGCGGTGCGTAATCTGAATTTTGAATTTCGGCATCTCAGGATACTTTTTCGTAAAGTATTCGTCCAAACAGATGGAAGCAACCAGATCAATGGTTTCTTTGAACGGGTTGGTGCTCTTATATTGTCCCTTCATCACTTCCATCAGCTGCTTCTTTTCGCCCTTATAGATTACTTCAAAGCAAGTATTCTTATTTTCGCTCAGGTATTTCGTCAGCTTTTTCTTGAAAACTTCAGCTTTGTTTTGATAGGCAGGCTTATTTTTTTCTTCGGCCAAATCTTTCAGTATTTGAGCAGCACCATATAACTTCAGCGTGTTCTTGAAGTCTTCGTTGGGTTTAAACAGGAAAAAGACCTCATCGTCCTTCTTGTCATCCGTATAGCTCTCATTGCCATAGGGAGGAATAAAGTATATGTAATAATCCTCTGGCGGCTGAGCAGTCGGACGCGATTCAGGTGTGCCAAAGAATAGGTAGCCTGAGCGAAAAATAGCATGAGACACCCAGTTTAACCGGTGTTCATAGATTTTGAAATTATCAACATATTCTTTCTGATCCCACTCTAAGCAATAATAAACTACATCATAAAAATAGCTATTCAGACTGTCATCATCCATAATAGCCGCTCTTTGCGTGATTTTTTCGTCGTAGTCGATATCTTTTTTCAAGTCCAGATAGTATTGGCCGTTATCTGCATTATGTTCAATAAACTGCCCGCTGACAGTGGTCATTATATCCTTCAGAACCGTTTGAATGATAGACTGTAATGTATCTGAGCTTTGGTCGGGCATTCCTTTTAAATACAGGCAAAGATCATCCCTGAGGTTTTCTGCGGTAAGTCCTGCACGGATACTGATGTCACCGGTGGTTAATCTATGTACGCTTAAAGCATATATTATCTGCAATGCCAAAGGTTTATAAAGACGTTTAGGAAATGAACGGTTGACGATATCCTCCAGCATGCCGCTCTTTTCAACGACTTCTTTAATATTGGCATCTGTTTTAAGGGCAAGGTTTTCCTTGATAAAGGACCAGTAGCTGTCAAATGATACAATGCCGGGAGATTCATCAGTAATTTCATCGTCAAGTATCCGCCTGATGATCTCCGAAATGTTTTTTAGTATATGACGGTTCTCAATAATGTAAATCTTGTTAAAAACTTCAATATATGAAGGATGAATAGGGAACAGGTCAACGTACTCCTCCATGCGCTCCGACATATTGGTGTATAGACTGCAAAACTTTTGCAAGTGCTCACGGATCAGCGCCTTTTGTTCAGGAGTCTTCTTCAGTATTCTTTCAGATACAACATAGGCTGTATCTTCCTTGCGAATGGTGACTTGCTCAAATCTGTCCTTTACCCGGTTTAAAGTATTGGATACAAATGAAAAGCTGGGGTTATCAAAAAGTTTTTCCTGTACTCCGAAAATAGCTCTTAAACGGGAAGTTTTAATAATTTCTCCCAGCTCACGCATGAAGCCCAGGTCGAGCTTAATCTCCTGGCTTTTACGGCCGCCAAGATAGTCGAGGAACTCATCCACCACAATCAGGTATCCTTTGTCGGGATATTTGGATGAAAACAAATCCATCATGGTCAGGAGCACATCTTTATTTGAGATAATATCCTTTTCATCAGGGAAGTCAAAGATGAGCCCACGTTCAGCAAAATCCTGCTTTACTTTTGTCAGGATGATGTTCCTGAGGGACATTTTTGACGCGCCTATTTCAATACGCAGGACTTCAAACTTCCCCGCAATGATCCTGGCAGCCTCGGCAAACTTTTTGTTTTGTACATAGTCAAGGTTTTCGGCATCATATGCTATTGAAGAAATGACCGACATAAGGTGCGATTTACCTGTACCGTAGTTACCTACCAGTAAAACACCTTTATTGTCTACCACATCTTCTAAACGAAGCTGTGAAAGCATATTATTGGTCAGCTTGTCAGCCATGCCATCTGACATGACATAGCTTTTAACCAGATTTATTGCTTCTTTCTTGTCATTAGCCGCCGTAAGCTGGATAATGCTTTCAATCGGATTAAAGCTGATCAAATCTGCGTATTTCATCAATAAGCCTCCTTAAATTACACAAGTTATATCATAGTCATGAATGTTATATGAATGAAAATCACTATAAGCCGGTGTTGCATATACCAGGTGGTTATCGTCCAACGTGCCGCACCACTTTATAACAATTTTTGCTCTGCGTGACAGCTCATAAAAAAGTCTGATAACATCAATGCTGTACCTCGGATCAAACAGCATTTCGTAGTCTGTCAGAAAAATCGGGCCTTGTATGGACGATACGATTTTCATTACTTCATCGGCAACAAATTGTGGCCTGATTGCTGTGTCTTTTTTTACAAGGGCTTCGGCCAATATTTTATTGAGACTGAGTTCTTTAAAACCAGCTTCAGCAATAATCTTTTTCAATCTTGGCTCAGAAGAGCAAAGCACAATCGCCATATTTGTCCTCTCAAGCATTTTTTTACTGAATTGAGAACTCTTTATTAACGTACCCAAGCAAACCCCACTCTCTTTCAATTTAATTACCGTTGCGCTGTTTGTCCGTCTCATCAACGACTTCCATGATATCTCCGATATCACAGTTAAGCGCCTTGCAAATCTTGACCAGAACTCCGGTAGTCACATTCTCATTTTTGCTGAGCTTAACTATAGACGATGAACTTATGCCTGCTGCTTTACATAGGTCTTTTTTCTTCATGTCTTTATCAATCAACAGTTTCCACAGCTTTTTGTAGCTTACCGGCACGTATTTCACCTCCATCGTCCCTTAGTTATAGCATATACTTTTGATTACGCAATTTCAATATTTTTTATTGTGATCGCAATATTATTTGCAGGATATACCTATCTATTGATAAATTGCGGTATTGATTTTCCATGTAGAGCGATAATCCCATTTCGTAAGAGGTTTTTTATTTTTTTATGGAAAGCCACATATAGAAACTAAAAATACCGATAACACGTATTGGATGATATATCCATCCTGTCTCCTCAACCCTATGAAAAATGCCCGTTATCTAAACTATCAACTCAACCCTATCTAATTTCAGGCTTATTTTTCGCATAAAAATATACCATCGACATGTTACCATGTACTCATTTTATCTCCTTAGGTCGAGTAGATAACTTAGATGTAATCCCGCAAACCCAGTAAAATCTAGGCTTACAGTCTTGACATCAATACTACCGTCTCAACTTGTTCATCATTGTCCAAACTTATATTTAGATCCTCATCTATGATAGGTAGCTTAAAAGTAATGGATTTTAGCCATTGTCCATTAGGCTGCTTTTCTTCAAAAATTTGAATTTCAGAAATGAGTGCTTCTATTAGCTGCCTGCGTTCAACATCGTTCATGACTTTATAAAGTTTGTCAAAATAAATCAAAACCTTATATATATTATCGCCGGTAAGCTTTTCTGCTTCAATAGTTTCTTTCTTTGCTCTTGCGTCGATTAGCAATGACTCTAATTCTTCGATTTTATCGTACATACGATAAAGTCTATTATCCAAGTCTTGTTTTCTTCGTTTATAGTGTTTATCATCAACATCTAAACTATCTATTTCTTCTATGAGTTTGAATTTTGTCGAATGATTTTTTCGCAACTCGTTCTGATAATTTTCTATTTTGCTTTCAATGACAGATGTATCAACTTTCATGTTGATTTTCTCTTGCATCATCGAAGCAAACTTAGGATTGCTCACCAACTTAACTATTACTTCTGCAACTGCATCATCTAAAAGTTCTTCTCTAATTTGTTTGTTATAGGTACACTTATGACCTCTCATCATCTGCCTATGTTTGCACCCATAATAATAAAAATCTTTATATTTTGTTCCATCTTTTTTATATTTAATGGACTTGTTACCATACATCCCAACTCCACAAATTGGGCATTTTACTATTCCGGAAAGTAAGTGTGTACGAACATCCTTGCCTTTGTTAACATGCTCATATTTCTTAGCTTGAGCTTTCAATTTCACTTGTGCAGCTTGCCAAACATCATCTGAAACTATAGCTTCATGAATACCTTCCGCTACTATGTATTCATCCTGTTCTACTTGTTTATATTCATTTCTGGTGCCATGAACTTTTTCTAATGTTCGTCTTCCAAAAGCTATTTTGCCATTATATACCGGATTTTTTAGAATTTTCCTTATTAGTCCGGCATCAAATAGCGGGTTTTTACCGTTTTGTCTTGGAATTTTTCTTATCCCATGATTTTCTAAATATTTTGAGATTCCATTAGCACCGATAGTTGTATTGACATATTGATCAAAAATAGTCCTTATTGCAATTGCTTCTTCTTCATTAATGAGAAGCTTCCCATCTACAAGCTGATATCCATACGGAGCAAAACCGCCATTCCATTTTCCCTCTCTTGCCTTTTGAATACGACCTTCCATGGTTTGAACACGAATATTCTCTCTTTCAATTTCAGCAACAGCAGATAGAACAGAAATCATCAATTTACCTGCGTCTTTCGATGAATCAATACCATCTTCAACGCAAATAAGATTAACACCATAATCCTGCATTGTTTGAAGTGTAGAAAGAACATCAGCAGCATTTCTTGCAAATCTTGATAATTTAAATACTAAAACAAAAGATACTCCATCCTTTCCGGATTTTATATCTTCCATCATTCTAGTAAACTGTATTCTTCCTTCAATAGATTTTCCGGACTTACCCGCATCTTCGTATTCGCCTACAATTTCATAATCATTATAAAGTGCAAAAGCCTTCATTCTTGATTTTTGTGCTTCTAAAGAATATCCATCTATCTGTATTGACGTAGACACCCTTGTGTAAATATACACCTTTATTTTCTCTCTTGACATAGCATTAACCTCAAAATTTATTTTCTATATCTTTGCTTCTGCTTAATTCAGTTTGACCATAAATCTCAAGATTATTATAGCACTCATATTGCTCATTCTCAATCTGTTTTTTTGCTATATCAAAGTTATTTTTTTCTATACTGTATTCGTTTACTGGCACTGGATCAGGCAGATTATCTAACTCTAAAACGCCAGCATACTTTGTAATCAAATTCGCAATTAGATCAGCCAATCCATTCCAGCTACTATCCACAAACATTTCCTCCTTTCTCACAAAATCTTCTGTATCAAAATCTAATATACTCTTTATGATTAATAAGTTTTATGACATTGGTAGGTGCTTGGCAGCAACATAGGAATCTCACCTCCGCCCCTTCTTCCAGACGAGCCGGCTTAAACTATTGAAGTATCATTATCACTACTTGTTTCATCGAACAGATTGCCACATCTGTTTTTTATGTATTCTTATTTATCGCTTACTTTCTTGTATCCTTGATTTTCTCAGTATTCGTAAAACCGAAATTTCTTTCAGCAGAAAGGTCATGGCGTAAGTCATAATCCTCCACAAGTAGATAAAGTCCTACCTTGGTCTATTCAGTTGTCAAGGAACAAGTATTTGAAAGGGTTTTGTCTTTGTACTCTACCTATTTGTCACAAATGGCTTTCATATCAATAAATAAAAGAGGTCAAACTCTCCCTTCACTTTATATAAGGAAAATTTGACCCCTTTGGTTACCAAAGCTTTAAAATTCTTCAATAAATCTCTTCAACTTCTCAAGAATCTTATTTCTTCTTTTGATTAAAGCCGGATGTGTAATACTTTTTAGCTTTGCTACTGAACGAAGCGTTTCATCATTGAAATACAAACGCTCTATGATGTCCCTTTCTTCATCATTAAGTTTTGATATGGCATCTCTTAATGCTTCTATCATCATTTGTGTCTCAGCAATTTTCGCTACATCCACGCTTTCATCGGCTACATTATCTACAAAGTGTCCGTCATGATCTAATTGCGAAAAGAAAAGCAGGTGGTTTTTTCTGTCCACCTGTTCTAAATACTTTTCATGTTCCCTTTCTCGCCAGTAGACTTTATAAATCTCTTCGCTGACCTTTACTTTTCGTCCCCTGACATAAAGGTAATAATCTTTTTCCATAAGTTTCCTCCATTTCTTTTTTGTCTATGTGTTTTTAGACAAAAAAGGAGGACTCCTGCACTTAGGCATGAGGAGTCCTCTAAAACGAAAGAAACTTGTTCTTTTTTTTAGTGTATTAAATTGGGTTGAATAACGAGCAGAAAGATAGACAACTACAAAGTCTACTGAAATAATAAATTTTTTTGTTAAAATTAGTCCTCATAGTTGAATATACAGGCTTTTTCATCTTATCCCTCCCACATTACATGTATATCTAACTCATCTTTATGCGTTCACCTTTCTTAAAAAACCATGTATATCCTTCGCTGAAACTGTCTTACTTAGTTAAAAACTAAGATACAACCCATCAGTTATTAACATTTTACACGAAGTTAGTATGAGTTTTTATTTATTCAAAGTGTCGCATTTAATTTTACAACCCATCTTATATAATTGATATTTTCAACAAAGAAAATATCTTGCTAATCCTATTCAGGAAAACCCAAACACAAACTATTTCACATATCCGACTAGTTTTTTAGGTTAATCGCATAATTTATCATTTATATTGATTTTGGACTATCTTTAAATCTCTACATTATAAATTGATTAATCTATCCATAGAGTATTAATTGCAAATTAATCTTCTAAATCAAAAAAGACAGAAATATTGTTCAATATTAACTCTAAAGCTTTTCTTATTTTAATTTTGCAATTAATACCATCAACATATTTTGAGTCTAGATAACATCCATAACTACAAAAAAATGCAAGATCGCATTTTAAGCACGAGTCATTAGATTTATTATTCGCAAGTTTATAATAGTCTTGTTTTTTTGTATCAATACTAACTTTGTTCTTCAATACACCAATACTTGTCAACGCACTTTGAGAACATGTGTAGAACTCGCCAGTGGTAAAGTCAGCAACAATATCATAACCTATCGTGCATCTATTTCTAGAAACTCCATTCCCTAATAAGAATTTTTCCAATTTCTGAAGTGTAGTAGAGTTAATATTGATTGTTGTATCACCGTATTCTTTCATTAGTTTAATTCCGTTCTCCAACAACTCTAACTCGTCAGAATTATCGATACAATGCAATACGGGATTGAGAGAGAATATAATATTCTCTTTTGAAATCGATAACTCATTTTCCAAATACTCTAACAATAACTGAGTAGATTCATAATTACCTGAATCAACATTAGTTTGTAGTATCAAATCCAAACCACAATCGATAAGTACTTTAATATTCTCAATTATAAGTTTAAATCCATTGATCCCCTTTATCGCTCTTCTTTTATTGTGAATGTACTCTGGACCATCAATTGTTATAATAAATGCTTTAAACCTGTTGATGTTTGCTGTAATAAAACTACTCATTCTTGCGTTGAAAGCACCATTTGTAAATGCATAATAGTTGTGATCTGTTTCTTCTATTAACCACTTCAAATATGGCAAATTACTTTCTATAAATGGTTCTCCACCAAATAACACTCTATCATAACTAGATTCTTTAAAATATTCCTCACATATTCGCAACCTTTCTATTAACATTCTAGGCTCAATTGGCATATTTTTGACCTCTTCGGATTGAAAACAGTATTCGCACCTCATGTTACATTGATTTGAGAACTTGTAGAATAGTCTACTGTCTATATTTGATTCATGGTGAGATAAGTCTATGCTATTGTTTCCTACACTTAAAGTCGGAATACTAGTTTCTAGATATGATGGTATATCATTAAACAAAAAATTAATTCTCATGTAATTCGTACCTCCCTAAAGCAAACCTGATACTCTCGTAACCTTTACATTGTACTCATTTGATAATTTATTCAGTAGTATATTCATACCTATTGAATCACCTCCCATATGTCCTATCCCAATTATTCTTTTATCAACTTCATCTAAACAAGATACATCAATATTCTTAGGAGGGTACATACAAATTATTGTGTTAACACCATTTCTAAAATACAAATTGAACAAATCGATATCTGGAGTATGTGTGAATATAGGTAATACTTTACCGACTTTATCAGCTTTATTCCCAAAAACTATTCGTGGATTTTCTATAGATCTTTCGATTTCTTTAATTTTAGATAAAAGACACATTAGTTCATCAATACTATCATCCCTTTCAATATTATTAGCTATCAAATCAGCAATATAGTTCTCAGTAATAATATCAATTGTAGTGTGTAGGTTCATAAAAGGTATATCTAATTGTTCAGAAAATGAAGTCACTCTATAGTAATTAAAACCATAATGTTCTTCTTTACGATGTTCTTTCAGCTTTTTAAGCTTATCAACAATCGCTGGTGTTAGCATGCCTATCTTGTCAAACTTTTCAATTTGATAATCTAAATCTTTGTGCATATTCTTAATAGCACACCCTCCCGCTGGATGATGTCCAATTACACAATCTGCTCCTAAATGACTAGCTAATAGAAGCTCTGGAGAAGCCATGTCAATTCCCGCCAATATGTGGTTTACCTCTTTGTCTAGATTATCACAATGAACATATGAGTCAAAAGATATCTTTTCTTTGCATGAAAGATCTGCGGCTACATTAATGATTTTAGATAGGCTATACTAAATAGGACAAGTAAATTCCGAACAATGGTATAATATAAATATATATATCACGGGGAGGAATTTAAATGGCAAAGCATTATGAAGAAGCATTTAAAAAGCAAATCGTAGCTTTATATAATAATGG